>JAGXIJ010000106.1 GCA_024635675.1 Gillisia sp.
ACTCCTCTTCTCCATCCTTATAATTGGTAATTACCAGTTTTACCGGATCTAATACCCCCATTACACGAGGTGCAATCTTATTTAAATCTACTCTAATGCAAAATTCTAAAAGAGAAACATCAATAATGTTCTCTCTTTTTGCAATCCCTATAGTATCTGCAAATTTTCTAATAGATGAAGGGGTATAACCGCGTCTTCTAAAACCTGAAATAGTTGGCATTCTGGGATCGTCCCAAGAATTTACAACCTTACTCTCTACCAATTGTAATAATTTTCGCTTACTAACAATAGTATGGCTTAAATTTCTTCTTGCAAATTCCCTTTGTTTGGGAATAAAATCTTTATCGGTGCTAATCTTACTTATAAACCAATTATATAGATCACGGTGAGGTAAGAATTCCAGCGTACAAAAAGAGTGAGATACACTTTCTATAAAATCACTTTCCCCATGAGCCCAATCATACATTGGATAAATTTTCCAAGTATCTCCTGTTCTATGGTGTGTTTTATGTAAACTTCTATACATCACAGGATCTCTCATGATCATGTTTGAAGAAGCCATATCTATTTTTGCTCTAAGCACATGAGCTCCTTCAGGGGTTTCCCCATTTTTCATTTTCTCGAAAAGTTCCAAATTTTCTGAAACAGATCTGTTTCTATATGGACTTTCTGCACCAGGAACGGTAGGAGTCCCTTTTTGTTCAGCTATTTCTACGGAAGTCTGAGTATCAACATACGCATTCCCAGACTCAATTAACTTTACAGCCCAATCATATAATTGCTGAAAATAATCTGAAGCATAACACTCCTTATCCCATTTAAAGCCTAACCAAAGAACATCTTCTTTAATTGCATCTACATATTCCTGCTCTTCCTTTATTGGATTGGTATCATCGAACCTTAAATTAACCGGGGCATGATAGCGCTCACCTAACCCAAAATTCAAACACATGGAAGAGGCATGACCAATATGGAGATATCCATTTGGTTCTGGAGGAAAACGAAATTTAAGTTCTTCTTGGGTATAAGACACTTTTAGGTCTTCTTCTATAATTTGCTCAATAAAATTGAGTGACTTCTTTACTTCAGACATAATTATATTTCAAAATATCCGCAAAGTTATCAAAAATTACCACGGAAAGTCTATAATATCGACTATTAGAATGAACCTATAAACCAGTATTTCGCCTATAAATTCACCTGTAAGACAACAAAACTGTCCTCCTACTGAATTTTTCTCTTTAATACTGAATATTACCGCTTGCCGTTTTACCTTTGTAAAAAAATATTTTGGGAAAAATAACATTAAAAAATATCAAGGTTTTCTCCTATCACGGATGTCTGGATGAAGAGGGAAAAATAGGCAGCGATTACCGTGTAGATCTAATGGTAAAAGGGAATTTAACTCACTCGGCACTTACAGATTCTTTAAGTGATACTATAGACTATGTACATCTAAATAAGATTGTTAAGGAAGAAATGGCTATTAAAACAAAGTTGCTAGAGACCGTAGCAGATAGAATTCTTAATAGGATATTTAAAGAATTGGGGTTGGTAGAAAAAGCACGGGTAGAAGTTTCAAAAATTAACCCTCCTATTGGTGGTGATGTTGGAATGGTAACAGTTTCCAG
This sequence comes from Gillisia sp., assembly GCA_024635675.1. Classification (GTDB taxonomy): domain Bacteria; phylum Bacteroidota; class Bacteroidia; order Flavobacteriales; family Flavobacteriaceae; genus Gillisia. Next base: position 1,632 of record JAGXIJ010000106.1, read on the forward strand.
TACTAAATCGAGATAGAAACTTGTGGGTGAACAGATATTTTTTATTACATTTGCCAACCTAAATTAATGGCATCGTGGCCGAGTGGCTAGGCAGAGCTCTGCAAAAGCTCGTACAGCGGTTCGAATCCGCTCGATGCCTCAAAAAGCTTCCCTAACGGGGAGCTTTTTTTATAGAATAAATTGAGAAATGATTTCAGATATTATAGGGTAAGCTAGCTCTTAATGTTTTTCTTAATAGATACATCAAAAACCACATTACTTGGTTCTAATATCTCTATTTGATCTTGTAGTCGCTCGATCTTTTTAGGAAAAATACCGCGGGTAATTAAAACACCGCCAAATACAACCATAAGCAAACTAATGCCTCGTTTTAACTTAAAAATACGACCAGGAGTAAGCTTTCTGTTTAATTTCTTAGCCAGAAGGATCTTAAAAACATCTAGAAAAAGATAGGTTCCTAATACTGTAGAGAAAAATACGGTGATCCTATTTGAATCCATATCTAAGGTGGGACCAAAAACAATAATTAAACCCAGCCAAAACCCAAGAACACCAATATTAATAAAATTTAATAGGAATCCTTTGGCTGCAAGCCCAAAGTAATCGCTTCTACTTAGTTTTCTTACTTCCGGGGTATCCTCCTCGAAGGAAATCGATCTTTTAGTCTGAATAAACGACATTATCCCATACGTGGTAAGTATCATACCTCCAAAAATAAAGAGACCCGGATCGTCTTTTATACTAGATAAAATTTTTGAAGTACTAAAATAAGCAATTAGTAGAAAGACTACATCTGCCAGAATAACTCCTAGATCAAAAGAAATTGCCGCCCTAAATCCTTTTAAGGCTGCAGTCTCCAGAAGCACGAAGAAAACCGGACCTAATAGGAATGCCAAAAATATTCCCATTGGTATTGCAGCCAAAATATCTTGCACCATACAAAAAATTCATTTTTACAAAGATAAGTGTTTAGTTTATCTTCTTAATTGATCCTCCAAAGGTGGTTCTCTCGTCTATTTTTTTTGGATTACCATAAACATAAATCGTTCCTCCGGCTCTAACTTTAGCATTTACGTAAGCTTTTGAGAAAATACTGGCAGTTCCTCCTCCAACTATACTAACTTCTACCTCGTTGCCAATTAAATTCTCTCCTTTAAAATCCCCGGCAGCTTTTACATCTATTTCCTGCTTTTTAGCATTTCCAATGATATAAAGATTTCCTCCTGTAACAACACTGGCATATAAATTTTCTACATTTATATTCGCTTTCACATCAGATCCTTCCTGAACCCTTAGTTTAATCATGGGTTGAGTTATTTTTCCGCAGAGGTCGATCTTCGCATTTTGTTTAGCTTCTAATCTTATTAACTGCTTATAATAAATGTTTACAACGGTATTGTCCTCATTCCAAAGATGGTCTAAATTTATACTCACCTTTAACACGCCGTTTTTAACGTGAAGATTTACATTATCACGGCTGGTTCCTGTTATAATAGCTTTATTTTCTTCAGCTTGAGTGAAATTCACTCTAAGACCTTTGGAAATTTCAGCCTCAGTAAAATTATCAAGCTCCATCGTAATATCCTGTGCAAAGGTTACAGATGCACAGCCTAAGAATAGCAATAAAATAATCTTTTTCATTTCTAAGAATATATAATTAATAACATCAATCCAGGAGGATAGTATCTACTAAATAATTAATCAATTCGTTCTTTCTTTCCTATTAAATTAAAATCCAGGTGTCTCTTTACTAAATCGGCGTTCTTAACAGTAATATATACTTCGTCGCCTAATTGGTACATATTCTTACTTTTTCTACCAACAATTGCATATTGTTCTTCATCAAAATCGTAATGATCATCTCTAATATCACGTAAACGAACCATCCCTTCACATTTATTAGAAACAATTTCCACATAGATTCCCCACTCTGTTACTCCAGAAATCACTCCTAAAAAGTCCTCATCATTATGATCTAACATAAATTTCACTTGCATGAATTTTATAGAATCCCTTTCTGCATTTGTCGCTAAACTTTCCATTTCACTACTATGGTGACATTTTACTTCATATTCATCTTCGTTAGCTGATGGCTTAGAATCCAAATAACTTTGCAATAACCTATGTGTCATTACATCTGGATACCTTCGAATTGGAGAAGTGAAATGTGAATAATAATCGAAAGCTAGTCCATAATGCCCAATATTCTTGGTACTATAATAAGCCTTACTCATGGTTCTAATGGTTAAGGTATCTACTAAATTTTGCTCTTTAGTACCTTGAACATCAGTAAGCAATGAATTTAATGAACTTGATATAGATTGCTTATCTTTTAAATTAATCTTATACCCAAATTTTGCAATTACCGTTTGTAATGTGTTTAATTTAGAATCGTCCGGCTCGTCATGACATCTATAAACAAATGTCTTTTTTGGAGTTTGTTTTCCTATAAATTGCGCCACTCTTTTATTAGCTAAGAGCATAAATTCTTCTATCAATTTATTAGCTTCCTGAGAGGTCTTAAAAAATACACCTACTGGCTCATTTTCCTGATTTAAATCGAATTTAACTTCTACCTTATCAAAAGAAATTGCGCCATCTATCATTCGTCTAACTCTCATTTGCTTTGCAAGATCGTTCATTGTTACAACGGCATCTACAACATTCTCTCCAACAGTATATTCATTTTCACGAATAGAAATTTCTATTGGAATATCCCCTTTTTCTGTTTCAATAATGTGTTGCGCTTCTTCATAAGCAAAACGCTCATCAGATAAGGTTACTGTTCTACCAAACCATTCACTAATAACATGACCTTTTCCATCTATTTCGAATAATGCAGAAAAAGTATATTTTTCTTCGTTTGGTCTCAATGAACAGGCATTATTAGATAAAACTTCCGGTAACATAGGTACTACTCTATCTACTAAATAAACAGAAGTTGCTCTTTCGTAAGCTTCATCATCCAGAATAGTTCCCGGTTTTAAATAATGTGAAACATCTGCAATATGAATTCCTATTTCGAAATTACCATTTTCCATTTTCTTAAAACTCAAAGCATCATCAAAATCCTTGGCGTCTTTTGGATCTATGGTAAAAGTTAGGGTTTCGCGAAGATCCCTTCTTTTTTTAATTTCCTCTTCTTGAATGGAGGTATCTATACTATTAGCAAAATCTTCTATTTCTTTTGGAAATTCATGTGGTAAACCATATTGAGCAAGAATCGCATGCATTTCTGTATGGTGTTCTCCTGGTTTCCCTAAAACTTGTTTAATACTACCAAAGGGAGAATCTGCTTTTTCTGGCCAATCTTCCATGGTTACAACAACCTTATCTCCATCTTGAGCATCCAATATTTTATTCTTCTGAACAAAAATATCCGTGTACATCTTTGGATCTTGGATTGCTACAAACCCAAAATTTGGTTGCATTTGTAAAACCCCAACAAATTCGGTTTTCTTTCTTGTTATAATCCGTACTATTTCCCCTTCAGATTTTCTTTTTTTCCGTCGGTTATAAATATAAACTTCAACTTCATCTCCATTTAAGGCCTTATTCAAGGCATTTGCCGGTATAAAAATATCTTCCTCCATATCATCAACAACTACATAACCAAAACCTTTGGTAGTCATATCGAGTTTACCTTGGTGATATTCCGGATTTCCGGCAAGCTTAAATTTTCCTCTTTCTCCTTCTTCTATCTGTTTTTTCGCAGCTAATTGTGCTAAATCCTTAATTATACTATTTCTAGAACTGGCATCTGTAAGGTCTAACTTAGCAGCAATTTGTTTATAGTTAAAGGTAGTGCTTGGTGATTTTCTTAATATGTCCAGGATACTTTTTGAAAGATTTCCTTCTTTCGTAGAATTTGATCCTTTATTCTTTCTCTTCATAAATCTTTATAAGCTCTAAAATTACAGTTAATATGTGAATTTGAATTAATCTATCGATAAAGTTTTGTTAAGCCTATATATAGCTTACTTATTGATATCTAATTAGTATCATTTGAATAACAGCAACTTAAGTTTAAATAAATCTTAAAATTTATTTTTATATTCTTAAAATTATCTTAAATTTAATTTCCCATTAATTTCATTATTTCCCCACAAATTTGTACGAAAAAATGATTCTAATGAATAAGTCAACTAAGATATCACTCTTATTCTATCTTATATTTCTTCTGGGAATTTTAAGTGTATTTGCAATTGTAAATAAAACATTGAATAAAAAAAGTACGGTAGAAATTAATTCCTCTTCACAAATTATATCAGTTAATACTCATAAAATTAACTCATAGACTAAATTCTATTAAAGTTTCTCCTCCTTTTATTTTATATACTTTTTTTCTTATTTAAGTAATTATAAATATCTTATTTACAGTTATTTAAATAAATTATTAAAGATAAATAATCTTACTTTTTATAATTTATTTTCTAATATATTAAGTCTATACTTCACCATCCTAGTTGAAGTTATAAACACTTATATTATAATTATATATTTTCTTCTTTTATAAAAATTAAAACTAATGGGTATTATAGCTTGTTAACTTGTAGCATAACTTTTTTCTAAAAAAATAGGAATTTTAGATACGAACATTTGAACTGGAGTTGTTAACAGGATAAAAATTATATAAAACATTGATACTCTTATAATTTTAAGATTTACTTAACAATTGTCGATAAGTAGATGTTAATAGTTTTAACTGAAAACTAAATTAATTTTAGATGTTTACAAGCCCATTTTTAATGCTCATAACTTGTCTAGAAATTGTAGACTTATAATTAGTTTATTCAGGGGATAAATTGCTATTCTAATTTAAAACATGAGAACCAAATTTTGTTGTTAGATTCTCATCACTTGTTATTCACATTTTATCAATAATTACAACTCCCTTAAAATTAGGAAAATGTATAAAGTAATTAACAATGGATTTTATAATAGTTAACAACCCATTTTCTACCTTTGTTCAACCTTAAAAACAAACTTATGAAAATAGCAATTGGAAATGATCACGCTGGAACTGAATACAAAGAAACTATTGTAGCCTTTCTAGAATCTAAAGGAATCGAAGTTATTAACTATGGTACTAATAGCGAAGATAGTGTGGATTATCCAGATTTTGTACACCCTGTTGCTAGTGATGTAGAAGGAAGTAAAGTAGATTCTGGAATAATTATATGTGGAAGTGGGAATGGGGCTTCTATGACCGCAAATAAACATCAAGGTGTGCGTTGTGCATTATGTTGGACCGGAGAGATTACTAAATTGGCTAGACAGCATAATAATGCAAATATTTTAAGCATCCCTGCCAGGTTTGTTTCTCAAACACAAGCAGTAGATATGGTGGAAATCTTTTTAAACACAAAATTTGAAGGTGGGCGTCATCAAAATCGAGTAGAAAAAATACCTGTATAATACTTCATGGGACATAACCACAGTCATGATCATACCCATATAGTAAAAGGTAAAAATCTTTTATTCTCTATATTTCTAAATATAGGAATTACTATTGCCCAAGTTATTGGTGGATTGTTAAGTGGTAGTTTAGCTTTACTCTCTGATGCACTCCATAATTTTAGCGACGTTCTATCATTATTGGTAAGTTATATTGCTAATATATTATCTAAGAAAGACGCTTCTTTAAAAAATACTTTTGGGTATAAGAGAGCAGAGATTGTTGCTGCTTTTATTAATGCCTCTACTCTTATTGTAGTTGCAGTTATTCTTATAATAGAGGCAATAGATAGATTTCAAAACCCACAAACCATTAATTCTAATCTTGTTATTTGGTTGTCTGCATTGGCTATTGTGGGAAATGGGTTGAGTGTATTGTTATTAAAAAAAGATAGTAAAGCAAATCTTAATATGCGCTCTGCCTATTTGCATTTGTTAACAGATATGATGGCATCTGTTGCAGTACTTGCAGGAGGATTGTTAATGAAATACTATCAAATTTTCTGGGTAGATAGCGTTCTTACATTAGCTATCGCGGCATATTTAATTGTTGTTGGATACGACCTTTTAAAATCGGCTACCAAAGTGTTAATGCTCTTTACTCCCAGTAATCTTGCTTTAGAAGATATTGCTTCGAGTATTTGTACAATTTCGAAAGTTAAAAATGTACATCATATTCATGTTTGGCAATTAAATGAATCTGAAATTCATTTGGAAGCTCATGTCGACTTTACTGAAGATATATCTCTTTCAAAATTCGAAGATATTTTGTCTCAAATTGAAGAATTGGTGTATCATAAATACCAAATTAACCATTTGAATATTCAACCTGAGTTTGGAAAATGCGACAATAAAGATCTAATTGTTCAGGATTAAAATTTAAAAATTATGCAGATTAAAGTAAAAACATTTCAGGAGCTAAGTCTGGATGAATTATATGAAGTACTAGCATTAAGATCTGAAGTTTTTGTGGTAGAACAAGATTGTGTTTATCAGGATATCGATGGTAAAGACCAAAAAGCACTACATATCTTAGGTTTTAAAGATGATCAATTAGTGGCTTATACAAGATGCTTTAACAAAGGAATGTACTTTAAAGAAGCCTCTATTGGTAGGGTATTAGTAAAGGAAGATAAGCGAAAATATGGTTACGGTCATGTGATTCTTGAAGCTTCAATTAAAGAAATTCAATCTAGATTTAACACAGAAACTATAAAGTTATCAGCTCAAAAATATCTGACTAAGTTTTACGAAAGCCACGATTTTAATCAAATTGGGGAAGGATATTTGGAAGATGGAATTCCACATATAGCGATGATGAAAAACTAACGTCACCCTGAACTTGTTTCAGGGTCTTATAAATATAGAAATGAGATGCTGAAACAAGTTCAGCATGACGCAACATATATACTATAACTTTACAAAACCTTGGTTTCTACTTTAAAATCCCTGAATATTTTGAATTGTTGTTAAGGATAGCTTGAGCTTCGGTAATTTCCGGATTATTGATTATATAATGTTGATACAAGCCTTCCTGATAGAAATATCTTTTAATTATTTCATCTGTTAATAGGGTAGATATCTCTGCTTTTTTCACTTCTAGATCAGCCTTTTTAGCTGCAGATATTTTAGATAAGGTTTGCTTGTAACTATTCAGGATCTCTTCACTAAATTCTTCTTTTTTCGCGGTGACCAAAGCTGCTTCCAGTTCTTTTTCTGTTTGGGTCTGGTAATTAAATTCCTTGGTATTCAAATACGACTTAAATGATCCATAATCCTGATCTGTGAATTTAAAAGATACCGGACTTTCCATTTTATGAGTATAATAATACTCTGTAGCAAAGTCGAAAATAGCATTATCCGACAATAACGCATTTGTAATAGCACTAAATTCTGAAGTTTCTAAACTTACATCTGGAAGGACTCCTCCTCCATCAAAAACACTTCTGCCATTTTTAGTTTTAAATTCTTTGTAATCTTCAACTTTGGTTCTAACTGCTTTTCCTTCCTTATCCCTTTCCCAATAATTTAAAGCCTGGATACAGCGACCGCTTGGTGTATAGTATCTGGAAATAGTGAGTTTTAACTGTGTACCATAAGCTAATTCCTTAGGTCGTTGAACCAGACCTTTCCCAAAGCTTCTTGCCCCAACGATTACCCCTCTATCATAGTCTTGTATAGATCCCGCAACAATTTCACTCGCAGAAGCACTACGCCCATTAATAATTACTACTAATGGTATTTTGGTATTTATAGGTTCATTTTGAGTTAAATACTCCCGATTATATTTTTCAATAACAGATTTCGTCGTAGTAATTAACTGCCCTTTATCCAGGAATATATTACTAACGTTAATGGCTTCACTTAGTAAACCACCAGGATTTCCTCTAAGATCCAGTATTATTTTAGTTGCTCCTTTCCCTTCAAGATCTTTTAAGGCTTTAATTGTTTCTGAAGAAGCATTTTCATTGAATCTCGATAATACAATATATCCTGTATTATCACTTAATAATTCGTAAAAAGGAACTGCTTTTAGGGTAACCACTCCTCTGGTTAAAGTAGTAGTAAGCTTTTTACCCTGTCTAAAATAAGTAAGCGTAATTTGAGAGTTAGGAGCGCCATTAAGCAAATCTGAAGCATTATCAGTGAAATCGGCAATAGCAAGCCCTCCAATCTCTATTATTTCGTCTCCGGGCTTTAAACCAGCTTTGTCTGCCGGGAAACCTTTGTAGGTTTCAAGGATCACGAAACTTTTTTCCTGAATTCTCACAGAAGCACCAATTCCTTGATACTCCCCTGCGGTGTTCATTCTCGCAGCTTCAACATCTTGTTCATTATAATAATTAGTGTAAGGATCCAGATCTGTAAGCATTGCTTTTATAGC
>JAGXIJ010000107.1 GCA_024635675.1 Gillisia sp.
AGGAATTGTTCATGGAACTACTATCACTGTATTAAATGCCGGCAGAAAAATAGCAAAGAACAAGGAAGACCTTGCCGGAAAATTGTTTATCACCTCTGGTTTGGGTGGAATGAGCGGAGCACAACCAAAAGCGGGAAATATTGCGGGTTGTATTACTGTTTGTGCCGAAATAAATCCAAAAGCGGTTCACACAAGGCATTCTCAAGGATGGGTAGATGAAGTATGCACAGATCTTAACGATCTAACTAACAGGGTTAATCTAGCTAAGAAAAACAAGGAAGTTGTTTCGATTGCCTATCAAGGAAATATTGTAGATGTATGGGAACATTTTGAAAAAGTGAATCTTTTTGTCGACCTAGGATCCGATCAAACTTCCTTACATAATCCTTGGGCCGGTGGTTATTATCCGGTGGGAATGAGTTTAGAGGAATCCAATGATATGATGGCCAATGATCCGGAAGAATTTAAAAAACGGGTGCATGAAAGTTTGCGGAGGCAAACTACCGCAATTAATAAACACACAAAAAGAGGAACTTATTTCTTCGACTATGGAAATGCTTTCTTATTGGAAGCCTCCCGAGCCGGAGCCGATATTTATAAAAATGATGCTGGTGAATTTGTAGATTCCACTGCTTTTATCTCATCAGATCTGGAGAGCGCGCCTTTCGCCTATCCTTCGTATGTACAAGATATCATGGGGCCAATGTGTTTCGATTACGGGTTTGGACCCTTTAGATGGGTTTGTGCCTCTAATACCCAGGAAGACCTGGATAAAACAGATCTTTTGGCCACGGAAGTTCTTGAAAAATTAAAACTGGATGCTCCAGAAGAAATTCAGTCGCAGCTTCATGATAATATTAAATGGATCAAAAATGCTAAAAAGAATAATCTTGTTGTAGGTTCTAAAGCCCGAATCCTTTATGCAGATGCAAATGGGAGAATAGAAATAGCAAAGGCCTTTAATAAGGCAATCGCAGATAAAAAAATTGGTCCGGTTGTTTTAGGCCGAGATCATCATGATGTTTCCGGGACAGATTCTCCTTTTAGAGAGACCTCAAATATTTATGACGGATCCAGATTTACAGCAGATATGGCCATACACAATGTGATTGGCGATAGCTTTAGAGGTGCTACCTGGGTGAGCATTCATAATGGCGGTGGCGTTGGCTGGGGAGAGGTGATTAACGGGGGCTTCGGCATGGTTCTTGATGGTACTATAGATGCTGAGAATCGCTTAAAATCGATGCTATTTTGGGATGTAAATAACGGTTTAGCAAGACGTTCTTGGGCACGAAATAAAGAAGCTATTTTTTCTGTTCAACGTGCTATGGAGCAAGAACCAAAACTTAAGATCACATTACCAAATCTTGTAGATGATTCGTTGTTTTCAGAATAAAACCATAAACCATTTAAAACTTGACTTATGAAAATCTTTAATTTTACAGCCGTGTTACTTTTTTTAGCTGTGGGCCTTACTTCATGCAGCACAGTACAAGTAGCTTCCGATTACGATCAGAAAGTGGATTTTAACCAGTATAAAAGTTTTGCCTTTTTCAAGCCCGGAATTGATAAAGCGGATATATCCGATTTAGATAAAAAAAGAATTTTACGTGCTATAGAAGAGAAGATGACAGCGAAAGGCTTTACAAAATCTGAAGAGCCGGACCTATTAGTTAGTATTTTCACTAAAACGAAAGAGAATATCAATATCTATCAAAACAATAGATACGGATATGGTTATGGATGGGGATGGTATCCTTGGTACTGGGGAGCAGGACATAACACAGTTAGCACCACTAGTGAAGGAACCTTATATATCGACCTTATAGATTCTCAAGGCAAAGAATTGGTTTGGCAAGGAATGGGTACAGCCGCACTGGCTAAAGAGGTTAATAAAAAACAAGAAAGGATTAATGAAATCGTGGGGAAGATCTTAGAAAAATATCCTCCGGGACAATCAAAATAAAATAGCAAAAGCCTCCTAATTGGAGGCTTTTTTATTAGCTGCCTTTTTTGAGAAACCGCTAAACACTGTATATTTGGGTTCCTATTTTGTATCTTTATACTCACATTTAATGAGCTACCCACTATGTTAGAAAAAATTGAATCTAATGAAATTTTAGATAGGCTTCCTGCGCATTTAAAGCAATTTATCAAACCTCAGGATTATAGCGAGTATACTGCTATAAATCAAGCGGTTTGGAGATATGTTATGCGCAAAAATGTAGAATATCTTAGCAAAGTAGCTCATAAATCTTATCTCGAGGGTCTCAAACAAACCGGGATCTCCATAGATCATATCCCAAATATGTATGGAATGAATAGGATCTTACAGGAAATAGGCTGGTCTGCAGTTGCTGTAGATGGATTTATTCCACCCGCAGCTTTCATGGAATTCCAGGCTTACAATGTGCTTGTAATTGCAAGTGACATAAGACAGATAGATCATATAGAATACACTCCGGCACCAGATATCATTCATGAAGGAGCCGGTCATGCTCCCATAATTGCAAATCCCGAGTATGCTGAATATTTAAGAAGATTTGGCGAAATTGGCTGCAAAGCGATCTCTAATGCCAAGGATTATGAAATGTATGAAGCAATTAGACACTTATCTATAATAAAAGAAGCTGAGGACACACCTAAGGAAGATATTAAGGCTGCTGAAGAGAAAGTAGATTATTTACAAAATAACATGGGAGAGCCAAGCGAGATGGCTCAAATACGAAATCTGCATTGGTGGACCGTAGAATATGGTCTTATTGGAACTGTAGAAGAACCAAAAATTTATGGCGCAGGATTATTGTCGTCTATAGGTGAAAGCACCTGGTGTATGACAGATAAAGTGAAAAAGATCCCATATTCCATTGAAGCAGCACGACAGGAATTCGACATCACAAAACCACAACCTCAACTATATGTTATTCCAGATTTTGCATATTTGAGTAATGTGTTAGAAGAATTCGCGAATTCTATGGCATTAAGACGTGGAGGATTAGAAGGAATACAAAAACTTATTAATTCCAAAAATTTGGGGTCTATCGAGTTAAGTACCGGATTACAGATTTCAGGAAAATTCACCAAAGTAATTGAGAGCGATAATAAACCAGTGTACTTTCAAACAACAGGAAAAACGGCCTTATCTTACAGAGGAAAAGAATTGGTAGGACATGGTACATACAATCACCCTGAAGGTTTTGGCTCCCCAATTGGACAACTAACAGGAATTAATTTGGCTATCGAAGATATGAGCCCGCGGGATTTGAAGGCTTATGATATTTATGAAGAAGAAAAAATAACTTTCGAATTTGAAGGCAACATTAAGGTTAGCGGAATCATAGTAACCGGAACAAGGAATTTACAAGGCAAAATAACACTTATTAGATTAAAAGATTGCACTGTTACCCATGGTGAAGAACTATTATTTAAACCTGAATGGGGACATTACGATATGGCTATAGGAAAAATGGTGATTTCAGCATTCGCAGGACCGGCAGACGCCTTATCCTTCGATCTAATAACCCACAAACCATCAAGTACAACCATTAAGAGTAAAACGAATCCAGAGAAGCTAGAGCTTGAATCTTTATATGAATCTGTTAGAAATATCAGAGAAGGAAAAGATGCGAAATTCTCTTTACAAGCTGCTTTCGATCTGGTAAAAAAATATCATTCTCATGATTGGTTGCTCTCTGTAGAAATATATGAATTAACTCACCAGCAAGACCTCAATCTTGCCAAGGAAGCCAAAGAACACATTAATCAATTAAAAATACGCAGACCAGAAGTATCCCATCTAATAGATGGAGGTTTAGATTTAGTTGAAAGCAATTTGGTCTTGAAATAGCAGTTTATAGTATAAGTAATCCACTCACGATTATTTACATTAGAATAATCCTTAAGAAAACACATTCTGACTAATGACTTAGTGAATTAAGAAACTAAAATTTTAGTGATTCCATAGCATCCGAGCTTTCTACTTCATTTCCATTATATTCCAATGTCCACCCCATGGTGTTGGTAAGTATGTATATTTTTTGAAGCTCACTGATCAATCTATTTTTTGCATTAGCCTTAATGTTCGACTTTTCTATTTTCTCCCTTAAGGACTTTTGTATGCGCTTCTGAATCTTATTATAGTCATCAGCTTCGAACTGATTTAGATAATCTTGCGTTACATCGTAATATTGAATGTTTGGATTTATAGAAATTTCTTCTTCCGGAATATAAGTTATGGTGACCGTCTTTGTTTTAGAATCTATTTCTGTCTTCAGTTTACTAAGATCATAAGCAATGCTTACATCTGCATTTACAATGATCAATGCTTTTTTACGTGCAGAAAGCACATCTAAGTAAAATGATTTAGAATCTTTATAAGAAAAAACTTGAGCAAAATTACCTTCAGTAACTACGAGTTTACCAACATTTTTAATTTGTTTCTCAATTAAACCTGTGCTTTCAATAAGCTGATCTCTGTCCTTTTGCTTATTATCGAAATATTGATAGGCAATGAACCCAATAACTACTAATACAACCAAAAGCAAAACCTTCCTCATGTCAAAATATTTTGACTAAAGATACAATTATGTTTAAATGCTGTTTAAATAAATTGGTGTTGGAAATTGAAAGACATAAAAAAAGCTAATGGTCGGCCCCACCCGTCCATTAGCTATAATAATTCTAAAATCTACCCCAACAAATTTTAGAAACTCAGTTTCAAAATCAAATCGAAGTTTGCAAAGCAAAAATGATATTGGTTTCAAATCTTAAATAAATGTACAAAAAATAATTAGTGAAACACAATTTTAACAAAACATTTTAGGGTTAAAATTTTGCGAGTCAAGTATTTACATTTAAACTTATCACCAAGTTATTAACAATTTTAATTCAGATAATGGAAGAAATTCGATGTAATAAATCCTCTTTCTAAAAATTAAATTATAAAGAATTTTTTTTGAAATTATTAGTAGGAATTCTATTACTTAAAATTTTAATTTTATCTTCTAGATCTCTCAAAAACAACTGATGTTTTTCTGAGTTTTTATTAAATGGTTTATGTCTTAATCCTTTGTGTATAGTTTCAATCGACTTAAACAATACAAAAGCGTTCTTAGAAACCCATGCCTCTGTAAACCGAGACCAAATAAAGTCTATTGCAAGAGAATTGGGATGCAACATATCCTGTGCATAGAATCTATAATCTCTTAACTCGTCCAACATAATTTCATAAGCAGGAAAGTAAAAACAATTTGTGGTAGTTGACGGATATTTTGAACCAATAAACTGATGTATTGCAGTAACCAAATGAGACTTACTTTGTTGATTTTCAATTAATCCATCTTTTAAATGCCTTACGGGGGATACGGTAAATATAATTTTTAGAGCAGGATTCAATGTTAACAAATATTGCAAAACCTCGTTGAAAACATTTTCAAGTTCTTGTACCTTTAAAAGCCTTTTTTTAAAATTATTTTGATTTATTTTATGGCAATTAGCTACAGAAAGACCTGTTTTTACCTCTTGATAATACCAAGAAGTCCCAAATGTTAATACAATATGAGAAGCATTCTCAATAAAATGGCGCGTTTTTTCCAAGCCTTGATTCAATTTTAATAACAAATCTTCTTTGCTGGAGGAATTTAAACAGGAGTGCGCATCAAAACAATGCCATTGCTCATTATGAAAGAAAATATCTTTCTCTTCATATTCATAACCCTCCGTAACTTTTTGTAAAAAAGTTTCCATAGCTCTAGGATGATAAAATATCCCAAATGGATTTCTTAGATTCTGAAATTGGTAGTAATCGAGCTTCTCGCCAATATTTTCAACAAAACAAGAACCCAGTAATAACACCTTGGAATTGTGATCTATTTTAGGTTCTTGTTCTATGACGGGTACAGATGTCGTGAATTTCATTTTCTTAAATCTCTGTTCCTATTTAATAAAAGATATCTATTCAATAAAGCTTTTAGCTTTTTCTATAGCTTCGGCGATCCCTTGAGGGTTCTTCCCTCCTGCAGTAGCGAAAAATGGCTGTCCCCCACCTCCACCTTGGATATATTTCCCTAATTCTCTAACCACCTTTCCTGCATCCAAATTCTTTTGTGTAACCAATTCTTTAGAAATATAGCATGACAACAAGGCTTTACCATCTTTTTCTGAAGCTAGTAAAAGAAATAGATTCTCGTAACCTTCACCCAACTGGAAAGAAAGATCTTTAATCCCACTCGCATCCAGATCCACTTTTTTAGCTAAAAACGTAATACCATTAGATTCGGTAAGTTCCTTTTGCAGTTCTCCTTTTAGATCTTTTGCCTTTTCTCTCAAAAAGACATCAATTTGTTTCTTAAGGTTTATATTCTCCTCTTGAAGCGTTTGAATTGCCTTTACGGGATCTTTTGTATTTTTTAGTTCCGTCGAAATTTCACTCAGCATGTCGGTTTGTTTTGTGAAATAGGACTTTACAGCATCTCCTGTGATTGCTTCGATTCTTCTAATTCCTGCGGCAACAGCACCTTCAGAAGTGATCTTGAAATACCAGATCTCTGCAGTGTTCTTTACATGGGTACCGCCACAAAGCTCCATAGAATCATCGAATTTTATTGCTCTTACAGAATCCCCATACTTTTCACCAAATAAGGCTATTGCTCCTTGATCTACCGCATTCTTATAGGTTAAATCGCGTTGTTCATTTAACTTAATTTGCTCCCGGATCCTTTCATTTACAAAATGCTCGACCTTTTTTAATTCCTCTTGAGTAAGTTTACTAAAATGTGAGAAATCGAATCTTAAATGCTCATGATTCACCATAGAACCTTTTTGTTCCACATGAGTCCCAAGAACATGTCTTAAAGCTTGATGCAATAAATGTGTTGCAGAATGATTAGCTTCCGTTCTTCTTCTTTTAGTAACATCTACCTTAGCATTTAAAGAGGCCGTTAAATTCTTAGGTAAAGTTTTAGTAAAATGAATAATTAGATTATTCTCCCTTTTAGTTTCGATTACCTTGATTTTATCGTCATCATTACTCAAAAGGTATCCTTTATCTCCAACTTGTCCTCCCCCTTCAGGATAGAAAGGGGTTGTATTTAATACGATCTGAAATATTTGACCGTCCTTCTTACTATCTACTTTTCTATATCTTGTAATTTCAACAGTAGATTCCACAACATCATAACCTACAAAGGGCTCTGCCTCTTCTTTTCCACAAATAGTCCAGTCCCCTGCAGTTACTACAGATGCAGCTCGAGATCTATCTTTTTGTTGTTTTAATTCAGAATTAAATTCATCTTCATTTAAATCTAAACCTCGCTCCCTTAAGATAAGCGCAGTAAGATCTATAGGAAATCCAAAAGTATCGAAAAGCTCGAAAGCCTTTTTACCTGAAACCACTTTACCTTCAGTTTCTACTATTATCTTTTCCAGTAAAACAAGTCCCTGATCTAATGTTCTTAAAAACGACTGCTCTTCTTCCCTAATAACATTTTCAATTAATGCTTTTTGAGATTTCAACTCTGGGAAAGTATCTCCCATTTGATCGCTTAGCGTAGCAATCAATTTATATATAAAAGGCTCTTTAGTATTCAAGAATGTAAAACCATATCGTATGGCTCTTCTTAAAATTCGTCTTATTACATATCCTGCGCCGGTATTGCTAGGTAATTGCCCATCTGCAATAGAAAATGCAACTGCACGCAAGTGATCTGCAATTACTCTAATGGCAATATCAGTTTTTTCAGATTCCCCATATTTGGAATTGGTAACCTTTTCTATACTAGCTATTAATGGCGTAAACACATCGGTATCATAATTAGACTTTTTACCCTGAAGCACCATGCACAAACGCTCGAATCCCATTCCGGTGTCTACATGTTGAGCTGGAAGTTTGTCTAAAGAACCATCAGCTTTTCGGTTAAACTCCATGAATACGAGATTCCAGATCTCTACAACTTGTGGATGATCTGCATTTACCAGGTCTCTACCAGAAACCTTCGCTTTTTCTTCTTCACTTCTAAGATCTACATGAATTTCTGAACTAGGACCGCAGGGACCTTGGTCTCCCATTTCCCAAAAGTTATCCTTTTTGTTCCCAAATATAATTTTGTCTTCAGGAACTATGTCTTTCCAAAGATCATAGGCTTCCTGATCCATTCCAAGATTATCACCATCTGTAGTTCCTTCGAATACGGAAACATATAAAATGTCTTTTCTAACTTTAAAAACCTCAGTTAAAAGTTCCCAAGCCCAGTGAATTGCTTCCCTTTTAAAATAATCTCCAAAACTCCAATTCCCTAACATTTCGAACATGGTGTGATGGTAAGTATCCATTCCCACTTCTTCCAAATCGTTATGTTTACCACTAACACGAAGACATTTTTGAGTATCGGTCACTCTATTATGTTTTGGCACGGTATTTCCAAGAAAATATTCCTTAAATTGGTTCATTCCCGCGTTGGTAAACATCAAGGTTGGATCCTCCTTAATGACCATTGGAGCGGAAGCAACAATTTCATGGGATTTAGATTGGAAATATTCGAGGTATTTAGAACGTATCTCTTGAGATTTCATATGCTGAAAAGAGTCAAATAATTAATTAATTGGCGGGCTAGAAAACAATTTTTATATTTGTTCGTTTCTCATAACCCGTAGCATAGTTTTTGCATGCTTATATACCCGCAAAAATAGCATAATTTTAATACATGTCGAAGGTTAAATATTATTACGATAGCGAAACTCTTTCCTATAAAAAAATAGCGAATAAGAGTGGTAGGAAATTCGGAATTGCCTTAATTGGTATTGCCGGAGCTTTTTTAGCAGGTTTTATTTTGTTGGTTATTTATATAAATATCCCGCAAATTGAAACTCCAAAGGAAATGACCTTAAAAAGGGAACTGCAAAACATGCAATTGCAATACACCATTCTTAATAAAAAAATGGATCAGATCGAGACTGTGCTTGCTAATGTAGAGGATAGAGATAACAACATTTATAGATTGTATTTTGAATCTAATCCTATTCCGGAAGAACAACGAAAGGCCGGATTTGGAGGGATTAACCGATATAAAAATCTTGAAGGATACGAGAATTCTAAGATTATATCTGAAACTAATCAAAGAATGGATATCCTTTCCAAACAAATTGTGGTTCAGTCTAGATCCTTAGATGAAATTGCAGTTCTGGCTAAAGAAAAAGAAAAATTGCTTGCTGCTATTCCAGCTATCCAACCAGTAAAAAACGAAAATTTAAGGCGAATAGCGTCGGGATATGGATGGAGAAGTGATCCATTTACCAAGGTTAAAAAATTCCATTATGGAATGGACTTTTCTGCACCAAGAGGCACTCCCGTATATGCAACTGGAGATGGGGTTATAGATCGTGCAGACAACAGATCTACAGGATATGGAAATCATATAAGAATAGATCATGGCTATGGATACACTAGTCTTTATGGACATTTATATAAATATAATGTGCGCAGGGGTCAAAAAGTGAAACGTGGCGATGTAATTGGGTTTGTGGGAAGCACAGGAAGGTCTGAAGCTCCACATTTGCATTATGAAATTTTCATGAACGAAGATCGAATTAACCCTATTAACTTTTATTACGGAAACCTTTCTCCCGAGGAATTTGACCAAATCCTTGACAAGGCACAACAAGAAAATCAATCTCTGGATTAATGCATATAGACCTACCGGAAAAAAGATATTATGCTATTGGCGAGGTTGCTGAGGCATTTGGAGTTAACACCTCTCTTATTAGATTTTGGGAAAAGGAATTTGACGCCTTAAAGCCGAAAAAAAATGCCAAAGGCAATCGATTATTTACTCCGCAAGACATTAAAAACCTTGAGCTAATTTATCATCTGGTGAAGGAGCGTGGTTTTACACTAGAAGGAGCAAAAATTCATTTAAAGGAGGAAAAGAAGAAAACTCTTACTAACTTTGAAATTATACGAAAACTACAGAGTATAAAATCTGAATTAACAAAAATCAAAAACCAACTATAACATGAAAAAATGGCTTATCCCGACAATTGCAATTATTGTCTTAGGTATTATTATTTACAGTACAACTGTAGGTTTTAACAATACGGCAGTAACCAATCAGGAAAATGCACGCCTGACTTGGTCCAATGTTGAAAGCTCCTATCAGCGTCGAAATGATCTTATAGGCAATCGGGTAAAAACAGTACAAGGAGCCGCCGATTTTGAAAGGGGTACTCTAACGGATGTTATTGAAGCAAGATCCAAGGCAACCGGAATTACCATTGATCCCACAAATATCACCCCAGAACAAATGGCACAATTTCAACAAGCTCAAGGCGGGGTAACTTCAGCTTTGTCAAGGTTATTGGTAACTGTAGAACGTTACCCGGAACTTAAAGCGAATCAAAATTTTCTGCAATTGCAATCCCAACTGGAAGGAACAGAAAACAGAATTAACGTTGAAAGGAACCGTTATAATGAATCTGTAACTATTTACAACACTCATATACGTGTATTCCCAAATTCAATGTTTGCGGGAATGTTTGGATTTCAACCAATGGTGAGATATGAAGCAGATGCAGGATCTGAGGATGCTCCGGATGTGGATTTCGATTTTAAATAGAATTAAAGATGAGTAAAGTAGAAGATTTTTTGACCAAACCGGAAGAAGAGGAAATAGTTGAAGCGATTAGGACGGCAGAAAAAGCTACTTCAGGAGAAATAAGAGTTCATATTGAAGAAACCCATGGAGACAAAGATATCTTTGAACGCTCCATGGAAGTTTTTCATCTCCTAAAAATGGATAATACCAAGGAGGAGAATGGCGTGCTTATTTATGTTGCAGTTAAAGATCGCGATTTTGTGATCTATGGAGATAGCGGAATCAACAAGGTAGTATCAACAGATTTTTGGGAAAGCACCAAAGATGCTATAGTTGCCCAATTTAAATCGGGTAATTTTAAACAAGGTTTAATAGATGGGATCTTAAAAGCAGGAAAAGAATTACAACATCATTTCCCTTGGAATGAAGATGACACAAATGAACTCTCCAATACTATATCTAAAGGATAAATGCTGAAAATTAAAACCACCTTATTTTTATCTCTCTTTCTAATTATTGCCTTTTCTTTTAGTGCGCTTGCCCAATTGGAGGTGCCACCAAAGCCAAAAAAAGAAACAAGTGTTTATGATTCTGCAGATATGCTATCGCCCTCTGAAGAGCAGTTGCTGGAACAGAAGCTCATAAATTATGCAGATACCACTTCTACTCAAATTGTAATTGCCACTATAGAATCATTAAACGGGGAATATATTGGACTATATGCTCCTAAATGGGCACAGGAATGGGGAATTGGGCAAGCTAAAGAAGATAATGGATTATTGATTTTACTCTCTAAGGTAGACCGGAAAATCTGGATTACAACAGGCTATGGATTGGAAGAGTATTTAACCGATTTCACATCAAAGGATATTATCGAAAATATTATCCTTCCCAAATTCAAGCAAAATGATTTCTATGGCGGATTAGATCAAGGAACTACTGCGATTTTTCAAGTTTTAGATGGATCCTTTCAAGGCTCACCGGTAAAAGAAAATAAATCTTCTGGCATCCCTGTCAATTTAATTATAATGGGGATCTTCTTTATAATTTTCCTTATTTCATTAGTGAAAAAGAACCGAAACAATAAAGGCGGACCTGGAAGCCGACAAGGAATGGGAGGCACCTTATTAGATGCTATCATTTTAAGCAGTCTTGGAAGAGGCGCTATGGGAGGCGGAAGTTTTGGTGGCGGAAGCTCAGGCGGCGGCGGATTTGGTGGCGGCTTCGGCGGTGGCGGATTTGGTGGTGGTGGTGCCGGTGGAAGCTGGTAAACCTCTCAGTTAGCAGTTAGCAGTTAGCAGTTAGCAGTTAGCAGTTAGCAGTTAGCAAAAATAAAAAACCCTTCGACAAGCTCAGGGTGACAATATTATAAATACAAAAAAATCCCAAAAGAATAAATTCTCTTGGGATTTTTTAAATTATAGCTTCAGGTAAATTATTTCTTTCTGAAATAAACAGAAACAGGAACTCCTTTAAAATCGTATTCCTCTCTAAGTTTATTTTCCAAATATCGCTTATAAGGATCTCTCACATATTGTGGCAAGTTACAGAAAAAAGCAAATTGCGGCTGTGGTGTTGGTAATTGCATACAGAATTTAATCTTAACATACTTACCTTTCCATGCCGGTGGAGGATAACTTTCTATTATTGGCAACATGCGCTCGTTAAGTTCGCTTGTTTTAATTTTCTTGCTTCTATTATTAAAAACTTCTACCGCAGTTTCGATTGCTTTGAAGATTCGTTGCTTGGTTAATACAGAAATAAATACAATTGGCACATCTGTAAAAGGTTCTATTTCTTTTCTAATTCTGCGTTCATATTCTTTCATGGTATTGGTCTCCTTATCTTCAACAAGATCCCATTTGTTTACCAAGATCACTATACCTTTTCTATTTCGTTGCGCAAGCCAGAAAATATTTTGAACCTGTCCGTCAAAGCCTCTGGTTGCATCTAAAATAATAAGACACACATCACAATTTTCTATAGCACGAACAGATCGCATTACAGAATAAAATTCCAGATCTTCCTTTACTTTAGACTTTCTTCTAATTCCGGCAGTATCTACCAAATTAAATTCGAATCCGTATCTATTGTATTTTGTGTCAATGGCATCTCTGGTTGTACCTGCAACGTCTGTAACAATGTACCTATCCTCCCCAATTAATGCATTTATAAAAGATGATTTCCCTGCATTTGGTCGACCAACTACAGCAAATCTTGGTAATTCTGATTCCTCTTCATCCTCAACTTCCGGCAAAACCTCTATCAAAGCATCCAATAATTCTCCTGTTCCACTTCCACTTGTACTAGCTATTGGATAGAATTCTCCTAATCCTAAATTGTAGAATTCTACTGCATTTTCAAGTCTTTTAGAATTATCTACTTTATTAACAGCTAACAAGACCGGCTTATCTTGTCTTCTAAGTAAATTTGCTACATCCTCATCCATTCCAGTAATTCCGGATTCTACATCTACCATGAAAATAATAGCATCTGCTTCTTCGATAGCAAGTATTACTTGTTTATCGATTTCCGCTTCAAAAACATCATCACTTCCTTTTACGTATCCACCGGTATCAATAAGGGAAAATATTTGTCCATTCCAGTCGGATTTTCCATAATGACGATCTCGGGTTACCCCACTTACCGAATCTACAATGGCCTCACGGCGTTGAATTAATCGGTTAAAAAAAGTGGATTTACCTACGTTTGGTCTTCCCACAATGGCTACTATATTGCCCATATCGACTTTAATCTTAAATTAGGCTGCAAAATTAAGGCTTTTTAGTTGAATAACACCGATAAACTCCAACATCAAAATAACTATACTTGTCAAGGTTTAAATTAATATTAAGATGTATATCTATCTCACCCTCAGTAAGATAACTTAGCCTCTCACCACCCAGCACTTAGACCTCGGGAGTATGAAGAGTCTCCCTCAGTTTTATGAGTAAGCTGAAACAGTTCAACATACCGAATAATCCCCGTGTATCTAGCTAAAAATAGTTACTGGCATAATTGCAGATATACAACATATTAAATTTAATATGTACAAGGAGTTAAACTATCAATTAAAATAAAATCTAACTAATGTTAAGAATAAGAATTCTTATTTATAAAATATAATCTGTGCTCACAAAATTTGAGGTTTTCGATTCCAGCAATTTTTTCAATATCTCATTATTATAGGCATTATCCTTGGATGCCACAAAAGTCCGAATGGAAAATGAGCGTAATGCATCATGCACGCTTAAAGTCCCCACAGCTGAATCCTTCCTACCGGTAAACGGAAAAACATCCGGACCACGTTGGCAGGAACTGTTTAAATTTACACGGCAAACGAGATTAACCAGGGTGTCAATAAGCGGAGCTA
>JAGXIJ010000108.1 GCA_024635675.1 Gillisia sp.
CGGTAATAGTAAGATAGTAATCATCTGCTTTGGTAGCTCTCACATCAAAGAAGTATGTGCGTCTTCCGGCTCTTAATACTTTAGAGAATATTTCATCTTTCTCCATCATTCCATTTTCATTCATAAAATAAATCTTAGAGGTTTTGTTTAACTAATGTCAAAAATCTAAAAAAAATTAACATTTCGCAACAAATTTTCACATTTCTTTTTCACTTAATTGCTTTGCATAAAGTTCTTTGTAGTATCCTTCTTGCTGAATTAATTTTTGATGGTTCCCTTCTTGCACCACAGCACCGTCTTGCAAGATAATTATCCTGTCGGCATTCTTTACTGAAGAGATCCTATGACTCACAATAATTGTGGTCTTGTTTTTGGAGATTTTGATTAAATTCTGAAGTATTTCCTCTTCTGTCTCGGTATCTACTGCAGAAAGACTATCGTCAAAAAGCAATATTTGAGGATCATGAATGATCGCTCGGGCAATGGAAACACGTTGTTTTTGTCCACCTGAAAGGGTTATTCCTCTTTCTCCTAACACCGTATCATAGCTCTTGGTAAATCCTTGAATATTCTTATGTACTGAAGCATTTTTTGCAGCTTCTATCACCTGCTCTTCAGTGGCGTGGGTATTCCCGAACTTAATATTATTGCGGATAGAATCGCTAAAAAGGAAAGCATCTTGTGGAACATACCCAATGCTATTTCTTAAATTATAAAGATTGTGATCCTGAATATTTTCTCCATCTATAAGTATACTTCCATGATCTACATCGTATAATCTTCCTATGAGCTCTAAAATGGTAGATTTCCCGGAACCTGTCTTTCCAATTATAGCCAATGTCTCCCCTCTGTTAACCTTAAAAGAGATATTTTTTAGAGCAGTGATATTGGTATCCTCATAAGTGAAAGTCACATTTCTAAATTCAATATTACCTTGAATTTCAACAGAATTTTCCTGATGATTTTTAATTTGTGGCTCCTGCTTCAAAAATTCATTTATCCTCTTTTGTGAAGCTTCCGCCTGCTGAATTATAGAGGTTACCCATCCAACTATAGCCACAGGCCAGGTAAGCATGTTTACATATAAGAGGAACTCTACAATGATCCCAATGTTCTCAATTTCACCGCTTATTACTTGTTTTCCACCAATAAAGATCACCAAAGTGTTACTTACACCTATTAGAAGGACCATCAATGGGAAAAAGAATGCTTGTACCTTCACCAGATCTAGATTCTTTTCTTTGCTTCCGTTAGAGAGTACCTCGAAATTTTGATTGGTTTGAGGTTCTAATCCGTAAGATTTTATAACCGAAATCCCACTAAAACTTTCCTGTGTAAAAGTGTTCAACTTCGATAAATATTGCTGAACAATGGTGCTTCTTTTATGAATGGCAACACTTAATTTGTAAATAGCAAAAGATAATATGGGAAGCGGGGCAAGGGTGTACAGGGTTAACATCGGAGCTGTATTTATCATATACCAAATTACCACCACAAATAAAGTAAGAGTTGTAATACTGTACATAATTGCAGGTCCTAGGTACATTCTAACTTTAGAGACATCTTCACTTATTCTATTCATAAGATCTCCTGTACGGTTCTTCTTGTAGAAATTTAACGAAAGCCTTTGGTATTGCTGATAGATCTCATTTTTTAGATCGTATTCCATATGTCTGGAAGCAACTATAAAAGTTTGGCGCATTATAAACGTTAATGCAGCAGCTACTAAATTTGCTCCTACAATAAGCAGAATGTTATAAAACAATTCCTCTCTTAATTCCGCAGGATCGGTTATTTCACCTTTTATATAGCTTTCTATGAGCGTTGTAGAATTTCCTATAAATTGAACAGGATATAACGTAAAAATCCTTGCAGCTATGGTTATTAACAGCCCAAGGAGCATATGCCATTTGTATTTAAGGAAGTATTTATTGAGGTGTTGTAATTCTTTCATGTAGTGATGTAACCTATGATTCTTACAGTATTCGCATTTTAACAATCGAAATGACTGTGTAAATTAAATTATTGATTAATTTTGCGCATTGATTTTTAGAAAACCGAAAAATCTGAACTTAATTTTAAATTTATGCAAGTTGACGTTTTATCTGCTAATGACCTTAAAAAAACTGCTCCTGTTTTTGGACAATTATCTTTCGATAATCATGAACAAGTAGTTTTTTGCAATGACAAAGATACAGGTTTAAAGGCAATAATTGGAATTCATAATACTGTTTTAGGACCTGCTTTAGGAGGAACCAGAATGTGGAATTACACCAGTGAATGGGACGCCTTAAACGATGCGTTAAGACTTTCCAGAGGGATGACTTTTAAAAGCGCCATCACCGGATTAAATCTTGGTGGAGGAAAAGCGGTTATTATTGGAGATGCCAAAACTCAAAAGACGCCAGAATTAATGAGAAAATTTGGTGAATTTGTACATTCTTTAAGTGGTAAATATATCACTGCAGAAGATGTAGGAATGGATACCGAAGATATGGATATAGTGAGAGAAGTAACACCTTTTGTTACCGGGATATCAGAATCTAAAGGTGGTGCGGGAAATCCTTCTCCTATTACAGCTTATGGTGTATTTATGGGAATGAAGGCAGCTGCAAAACACAAATTTGGATCGGACGATCTTGAGGGTAAAAAAGTGTTGGTTCAAGGAATTGGTCATGTTGGAGAAGCCTTGGTGGAACATTTAACCAATGAGGGTGCGATTGTATTTATAAGTGATATTAACCCAGCTAGGTTAGAAGAGGTTAGTAAAAAATATGATGTAAAAATTTATACGGAAGATCCTTACGATGCCGATGTAGATATTTATGCTCCTTGTGCTCTTGGTGCAACTATTAATAATGAGACTGTACATAGAATTAAAGCTAAAGTTATAGCTGGTGCCGCAAATAATCAGTTGCAGGATGAAAATACTCATGGCTTATTGTTGCGTGAAAGAGGGATCGTATATGCTCCGGATTTCCTTATCAATGCAGGTGGGATTATTAATGTGTATGCTGAATTAGAAGGTTACGGGAAACAAGAGATCATTCGTAAGACTGAAAATATTTTTAATACAACTCTTGAAATCCTTAAAACTGCAGATGCACAGTCCATCACTTCGCATCATGCCGCTCTAAAAATCGCACAAGAGCGAATTGACGAGAGAAAAAGGCAGAATTTGAACTAGGGAGTTTGAAATAAACACTATTTTTGCAAGGCGAGAGAGGTTTCTTTCGCCTTGTTAATTTTTATAACGTTCTTTTACAGCTATGTTAACCAGAAGACATATTCGAGTTAAGGTAATGCAATCACTATATGCATTCCATCAAAGTGAAAATAAAAACTTCAGTACAGAAGAGAAATTCCTGCAAAAGAGCATGTTGGAGATGTACGATTTGTTTTTATTAATGCTTAAATTAATCACGGAAATTAAATCCTATTCAGAAAACTATCTGGAAAAATCTCAAAAGAAGTTTCTCCCTACGCAGGAAGAAATGGATCCCAACAAAAAATTTATTGACAATAGAGTTATAAAAATTCTCGAGGATAATTTGCAGTTGCAAGATGCCTGGGAGGAAAGAGGTATTACTCATTGGAAAAGAGATAGTGAATATGTTTCTATCCTTTGGGAAGAGATTCGCAATAGTGAAGCTTTCGAGAATTACATGAACACTCGGGAGTCCACCTTCAAGGAAGATAAAGATTTTGTGATTCTTTTGTTGAAGGAATTTATTGCGCCAAACGAAAAATTATACGATTATTTAGAGGACACAAAATTAACGTGGCTAGATGATCTTCCATTGGTGAATACTGCTATTTTAAAGTATCTAAACAAACTCAAGGAGAATACCCCTGAAGATGCGAAGATCCCTAAGTTGTTTAAAAGCCCGGACGATCATGAATTTGCGGCTACTTTATTTAGAAAGGCCCTGGCAAATGATGAAGATCTGGCGAACGAAATGATTGATAAGACTCCAAACTGGGACAAGGAACGAATTGCAGAAATAGATACTATCCTTTTAAAAATGGCGATCTGTGAATTGCTTCATTTTTCGTCTATTCCAGTAAAAGTAAGTATCAATGAGTATTTGGAAGTAGCCAAAGAATACAGTACTCCCAAGAGTAGTATTTTTATAAATGGAATATTAGATAAGCTGTCTAAGGAATATCAAGATCAAAACCGATTAAATAAAATGGGTAGAGGCCTTATGTAGTTCAGAAAATTTATTATTTTTAACTTTTAATTTAAAATAACATATTATGAAAAAAGGAATTTTAATGATAGCAGCTGTTGGTGCATTGTTCTTTACTTCTTGTAAAGATGATGCTTCCAGTAAAGTGAAAGCAGAAAATGTTGAAACTGCAGCCGAGCGAGATGCTCAAGTAGCTGCTTTTGCAGAACTTACTTTTGAAGAAGAAGAGTTCGATTTTGGAAACATTGCAAAAGGGGCAGCTCAAGAGCATGTTTTTAAATTCACAAATACAGGTGAAGCTCCATTGGTAATAACCAATGCGACTAGTACATGTGGATGTACCGTACCAACGTATCCTAAAAATGAAACTATCGCTCCTGGAGAAACTGGAGAAATGTTAGTTAAGTTTAACGGATCTGGACAAGGTCAAGTAACAAAAACTGTAACCGTAACTGCAAATACAGAAAACGGATCAGAACAAATAAGAATCAAAGCTTTTGTTGAAGCCGACGCTACTACAGCCGGATAAACTAGCTTTTAAAATAATTTATGGAACAATTAACCCAATTTGCACCAATAATATTAATGTTTGTGGTTGTGTATTTTTTTATGATACGCCCACAAATGAAACGTGCTAAACAAGAAAAATCTTTTGCAGCCGAGCTTAAAAAAGGTGATAGAGTAATCACTAAAAGCGGGATGCATGGTAAAATAGTTGACTTTAGCGATAAAAACAATTCGGTAATTATCGAAACCGGTGCAGGGAAAATCACTTTTGATCGTTCTTCAATTTCTATGGAATTGAGCAAAAAACTGAATGAACCAGTTGCAGAAAAAAAAGAGATAGAAAAAAAATAAGTATTTAGGATTCTTCCTAATTTTAAAAACCTGTTGATATTTCAACAGGTTTTTTTATTTATCAACGCGATCTCATTCTAAAATACATTAGGGATGTATCTTGTTGATGAAAGAGACCGCGTCAATAATATACTGGTTTCCGTAGGGTTTAATAATTTCTTCAATGTAATACCTTCATTCTTTTAAGTTTGAGGTAATTCGATGAATGGGTGTTTCTAATGGGTAGATAATTTGAATTAGAAAATGTGTATTCAATAAAAAAAGCCTGTTGAAATATCAACAGGCTTTTTTATTTATCAACGCGCTCCAGTTCTAAAATACCGTAGGGGTGTATTTCATTAAGGAATTAAACCACGTCAATAATATTCTGCATTCCGGAGTCTTTAATGGACTGAGTAACTGTTTCGTTACCATGGTTTAGGATTAGGAGTTGTTTTCCATCAGTTATTGCTTTTTTCTTTAATATCAATAACATAAAGACTCCTACTAGATCTAGCTTCTTTAAGTAGGTAAGATCTATAGTAAGTTCTCTAGTGTTATTAAGTGCCCACTCTATATCTTCTTGCACTTTACTTACATTTACTGAGGTCAAATTTGTTTTTAGCACAATTATTTCTTCTTTGGATTTGATAAGTTCAGACATCTTCATTTTTAATAGTATATAAATATATGATTATCAGTTGCTTATAATTTAGATAATACGTTGAAGGGGGGTGTTTAATAGTCAGATAGTTTTATAAAATTTGAGTTTGATCGTTAAAAAATTAATTCAAAGAAAATTAAGTTTCTAAATCGCTATATAGAATCACATCTTCAGGCTCTTTTAACCTCCCTATTATAAAATCAAAAAATCTGCACAAGTAAACTTGGCAGATTTTTATTAATGATGGGTTTCTATTTTTTAATCCTGAACCTTAAAAATAATTGGTAACGAATATTGTACAATTACAGGATTTCCTCGCTGCTTTCCCGGTATCATTCGAGGCAATGATTCAATAACACGTTTCGCTTCTAACTCTAATTTTGGATGAGGCGCTCTTGCTTGAATATCAATAATATTCCCGGTTTCATCAATTTTGAACATCACATTTATTCTATTGATTCCCGTTAACCCAAGTTGACTACCAAGGTTACTATTAAATTCTTTATTGATGAATTTTGTGATCTTTTCACTCATGCAGTTTTTGCGGTCTTCGTTGTTTTTTAAATTATCACAACCGGGAAAAATAGGAACGTCTTCAATTAATATAAAAGGATAGGTTTCCACTGGAACATCCTTAGATGTTTCTATAATGTCATCTATACTAGAAATTTCGCTAGGGTCAACCTCGGTAGAAGGGATTGGATCTTCTTTGATGTCCGGATCGTCTGGTACAGCTTCTATAACATCGGGGATCACCAATTTTGGAGGTGGAGGAGTGGGCAGGTGGGTTATTGGGATCCCATCTTCCTCTGGTATAAATAGTGTTTTGTTGTTTTTTACGCTTTCTACGTTCTCATAAGATTTCCATTCTACAGAAAAATACACCATTAAAAGCACGAGAATAAGCGCGATCTGCAGAAAAAATAAAGTTCGCTTGTTGAGATCTGCTTTGGTAGTTTTTTTGACTTCCATAATCTTGAAGGTTTAAAATGAATAGAAAAGCTGAATCAGTTGCAGAATGAAATTATCAAGAAATGTGCCTAATAAATGATATAATGGTAATTTATAAATTAAAAAAATATAAAATATTTATTATTTTGGTAAAAATAAATAGGATAATTACTTTTTGTTATTAAATTAATCTATGGAAGTTAAAATTTGATGTCATGGGGTTTCGATTAATTGTCATTTAAAATTAACGGCTGAAGATTTCCTAAAAACAGGGATTTTTTTTTGTAATTTAATAGCTTATATAAATTTTAATGAAGATTATACATATTAGTGCCGAATGTTATCCTGTTGCTAAAGTTGGAGGACTGGCAGATGTTGTTGGTGCCTTACCTAAATATCAAAATAGTGAAGGAGCTACAGGTCAAGTGATTATGCCTTTCTACAAAAATAATTTTACCAAAGAGTATACATTTGATACTGTACACGAAGGAAGTTTAAAATTGGGGGCAGACTCCTTAAATTTTAAAATTTTAACTCCTGAAAATGGTGACTTGGGATTTGATCTCTATTTAGTAGATATTCCTGAATTACTATTTACAAATTATGTGTACTCTGAAAATGATACCGATAGATTTTTGGCTTTTCAGATTGCTGCTTTAGATTGGATTCTTCAGAATAAACATGTGCCGGATATAGTTCATTGCCATGACCATCATACCGGGTTGATTCCTTTTATGATGTCTCATGCAAAAAAGTATATTAAATTAAAAAATATCCCTTCAGTATTTACCATTCATAATGCCCAATATCAAGGGTGGTTCTCTCATGATAAAATAAATCTTCTTCCCTCGTTTCCAGCTTCTCACGTAGGATTATTAGATTGGGATAATTGTATTAACCCGTTGGCTACAGCCATTAAATGTGCCTGGCGCGTTACTACTGTTTCGCCTAGTTATATGGAAGAATTAAAAGTGAAAGCAAATGGATTGGAAGGTTTAATTAATTCTGAAAGTCAGAAATGTATTGGGATCTTGAACGGAATAGACATTAAAGTTTGGAACCCCGAATCCGATGATCTTATTGTAAAAAAATATGGGGTTACCGATTGCGATGCAGGTAAAAAGGCTTCGAAAGATTGGTTGTGTAAAAAGTTCGGTCTTAATCCTAAGAAACCCTTATTCGTTTTTATTGGTAGACTTGTGGAGGAAAAGGGTGCCGATCTTTTCTACGAGTTGTTTGATCTGGCATTAAAAAACCTTGACATATCTATACTTTTATTAGGTTCTGGTAACAAGACGGTAGAAGAGCAATTAACTATACTCACCAGGAAGTATCCAAAATCCTATAACGCATATATAGGCTATGATGAGGCACTCTCCCACAAAATGTATGCAGGAGGTGATTATTTGTTAATGCCTTCTCGCGTGGAACCTTGTGGACTTAATCAGATGTATTCCCTTAGATATGGGACAATCCCAATAGTAAATAAAATAGGGGGTCTAAAAGATACTGTTATCGATATTTCTAAAGGTGGATTTGGGTTTCTGCATACGGAGAACACAATAAAAGGAATTTTTAATTCCATAAAAAGAGCAACCCAATTTTATAACGATTCTTCAGAATTTAAAGACACCAGAAAAACGATCATGCAAATAGATCATTCCTGGGATGAGTCGGCTCAGCAATATGTTAGTTTATATAAATCTTTAATTCCGAATTTATGATCAATGACAAGGTATTAGCAATTATTATGGGCGGTGGCCAAGGTTCCAGATTGTATCCATTAACAGCAACAAGGTCTAAGCCGGCAGTGCCAATAGCCGGAAAATATAGATTGGTAGATATTCCAATTTCCAACTGTATAAACTCCGATATAAAGCGGATGTTCGTGCTTACACAGTTTAATTCGGCATCGTTAAATACACATATAAAAAATACCTATCATTTCAGTTTTTTTAGTGCTGCTTTTGTAGATGTCTTAGCAGCTGAACAAACGCTTCAAAACAACACATGGTTTCAAGGAACAGCAGATGCGGTAAGACAGAGTATGCATCATTTTTTAAATCACGATTTTGAATATGCACTAATATTATCCGGAGATCAGTTGTATCAGATGGATTTTAATGATATGCTGAAAGCGCATATAGATAGTAATGCAAAAATATCTATTGCAACTTTACCGGTTTCCGAAAAGGATGCCACTTCCTTTGGAATTCTTAAAACTGATGAAAGTAACTTGATAACATCATTTATAGAAAAACCAAACACAGATCTTTTGAAAGATTGGACCTCACCAGTAAGTGACGAGATGAAAGCAACGGGAAGAAATCATTTAGCCTCCATGGGGATCTATATCTTCAATAAGGATCTTTTGGTAGAACTCATGAATGATCCCGATACAGTAGATTTTGGAAAAGAGATCATTCCGCAGAATATCGCTAAACATAAAACGCTTAGTTATCAATTTGAAGGTTACTGGACAGATATAGGTAATATAGAATCCTTTTTTGAAGCCAATCTAGGATTAACCGATGATATCCCGGAATTTGATCTTTATAATAGTTCAAAACGAATATATACGCACGCAAGGATGCTTCCTACTACAAAAATTTCGGGTACTATTCTTAATAAAGCTGTAATTGCAGATGGTTGTTTGATAAATGCTGCCAAAATAGAGCGATCCGTTATTGGGATTCGCTCCAGAATAGGAAGTGGCACTGAGGTAAGCAATACCTATATGATGGGAAGTGATAGTTACCAAACTTTGAAGGAATTGAGTGAGAGGGATATTAAGATCCCAATGGGAATTGGTGAAAACTGTTCTATTAATAATGCAATTTTAGATAAGAACTGTTGTATCGGGAATAATGTAAAAATAAATGGAACCGCCCAATTAGAGGAAAAGGAAACAGAAACCTATTTTATAAAAGAAGGGATTGTAGTTGTAAAAAAAGGAGCCGTAATTCCTGATGGCTATGAAATTTAAAATATATTCTTCATTATTATATTATTCTAAGAACCTTTTAATTAGTAGCCTAAAATATGTCTAAGGTAAGAGCTCACAGTTTATTTACAGATTTCGATATTTCTTTATTTAAAGCCGGTAAACATTTTAAACTTTACGAAAAGTTTGGTGCGCATTCTATAACCTTAGACGGAGAAGAAGGCGTGTATTTTTCGGTTTGGGCTCCCTCTGCGAAAAATGTTGCAGTGATTGGCGATTTTAATTATTGGGATGGTAATGAGCATATGCTTAATGTACGCTGGGATGCTTCCGGTGTTTGGGAAGGGTTTATTCCGCTGGCAAAAAAGGGAATGCGCTATAAATTCAAGATTACTTCCAATAATAACAACATAATTACCGAAAAAGTAGATCCTTATGCGCACTATTTTGAAAGATCCCCAAATACCGCCTCCATTATTTGGGACATAAAAGATTATCTATGGAAGGATAAAAACTGGATGGGCTACAGGAAGGATAAAAATGATCTGGATAAGCCTTATTCTGTATACGAAGTACAACTGGGTTCCTGGAAAAAAAATGCAAATGGTGAATTTTTAACCTATAGAGAGCTGGCCATAGAATTGGTGAATTACGTGAAGGAAATGAATTTCACACATGTGGAACTTATGCCAATCATGGAATATCCTTATGACCCTTCTTGGGGATATCAACTAATAGGATATTTTGCGCCTACCTCCCGTTTTGGATCCCCTCAAGATTTCATGTTTTTAATAGATGCTTTTCATCAAAATGATATTGGGGTGATACTGGATTGGGTGCCTGCACATTTTCCTTCAGACAAACATGGTTTGGGATTATTCGACGGGACTCATCTTTATGAACATCCAGACACTAAAAAAGGGTATCACCCAGATTGGAAAAGTTTGATCTTTAATTATGAACGCAATGAAGTGCGTTCTTTTTTGATTAGTAATGCTCTTTTTTGGTTGGAATATTACCACATAGATGGACTGCGAGTAGATGCGGTCGCTTCTATGATCTATCTGGATTATTCTAGAG
>JAGXIJ010000109.1 GCA_024635675.1 Gillisia sp.
AGATGTGTATAAGAGACAGGGCATGGTTCTCCAGGTTTTAAAACCTTCGGTAGCAGCAGTCATTACTTTTTCATAATCCTCTTTCGAAGTAGCTTTCACCTTTCCAATTAAAGAACCATCTACAGGAGAATAAGATTCAATAATTTCACCACTCCCAAAAAAATCTTTTCCTGTGGAAGTTCCTTCATTTACATCTTTAATCCCAAGATCTTTCAATGCTTGTTTGATGCCAAACTTTTCTGCTATATCGCTCATCTATTCGTGTTTTTGTCTTTAATTATACTAATGGTTGCGAAAATAATAAATATAAAAGGAAACCACTCCTTAATCTACTTTCATTCTCTAGGAATTAATAAAACGCTCATCAACAGGCATCACTGTACCACAGTTATCGCAGGTGCGTAATTCCTTGCTTCCGTAGAAATGTTTAAAATGACCCAGAAAATCGGTTTCTATATCATGCAATGGAAAATATACTTCGTGTAACTTATGGTTGCAATTATCGCAAAACCATAACAACCCGTCTTTCCCTTCTTCTCCCAAGCGTTTACGTTCTACAACAAGTCCAATAGAGCCTTCGTGCCTAATTGGAGAATGTGGCACTTTTCCCGGGTGTAAATACATATCTCCCGGACCTAACTGCATGGATTTCTTCTCCCCATTAACTTGCACATGAATTTCTATAGTTCCTTCTAACTGATAGAATATTTCTTCTGTTTCGTTATAATGGTAATCTTTACGGGCATTGGGGCCTGCCACGACCATCACAATATAATCGTCACTTTCTTTATATAAATTTTTATTTCCTACTGGCGGCTTTAGCAAATCCCTGTTTTGCTCTACCCATTTGGTAAGATTAAATGGTTTATTTATCGGCATAGTATCTTGATTTTATAAAGTTGCCTAAAATTAATCATTCTCACACAAAATGTTGTGAAGCTTATCTAAATGTTTCGGGCGTATGCCCTTAACGGGCACCGCGCTATTCGCGCCAAGTCCTCGTCCCGAATCCCGATCCCGAAAGATTTCGGGACGGGAGGGACTGCGGGCTTTTCACTACTATCGCTTACGCAAAAAAATGGTTTTCTATAAATTTGAAACACTCCTATTAAATCTGAATAATATTTTAGTACTTTTAATGCGAATATCTCAACATTCCATTTCATGAAAAAACTATTACTTCTTCTTTCCTTAAGCTTATTGGTTGCTTGTAATTATGCTTCCGAAGAAAAAAAACCCATAGACGAACCAATAGAAAAACCAAAATCTGATAAGGTTGAAACCGATAATTTTGGAATAGTAATTCACGGCGGTGCAGGAACTATTTTAAAGGAAAACATGTCCGATTCCTT
Organism: Gillisia sp.; assembly: GCA_024635675.1. GTDB lineage: Bacteria > Bacteroidota > Bacteroidia > Flavobacteriales > Flavobacteriaceae > Gillisia. Next base: position 1,353 of record JAGXIJ010000109.1, read on the forward strand.
GGAAACTGCTTACAAAGCAGTTTTAGAAGAAGCAGTAAGAGCAGGACATGAAATTCTGGCAAATGGAGGTACTTCTATAGAAGCCATTCAAAGAACAATAAACATCATGGAAGACTCACCGCTTTTTAATGCGGGAAAAGGAGCTGTTTTCACCAATCAGGAAACCAACGAAATGGATGCCGCTATTATGGATGGGGAAACACTTAACGCAGGTGCTGTGGCAGGAGTTTCTACAGTTAAAAATCCAATAAATTTGGCATTTCAGGTAATGGAGAATTCTCCGCACGTTTTGCTTTCGGGAAAAGGAGCCGAGCAATTTGCAAAGGAACGCGGACTGGAAATAGAGGATCCTTCTTATTTTTATACCGAAAAAAGATTTCAATCCCTTCAGAAAGTAAAGGAAGCAGAAAAAATGAAAGCCGATAGCGCCGACAATAGAACTGCATTTTACGATCCTTATATCAAAGAATCCAAGTTTGGAACTGTTGGCTGTGTAGCTTTAGATAAGAACGGAAATATTGCATCAGGAACCTCTACCGGGGGAATGACCAACAAAAAATGGAACAGGATTGGAGATGTGCCGGTTATTGGTGCCGGTACTTATGCAAATAATGCTACTTGTGCTGTATCTGGAACGGGATGGGGAGAATATTTTATTCGCGGAGTTGTTGCGTACGATATTTCTGCAATGATGGAGTACAAGAAAATGAGCCTTGAAGAAGCTGCTAAAAAAGTAATTCAAAAAAAGCTAACTGAACTTGGTGGGGAAGGTGGAATTATCGCAATTGACAATAAAGGGAACATCGCAATGGAATTTAATTCGGCCGGAATGTATCGCGCGGCAATGAATAAAAAAGGAGAACTTACCCTTGGGATTTATAAAGAGAATGAGACTGTTGATCAAGAAAATGAGTGATCTACAAACATTATAACAATTTAAGCTCCAATAATTTGGGGCTTTTTTTTGGGTAATAATTAACTATTTGTTGTTTGCGGTTTTTAGATTACTCAGAAAGTTACAAGTATATTTGCCGACTTAAAATTTCGATGTCCAAATGGACTCAATACCCTATTTATGAAAAGAATACTATTTATTTTCCTTGTCTTTACTACATTTTTTAACCAAACTTCCACATTTGGACAGCATTTAACCAGAGATCAAGTATATGATACAATTAAGGAAATGCCTTCTTTTTCCAACTATTACGATAATTACTTCATAAGTGGAGCACCTACCAATAAGGCCATTACAAAGAATAATTCAGATATTAAGTATCAAATCAGTTTTAAACAATTTGTAACAAGAGCAACTTTACCTTTGAATAGTTATTTATTCCTCACCTATTCCCAAAAAGCTTTTTGGAATGTTTATAGTTTATCCAGCCCATTTGAAGAGATAAATTTTAATCCAGGATTTGGTTTAGGAAAACCTGTTTTTAATAAGAAAGGGCAAATATTTGGTCTTGCAGAATTAAAATTTGAGCACGAATCCAATGGGAGAAATAGTTTAGACAGTAGAAGTTGGAACAGGATTACAGGAGCTTTCCATACCCCACTTGGAAGAAGAACTATTTTAACCGCAAAGGCATGGTTACCTATTGCGTATACCGAAAATCATTCGGATCTATTGGATTATGTAGGATTAGGAGAACTAAAAGTGGAACATACTATACTTTCTAACCGTTTAATTGCAGATATAACCATTCGAAAAGGCTTAAAAGATTGGAAAGGAGCTGTGAGCACTAAACTTTTTTATAAGCTTTTTAATAATTCTGGGAATCAGTATCTCATGTTGGAATGGTTTGCCGGGTATGCAGAAAGCTTGATAGACTACAACCAATACACTAGCATGGTTCGCCTTGGATATGTGATTAAATCGACAGATCTTAATATCCTGAAATCTAAATAGACTAGTTTAAATTACCACCTTTTTCGGTCCACCAAGGGTGTACTTCTGTTTTTAGTTTACCTAATTTGTCCAGTTTTTAAATGGATTTTTACTTAGTTGGGAATTATAATAACGCTTATCTCCCGTTACTTCTTCTCCTAACCAATCTGGTTTTGTAAAATTATCTTCTTCAGATTTCAGTTCAATTTCTGCCATTACTAACCCGGAATTGTCTCCAAAAAATTCATCTATTTCGAAAGTGAATTCTCCAGCTTTCACCAAATATCGAAATTTTTCAATTACTCCCGGCTCACATAATTTTAATAGCTCTAGAGCTTCCACATTTGGAATCTCCTTTTCCCATTCGAATCTACTTAATCCACTTTCAGAAGATTTTCCTTTTATGGTAATAAACGCGTGTTCATCTTGAATGCGGATTCTTGTAGTTCTTTCAGGATGCGAGTTTAAATAACCTTGTTTAATATCTGATTTTTTGAAAGCTTCAGCTTTAAACTTTTCTGATCTTACTAAAAATTTTCGTTCTATTTCTATCATTACTTTCTCGGGCTTAAGCTGAGGCTATTTCTTTAATTTCATCAGACTCTATCAATATTTTGGAATATCCTGCATTAGCACATTTATTCATTGCCCTGGCGATAGTTTCTGGGCGTATAGATCTATATTTTTTAAAGGAACCAATCAAAAGGTTATTGAAAACTTTCATTCCCTTGATACCAAGTTTTTCATAAAATCGCTCTTCTTCCCTATTCCCTGCAATTAATGAGGGTTGAAAAATATAAGTGTTTGCAATTCCTGCCTCCAAAACATCATGCTGCATTTTCCCTTTCACTTTATTGTAGAAAATGCTGCTATTTGCATCGGCTCCAAGAGCAGAGATTACCAGGAATGTTTGTATATTTTTCTCCCTGCATAATCTGGCAGCGGTTACAGGAATTCCATAATCTATTTTTTTGTAAAGATCCTTATCTGGAGTTTTTCTCTTAGTAGTGCCTATGCAGCAATAAACTTCATCTGCGTGAAAATCGTTTTTATATTCTTCCAACTTCAGCATATCAACTAAATGTTCTTCAAGTTTATCATGCTTAATCCCAACACTAGATCTAGAAAAAACCTTCACCTTGTCATATTTTGGGTCATTCAATAAAATTTTTAATAAGTAGCCTCCCGTTAATCCCGTTGCCCCTAAAAGTATCGCTGATTTCATAATATAATTTCCTTAGGATTTGTTGACAATTGCAATATTTCGTCATGCTGTTTCAATAACTATCGGAATTGTTTCAACATCTAATTACTGAACTTAGGCTAAGCCTTTTAGTTAGTTATTAATATTTATTGACTCTCCAAAGATAGCAGATTCCTAACAACCTAAATGGCCAAGTTAAGAGTGGTACGTGCCTTAGAACTATTTTAAGATTCCCTAAATTTACGTCGTGAAAAACCAGTTTCCAAACCGTAAGATAATTCATATAGATATGGATGCTTTTTATGCATCTGTAGAGCAATTAGATAATCCAGATTTAAGAAACAAACCAGTTGCGGTTGGAGGTAGTTCTGAAAGGGGTGTAGTTTCAGCAGCAAGTTATGAAGCTCGAAAATTTGGTGTGAAAAGTGCCATGAGCAGTGTAATTGCCAAGCGTAATTGTCCCAGCCTAATTTTCGTAAAACCTAGGTTCGAACGATATAAGGAAGTTTCCAACCAAATAAGAAAAATTTTTCTTGAATATACAGATTTGGTAGAGCCTCTTTCCTTAGATGAAGCTTATCTAGATGTTACCGAAAATAAAAAAGGGATTCCCAGCGCCACCTTGATAGCCAAAGAAATTCGGGACAAAATTAAAAATAAAACCGGCTTAAATGCTTCCGCAGGAATATCCATCAATAAATTTATAGCGAAGGTTGCAAGTGATATAAATAAACCCAACGGACAAAAAACCGTTAATCCGGAGGAGGTTGAAGAGTTTTTAGAGCAGTTACAGATTAGGAAGTTCTATGGGGTTGGGAAAGTAACCGCAGAGAAAATGTATCAACTAGGCATATTTAAAGGGGTCCAGCTAAAAGAAAAATCGGAAGAATTTTTAACTCAAAACTTTGGAAAAAGTGGGAAGTACTACTATAATGTAGTTAGAGGAATTCATAATAGCGAAGTAAAAGCAGATAGAATACGGAAATCTTTAGGTGCCGAGAGGACTTTTAATGAGAATATTGCCTCAGAGATCTTTATGCTAGAGCGCCTTAGTAATATTGCTGAGGAAATTGAAAGAAGACTAAAAAAAAGCAAGGTTGCCGGTAAAACAGTAACTTTAAAAATAAAGTATAGCGATTTCACCTTGCAAACCAGAAGTAAGACTCTGCCATACTATATAGCTTCTAAAGACATTATTCTAGAAACTTCCAAAGAACTACTTTATCAGGAAAAAATGAAAAACTCGGTGAGACTGCTGGGAATTACACTTTCCAACTTAAATACCGGACATAGCGAGGGTACAAATGAAAAAGTGATTGCGGTACAGCTAAAATTTGATTTCTAATTGAATTTACTTCAACAAAAAAGCCACGAAATCACAAAAATATTTGTGCTTACGTGGCTTTGATAAACTTTATAAAATATTTATTCTATTTCTGAAACACGTAATGTGTTAACCATTCCTCGTTTTGCAATTGGCATAGAGGCAAGATTAATCATAAAATCCCCGTGCTCTGCATATCCATTTTCGCTGGCTATTTTATTAATATCTTCTATAGTCTCATCTGTACTTGCAAATTTGTCATAGAAAAATGCTTTAACTCCCCAAAGCAAACTTAACTGAGATAAGATCCTATGGTTAGAAGTGAATACCAAAATATTGGCTTCCGGTCTCCAGGCAGAGATCTGAAACGCCGTATATCCACTATTGGTTAAGGTACATATAGCTTTAGCCTTTATTTCATTTGCCATGATAGCCGCGTGAAAACATACAGCTTTGGTAATATATCTATTGGTTCTAACGTGAGGAGGATCGTGAGGCACCTTAATAAGCGGAGAATTTTCTACACTCTTTATAATTTGCGTCATTCTTTCTATCACCTGAACCGGATATTTACCTACAGAAGTTTCCCCACTTAACATTACAGCATCTGCACCATCCATCACAGAATTTGCCACATCATTTACCTCTGCCCTCGTAGGAGTAAGACTTGTGATCATGGTTTCCATCATTTGGGTAGCAATAATTACAGGAATTCTTGCCTTTTTCGCGATAAGCACTAATTGCTTTTGAATAAGCGGAACTTCTTGCGCTGGAATTTCCACACCCAGATCTCCTCTGGCAACCATTAAACCATCACAATAAGCCACAATTTTATCGATGTTTGCTACACCTTCCGGCTTCTCGATTTTGGCTATAATTGGAATTTTATGATCACTATGTTCCTTGATCAAATTTTGTAGTTCCATAAGATCTTCAGCATTTCTAACGAAAGAAAGCGCCATCCAATCTACCTCAAGCTCACACGCAAAAATTGCATCTTTTATATCCTTAGTTGTAAGTGCCGGTAAAGAGATCTTGGTATTAGGAAGATTCACTCCCTTTTTAGATTTTAAAGGTCCTCCCTGAATCACTTTTGCAACCACCTCATTCTCTTTATTGGTGCTTACAATTTCAAACATCAGCTTTCCGTCATCCAGTAAAATTCTTTCTCCAGCCTTTACGTCTCTTGGAAACTGTTCGTAGTTCATATAAACTCGAGAAGCAGTTCCTTTAAATTCTTTCCCGGTTGCGAAAATAATCTGATCTCCAGGGTTTACAACAACCTCTTCTTTCATTTTTCCAACCCTTAATTTAGGGCCTTGCAGGTCGGCTAATATTGCTGCAGCATATCCAAATTCTTCATTAAGTTCACGAATCATTTTAATTCGTTCCCTTACATCTTCATAATCTGCGTGAGAAAAATTTACTCTAAATACGTTTACTCCAGCATCCAGCATATCCTTTAACACAGATTTTTCACTGGTTGCGGGCCCTAATGTGGCTACTATTTTGGTTCTTTTGTTTGTTGGCATTAATCTACAATTAAATTGTTCTTTGATTTTAGCTGATTTACATCAACTATATATGTTGTTATAACTCGTGGAATTCGACTTATGGCATTTAAAAGTTCTTGAATGATCTCTTCTTCCAGATCATCTTCAATCTTTAAGAAATAGTCTACCTTTTTATACTCCGGTATTAAATAAGTGAGCAGTGTAGACATTTCTTCTTCTATAAATAAGGAACCAGAACTAACCACCTTTTTCACAGAACCCTTATACTTGTTCTTAAACAAGTAATATGTTCGGGCTTTCGTTTCTTCCCTATAGCTATAAAGCGGATACAAGGCCTGTACTTCTCCATGATTAAAATCTACATCGATGGCAGCACGTTTAAGACTTAATTGTAGGCTCTTATTCAATAGAAAAGCCATTTTAAATTCTTCTAAAGAACTATGTATGGCCAATAGATGATAATTATCCTCTACATCGTCCAACATTAATTTATGAGATAACATAATGCTAATGTTTAAGGTTAAAGATAAAATAAGAATACCGAATACTAAGAAATTCGCAGAGTTTTTTGGAAAAATCTACGAAATCGTTATAGTTAGAAACAATTGATTGTTAGATATCTATCTTGGTTTGAAGAGCATAATAGGCTCTTTTAGATGCCTTCTCTTCTGCCTTCTTTTTTGAAGTAGCCCTAGCTTTTGCTACAACTTTATCGTCTATTCTAAGCTTTACGGCAAAATGCTTAATTTCATCTTTACCGGTATCGTCATAAACGTCGAAGTTGAATTCTTTTTTGGTTTTTTGGCACCATTCGATAAGCAAGCTTTTATAGCTTATTACCTTACCTTCCAACTGCTCTATATCTACATATGGAATAATAACTCTGTCGAAGATAAATTTCTTGCAATATTTATATCCTCTATCCCAATAAATTGCTCCAATAAGCGCCTCGAATAAATTCCCATGAATGTTGGCGCCAAATTGCTCTTTAGCAATATTGGTTTGTACGTGACTTATCAAATTTAAGTCCTTACCTAATTCATTTAAATGTTTTCTACTTACAACCTTAGAACGCATTTTGGTAAGATAGCCTTCATTTCCACCAGGAACTGTCTTAAATAAATAGGCCGCAACTACAGAACTAAGCATAGCATCTCCCAAGAATTCCAAACGCTCAAAGTTTATGGCGTTTCCCTCTTCATCTCTTTGATTTAAAGATCTGTGAGTAAATGCCTTTTTATAAAAATTGATGTTCTTCGGCTTAAAACCTAAGATCTTTTGAATGGCTATAAAAAAATTCCCGTCTTTAGAAGATCGGGAATTTAATATGTTTCGAATAACACTCATTGCGATAGGTTATTCATCTAATTTTTTAAACAGTACACATGCGTTATGACCCCCAAATCCAAAAGTATTACTCATCGCCACATTGACCTCACGTTTTTGCGCTTTGTTCAATGTAAGATTTAACTCTGGATCTATGTTTTCATCTTTATGTTCATGATTAATGGTTGGAGGAACAATACCATGCTTCATAGAAAGTATTGAAGAAATAGCTTCAATAGCTCCCGCAGCACCAAGTAAATGACCCGTCATGGATTTTGTAGAATTTATATTAATATTCTTTGCATGCTCTCCAAAAACTTTAGAAATCGCCTTAAGTTCTGCTACATCTCCTAGAGGTGTAGAAGTCCCGTGAGTATTAATTGCGTCTACATCTTCAGGTTTTAAACCTGCATTTTGCAAACAATTCTCCATTACCGCAATAACACCTATTCCTTCCGGATGCGGCGCCGTCATGTGATATGCATCAGAAGAAAGACCTCCACCAACAAATTCGGCATAAATCTTAGCTCCACGTGCTTTAGCATGTTCATACTCTTCTAAAACCAAGGCACCTGCTCCTTCCCCTAATACAAATCCATCTCTGGTTGCATCGAAAGGTCTGGATGCAGTTTCTGCGCTATCGTTTCTTGTAGAAAGAGCATGCATTGCATTAAATCCACCCATTCCCGCCATCGTTACTGCTGCTTCAGATCCTCCAGAAATAATCACATCGCTATATCCCAAGCGAATCATATTTAAGGCATCAAACATAGCATTTGCAGAAGATGCACAAGCTGAAACCGTAGTATAGTTAGGCCCCATAAAACCATGTCTAATTGAGATATTACCAGGGGCAATATCTGCAATCATTTTAGGTATAAAAAATGGATTAAAACGTGGTGTGCCATCTCCCTTAGAGAAATTGATCACCTCATCCTGGAATGTTTCCAGTCCTCCAATTCCTGCTCCCCAAATTACTCCTACCCTATGCTTATTAACCACATTTAGGTCTATTCCGGAGTCTTTGATGGCTTCATCGGACGCAACAATTGCGTATTGTGCAAATCTATCTAGTTTCCTAGCTTCCTTTCGGTCGAAAAAATCAAGAACATTAAAATTTTTGAGTTCACAAGCGAATTTAGTCTTAAACTTTTCAGCATCGAAATAGGTTATAGGTGCACAACCACTCTTACCGGCCAACAATGCGTTCCAATATTCTTCAACATTGTTCCCGATTGGCGTAAGTGCTCCTAAGCCTGTAACTACTACTCGCTTCAACTCCATATAATACTATTCTTTTTTATTTTGCTTTTTCGATATAAGAAATTGCTTGACCAACTGTGGCAATGTTTTCTGCCTGGTCATCTGGAATCTGGATATCGAATTCTTTTTCAAATTCCATGATCAATTCCACAGTGTCTAATGAATCAGCGCCTAGGTCGTTCGTGAAACTTGCTTCTGTAACAACTTCGTTCTCGTCAACGCCTAACTTGTCAACGATAATCGCTTTTACTCTTGATGCAATGTCTGACATAATATTCTATTTTAATTTTGATTAAGTGGCAAAAATAAAAAACTTTATTTTAAAACCCGATTTTACTTTAAAAATGTGACGGAAATTTACGTATTTTTCAATTAAACCCTTTATTTTTACACTTAATAATTGTTAACAGCGAAGTTTTGAGCGCATCAAAAGGAATATCCCCCAAAAAAATTATTGTCTTCGCATCTGGCTCAGGCTCTAATGCTGAGAATTTTATACATTATTTTCGAAAATCTGGGACTGCAGAAGTAGTGTCAGTAATGTCCAATAAACCAAATGCAATGGTTTTGGACAGAGCTAAGAAATTAAATGTGACCTCCCTTTATTTTGATAGAGATGCATTTTACAACTCAAATGACGTTTTACATATTTTAGAAGATGCAAATCCAGACTTAATTGTTTTAGCAGGTTTTCTCTGGTTATTCCCAACTGCCATATTAGAAAAGTTTCCCAATAAGGTTATAAACCTTCATCCTGCCTTGTTGCCAAAATTTGGCGGAAAAGGAATGTTTGGGGATAATGTACACCAAGCTGTATTAGACAATAAAGAGAAAGAGACCGGAATTAGCATACATTATGTGAATGCGAAATATGATGATGGACAGATCATCTTTCAGAAATCATTTCCAATTTCTTCAGAAGAAACAATTACAAGTCTTGCTGAAAAGATCCATGAATTAGAATATCGACATTTTCCTGAAGTCATAGAGAACCTATTAGAATCCACCACTATTGATTAATCCTGACGTTCACGTTTATACAGATGGTGCCGCGCGAGGCAACCCAGGCCCAGGTGGATATGGTATCGTAATGGAATGGGTTGGCAAGCCATACAAAAAAGAGTTTGCTAAAGGCTTTAAACACACCACCAATAATAGAATGGAGTTATTGGCCGTGATAGATGCTCTTAAAAAATTAAAAAAGCCCGGAGTTTCGGTTTTGGTGTTTACAGATTCCAAATATGTTGTAGACTCCGTAAAGAAAGGATGGGTCTTTGGTTGGGAAAAGAAGTCTTTTAAAGACCGTAAGAATACAGACCTCTGGAAGGATTTTCTTGTAGAATACAGAAAGCACAAAGTAGACTTTCAGTGGATTCGTGGCCACAATAATCATGTTCAAAACGAGCGATGTGATACTCTTGCTGTAGCTGCTTCTAAACAAAAACGTCTTCTCGTAGACGAAGGTTTTGCTGAATAAATTGGGCCTTAAAATTGATTTCCTAAAATTTCATAATTGCTAAGGGTCTTGAAAAACAAACCGTATATTTGCACCACATTTTTGAAACTAAAATATGAGTAAATTATTGATAGTAGGCACAGTAGCCTTCGATGCAATTGAAACCCCATTTGGAAAAACTGATAAAATTTTAGGTGGCGCTGCCACATATATTGGCTTATCTGCTTCCCAGTTCGATGTTAAAAGCGCTATAGTTTCTGTAGTTGGAGATGATTTCCCACAGGAACATATAGATCTACTAACTGGCAAGGGGATAGATGTACAAGGAATAGAAGTTGTAAAGGGAGGTAAAACCTTCTTTTGGAGCGGGAAATACCATAACGATCTTAATACAAGAGATACCTTAGAAACACAACTTAATGTATTAGCCGATTTTAACCCGGTTGTTCCTGAAGATTTTAAAGATTCAGAGATTGTGATGCTTGGAAACTTGCATCCCTTAGTTCAATTAAGTGTTTTAGATCAGGTTAAAAATCCCAAGTTAGTTGTATTAGATACTATGAACTTTTGGATGGACAATGCATTAGAGGATTTGAAAAAAGTGATCTCTAAAATAGATGTTATAACCATTAACGATGAAGAAGCCCGCCAATTGACAGATGAGCACTCTTTAGTAAGAGCTGCAAGAAAGATCGAGAAAATGGGCCCTAAATATGTGGTGATCAAAAAAGGAGAACATGGAGCTTTATTGTTTCATAAAGATCAAATCTTTTTTGCCCCTGCATTACCATTAGAAGAAGTTTTTGATCCAACAGGTGCAGGAGATACTTTTGCCGGTGGCTTTACCGGATATCTTGCACAGTCTGAAGACATCTCTTTTGAAAATATGAAGAACGCCGTTATTTACGGATCCAGTTTAGCATCTTTTTGCGTTGAAAAATTTGGAACCGAACGGATGGAAAATCTCGAAGAGAAAGATTTGAAATTCCGCTTGCAGGAATTTCAGAGCTTAACACAATTCGACATAGAATTAACGCCTACCAAAACCCTGTAATGTCAGGGTTTTTTTTGTGACTAAAATTTTTTTGAACCCTATTGAAACCGAAAGGTACTAGTTATGAGTGACGCACTAAAACACGAATGTGGGATTGCACAAATCCGACTATTAAAACCACTGGAATTCTACAAAGAAAAATACGGGAGTGCATTTTATGGAGTAAATAAAATGTATTTGATGATGGAAAAGCAACATAACCGTGGACAAGACGGAGCAGGCTTTGCCAGTATTAAATTAAACACAGAGCCAGGCGATAGATACATAAGCAGATTACGATCTAATGCTGCACAACCAATCCAGGATATATTTGCTCAAATTAATGAACGAATTAATGCTGAATTAAGTGAGCATCCGGAATATAAAGACGATGTGGCGCTTCAGAAAAAAAATATCCCCTACATAGGAGAACTTTTTCTAGGACATGTTAGGTATGGAACGTTTGGAAAGAACAGTATAGAAAGTGTTCATCCTTTTCTAAGACAAAACAACTGGATGCACCGAAATCTGATCGTTGCAGGGAATTTCAACATGACCAATGTCTCCAAGCTATTTGATAAACTTGTAGAACTTGGGCAACACCCTAAAGAACGTGCAGATACTGTGACCGTGATGGAGAAAATCGGGCATTTTCTAGATGATGAAGTCCGAAAATTATATAAAAAATTAAAGAAAGAAGGCTACACTAAAGTAGAAGCATCACCAATAATTGCCGATAGACTTAATGTTGCTAAGATCTTAAAAAAATCTGCAAAAGACTGGGATGGTGGTTATGCAATGGCCGGATTATTAGGACATGGAGATTCTTTTGTGCTTAGAGATCCTGCAGGAATTAGACCAGCCTATTATTATCAAGATGATGAAGTAGTAGTAGTGGCTTCAGAAAGACCGGTAATTCAAACAGTTTTCAATGTTAAATTTGAAGATGTAAAAGAATTAGAGCCCGGACACGCTATTATTACAAAGATGAGCGGAGAAGTTTCTATAAAACAGATCTTAGAGCCATTAGAAAGAAAAGCATGTTCTTTTGAACGCATCTATTTTTCTAGAGGTAGTGATGCAGAAATCTATAAGGAACGAAAAATGCTTGGGCGTTTATTAATGCCGGAAGTATTAAAGTCCATAGACCACGACACCATTAATACTGTGTTCTCCTTTATACCAAATACTGCAGAAACATCTTTCTACGGAATGGTAGAAGCTGCTCAGGACGAATTGAATAAGCAAAAGAATGAGGCCATTCTTTCTGAAAAGGAAAGCCTTACAGATGAAAGGCTTCAGGAAATTTTAGCACATAAACTAAGGACAGAAAAAGTCGCGATTAAAGATGTTAAGCTAAGAACTTTTATTACTGAGGATAGTAGCAGAGACGATCTGGTAGCTCACGTTTACGATGTGACATATGGAGTTGTGAAACCCGAAGACAATTTAGTAATCATAGATGATAGTATTGTAAGGGGAACAACCCTTAAAAAGAGTATCATTAAAATGATGGACAGGTTAAATCCAAAGCAATTGGTGGTAGTTTCCTCTGCGCCACAAATAAGATATCCAGATTGTTACGGGATAGATATGGCCAGACTTGAAGGTTTGGTTGCATTTCAAGCGGCGCTGGAATTATTAAAAGATGCCGGTAAGTATGATCTGATTGAAGAGGTATATAATAAGTGTAAACTACAGGAGCATTTAGAGGACAAGGATGTGAAGAATTTTGTAAAAGAAATTTATGAACCATTTACAGATCAGGAAATTTCAGATAAAATTGCAGAATTACTTAGTGAGCCGGAAGTTAAAACAAAAGTGAAGATTATTTATCAA
>JAGXIJ010000017.1 GCA_024635675.1 Gillisia sp.
ATCTGAATCCCTTCCGCAACCTTCACTAAAATTTGAAGGTATAGAATAAGCGGCCCGTTGCATTTGAGAAATAAGTTGAAATTTTTCTGAACTGGGAAATGATGAAGTCATTTTATAAACGCTTAAAACCAACTCGTGGCTCAATCTCCAAACATCATATTTCTTAAAATCCCTCATTATTTATTGTTTTAGGCTTTAGGCCATAGGCCATAGGCTGTAGGCTGTAGGCTTTATATATTTTCTAAACATCATAATTTTAAAACTCCTATATTTTTAATTAGAGCTTACAGCTTATAGCTTAGAGCTTATTGCATTTCTAAAAATATCCCTGTTTTTTTCTATCTTCCATCGCAGTTTCTGAACGTTTGTCATCAGAACGATCACCGCGTTCTGTTTTACGCATAGTAGAGACCTCATTTGCTATTTTCTCCAGGGTATCAGCATCAGATTCAATACCTCCGGTAATAGTAATATCTCCAAGAGTTCTAAAACGAATCTTTTTCTTTTCTATTTTTTCTCCATCTTCCAGATTTAAGTGTTCTGAAAAAGGTATCCAGGAATTGTTTCGATATACAACTTCACGTTCATGTGCAAAGTATAAGCTAGGAATACTAATATTTTCACGTTTGATATAATTCCAGACATCCATTTCGGTCCAGTTACTTATAGGGAAAGCTCTAAAATGCTCTCCTTCAAAATGCTTCCCATTTAATAAATTCCATAATTCAGGACGTTGGTTTTTTGGGTCCCATTCTCCAAAATCATTTCTGTGAGAGAAAAAACGTTCTTTAGCTCGTGCCTTTTCTTCGTCCCTTCGACCTCCACCAATAGCACAATCTACTTTATTAGACTCAATAGCATCTAAAAGTGTAGTTATCTGTAAGGCATTTCGAGTAGCATTCTTACCTTTCTCTTCAGCTACTCTGCCAGAATCAATGGATTCCTGTACCGATCCAACTATCAAATTCACTCCCAATTCATGGATAAGATCATCTCTAAACTGAATGGTTTCTGGGAAATTATGTCCTGTGTCCACATGCATTAAAGCAAACGGAATTTTACTGGGATAAAATGCTTTTTTAGCGAGATAGGTAACTAATATAGAATCTTTTCCTCCCGAAAATAAGATCACAGGATTCTCAAACTGGGCCCAAACTTCCCTTAGGATAAAAATGGCCTCAGATTCCAGTTCATCGAGGTAATTCAGATAATATTTACTCATTTTCTATTAATTTCAATTTGTTCTTTAAAAATACAACTATTCTTTCAGCTGCTTCTTCAACTCCCTCTTCATCTGTTTTAACTTCAATATCGGGGCTCATAGGATTTTCATAAGGAGCATCGATCCCCGTGAAGTTTTTGATTTCTCCTGCACGGGCTTTTTTATAAAGCCCCTTTACATCTCTTTTTTCGCAAACCTCTAAAGGAGTATTTACGAATACCTCCACAAAATTCCCGGTTCCTACAATATTCCTGACAAGATCTCTGTCTTTTTTTAACGGAGAAATAAACGAGGCAATCACCAAATTTCCAGATTCAATAAAGAGTCTTGCTACTTCTGCAATACGTCTCAAATTTTCAATCCGGTCTTCTCTGGAAAATCCTAAATTCTTATTCAACCCCCTACGGATATTATCTCCATCAAGGGAAAATGTATGATATTTTAAATCAAAAAGCTTTTTTTCTACTCTATTAGCCAAAGTTGACTTACCCGACCCAGATAAACCAGTAAACCATATAACTAAAGAGCCGTGACCTTTTAATTCAGCACGATCATTACGTTGAATATGAAATGTATGAGGTATAATATTATTCATTTTAAGGATTTATATCTCTATTTTTTCTTTCACTTAAACCATAATTCGAATTATACCATAATCGTTCATGGAAATAGTATAATAACATTTTTGTAAATACTTCAATAGCTCCAATTTTCAAACCAGTTAACGGATTTCCTGAAATAATCCATGCAAGGACCATAGTATCTATAGTTCCAATAATTCTCCAGGTAACAGTTTTTGCAATATGCCTTTTTCTGCTATCCCCATTTTTAGTAACTCCCGCTTTTATATTAAACCATATTCTTTCATGGAAATAATATAGAATCATTTTAGTAATAACCTCTGAAAATCCAATTTTCAAACCGGTTAAGGGATTACCTGTTATAAACCAGGAAATGCAAATAGTGTCCAGAGTACCTACAATTCGCCAGGTGATTGTTTTAGCAATATGTCTTTTATATGTTTTAGCCAATTGCCGAAACTAAAAAATAATTATTCAAAAGATTTTCCCGGTTATAAATCATTTCTTTACCGGTTTTTTGATCTATAACTTTTAATCCTGTCGCTCTGCATATAGCATGACCTGCTGCAGTATCCCACTCCATTGTTGGTGCAAACCGGGGATAAATTTGGGCTTCACCTTCGGCTACCAGACAAAATTTTAGAGAACTACCTTTTGAAACTACCTCTATCTCCTCACCATATTTTTCCTTTAATTCAGAAATAAATGCTTCTGTATTCTTATTCATATGGGATCTGCTCCCAACAACCCGAATTTTTCCTTCTAACTTTTTCGGTGAAATTTCTTTAGAATCTGAGTGATCAAATTTAGGTTTTTTAGTACTCAATTCCTGTTTCCAGGCGCTTTTTGAATCTGCATAATAGATAATATTTTTCGCAGGAACATAAATCACTCCTAAGACGGGTTTTCCATTTTCGATTAATGCAATATTAACTGTAAACTCACCATTCTTTTTGATGAATTCTTTGGTGCCATCTAAAGGATCTACAATCCAACAGGTTTTCCAATCTTTTCTTTCTGAATAATCCAACTGCTTATTCTCTTCACTAATAATGGGGATTTTAGTTTCTATTAAATATTTGTTAATAACAGTATTAGCTGCTAGGTCGGCAGAAGTTAACGGAGAATTATCTCCCTTTTTTTCAATATTAAAATCTCCTGAATTATAAATATTCATGATTTGCTTGCCTCCTTCTAAAGCAGCTTCTATTGCAATTTCTAAATTTTTATTCATCTTTTTTTAATTACCTATCGCATAAAATTGAAATCCAATATCCTCTATTGCACTTTTTTGTAAAAGTCGTCTTCCGTCAAAAAGGAATGCCGGTTTCAGCATGTGATCATAGATCTTCTGCCAGTCCAGTTCCTTAAATTCGTCCCATTCTGTTAGTACTGCGACTGCATGGGCTTCATCACATGCTTTGTAAACATCGTTGACAACCGTGACTCTTCTTCTATTCTCTTCTTCCGCCCTTGAATTTAAGTAATCCAAGTCAGCGTAAATTTGCTCTTCTTTTACCTTTGGATCATAGACCACTATGTCTGCCTGTTCATTTAAAAGATAATCAGAAACATAGATAGCAGCAGATTCCCTGGTGTCATTCGTATCCTTTTTAAAGGCCCAGCCAAGAATTGCAATTTTCTTACCTGATACTGTATTAAATAGCGTCTTTACAATATTGGCCGCAAATCTTTTCTTTTGATGATCATTCATGGTGATCACCTGCTCCCAGTAATCAGCAACTTCCTCTAATCCAAAAGATTTAGCAATATAAACAAGATTCAAAATATCCTTTTGGAAACAAGAACCACCAAAACCAACGGATGATTTTAAGAATTTAGAACCAATTCTGGAGTCCATTCCTACCGCTTTCGCAACCTCATTAACATCTGCTCCGGTCTTTTCACACAGTTCACTCATCGCATTAATACTTGAAACCCGTTGAGCCAGAAATGCATTTGCAGTAAGTTTAGAAAGTTCTGAAGACCACACATTAGTAGTTAATATTCTTTCTTTGGCTACCCAGTGAGCGTAAATATCAACTAATGCCTCTACTGCTTCCTTACCATTCTTAGTATCAATATCACCACCTATAAGAACCCGGTCTGGATCCAGCAAATCTTCCACTGCCGTCCCTTCTGCTAAAAATTCCGGGTTTGAGAGAATTTGAAAATTCACTCCATTTCCTGTATTTTCCAGAATATTCTTTAAAGCTTCAGCCGTTCTCACCGGTAAAGTAGACTTTTCCACCACAATCTTATCATCCTTTGAAACACGGGCAATTTGCCTGGCACAAAGCTCGATATATTTTAAATCGGCAGCCATTCCTTTACCAATACCATAGGTTTTAGTAGGAGTGTTTACGGAAATAAATATCATATCGGCCTTATAAATGGCCGAATCTACATCTGTAGAAAAGAAAAGATTGCGATCTCGGGCTTCGGCTACCACCTTGGATAGTCCTGGTTCATAAATAGGTATATTCTCTACATCCTTATCATTCCAGGCTGCTATTCTTTTTTCATTAATATCTACTACTGTTACATTAATTTCAGGACATTTTTGGGCTATTACAGCCATTGTAGGTCCACCTACATACCCTGCACCGATACAGCATATATTTTTAATTGTCATAATTCGTTAATTCGGGAATCGGGATTCGTCAAATCGTTAAATCGGGATTCGTTAATTCGGGAATCGTAATTCGTAATTCGTAATTCGTAATCTCTTTAATTAGGAGATTAGTTCCAAGTAATAACTCATTTTTCTTCGTTTGTTTTTCTCAAATATCTGATGTAACCATTAATTACCTGTATACATCTGGTTGTTCCGGAACGGATCTCTTCAAGAGTATCGTCTGTGATATATTGCCATGATCTTGCTTCAAGAGCATGATCTAAAATTTCAGCTACAGATCCTCGGGCATTATATAAATATTTTATATTCTCCTTATAATGATATCTTCCCCATCCTTCTGCTATGTTAGCGGTAGCCGACCTTGATGCTCTCAAGATTTGGCTGTGCAATTCAAAACGTTCAGAATTCGGAAGTTTCATAAGCAAATTCTCCTTTAAAAAGATCTTTAATTCATTGCATCTCTGCCAGCACTCAAGATCTTCAAAAGTATTCGCCATTGTTGTTCGTTATTTCGTCAATTTGTTAGTTCGTTCTTATTCAATTAAATTATTGATTATCGATTCCCGGTTCCCGATTCTCGTTTCCCGAATTATCGAACTATAATTTCTTATCACATTTTTCACCTAAAACCCCTTTTACATCATAGACTACAGCTCTGTTATTTTTTAAACTATTTAGATCTAAATTCATAAATTCCTTATGCGCAACAGTAAGCACAATAGAATCAAATTTAGCTTCAGGTAATTTATTCACAGTTTCTAACTTATACTCATGCATTACTTCTAATGGATTTGCAAGTGGATCATAAATAGTAATTTCAACTCCGTACTCCTTAAGGTTTTTAATTACATCCACTACCTTAGTATTACGGACATCAGGACAGTTCTCCTTAAAGGTAATTCCCAATACAAGAATTTTAGCACCTTTAACCTTGATGTCATTTTGCAACATCAATTTCACGACTTCCCCTGCAACATATTGTCCCATACTGTCGTTCATCCTACGACCTGCGAGTATGATTTCGGGATGATAACCAATTTCCTGAGCTTTTTGTGCCAGGTAATATGGATCAACACCAATGCAATGTCCTCCTACCAGTCCGGGTTTAAATGGAAGAAAATTCCATTTTGTTCCTGCAGCTTCCAAAACATCCTGAGTATCGATACCCATCATATTAAAAATTTTGGCCAGCTCATTTACAAATGCAATGTTTATATCCCTTTGCGAATTTTCAATCACCTTTGCTGCTTCAGCCACTTTTATGGTGGGAGCTAAATGAGTTCCCGCCGTAATTATAGAAGCATACAGATCGTTAACTTTTTTTCCAATTTCAGGTGTGGAACCAGCAGTTACTTTTAATATTTTCTCAACTGTATGCTCCTTGTCCCCTGGATTTATACGTTCAGGAGAATATCCCACAAAGAAATCCTCATTGAATTTAAGTCCGCTTACTCTTTCCAAAACCGGAACACATTCGTCTTCTGTAACACCCGGATAAACTGTAGATTCATAAATTACTATATCCC
>JAGXIJ010000110.1 GCA_024635675.1 Gillisia sp.
ATCGTTTGGGAAGGAATTAATGATACTCCAAAAGATGCTGAGGCATTGGTGAAATTCTGTAAATATGTACCTTGTAAGGTGAACCTGATAGAATATAACCCAATAGATGATGGGCAATTCCAACAGGCTTCTACTGCAGCTACCCACATGTATGAAACTATGCTGGAACAAAATGGAATTACTGTTACCGTAAGAAGATCCAGAGGGAAGGATATAGATGCAGCCTGCGGTCAATTAGCTAATAAATCTTCTTAAGCACGGGTTGAAATTCCTATACCATAATCTTTAGCTATATTTGATTCCTTATGAAGGTAATCTCCCAGATAAAATCACCGGTTGAAAAAGAAATGGAACTTTTTGAAAAAAAGTTCTTCGAGTCCATGTCTTCAAAAGTGGCACTTTTAAATAGGATCACCCATTATATCGTAAATAGAAAAGGGAAGCAAATGCGCCCGATGTTTGTTTTTTTGGTAGCCAAAATGGTTTCAGAAGGACAAGTAAATGAACGTACTTATAGAGGAGCAGCGGTGATCGAACTTATTCATACTGCTACTTTGGTGCATGATGATGTTGTAGACGATTCCAACAGAAGAAGAGGCTTTTACAGTATTAATGCCCTTTGGAAAAATAAGATCGCTGTGTTAGTGGGTGATTATTTACTCTCTAAAGGCTTATTGCTTTCTATAGATAATAACGATTTCGATTTGCTGAAGATCATTTCTATCGCGGTGAAAGAAATGAGTGAAGGGGAGTTGCTACAAATAGAAAAAGCCAGACGATTAGACATTACAGAGGCGGTTTACTATGATATCATTCGGCAGAAGACTGCAACTTTAATTGCAGCTTGTTGCAGTTTGGGAGCAGCTTCGGTAAAGCCGGAGTCGGTTGAAATTGCTAAAATGCGAAGATTTGGAGAGCTCATAGGTATGGCTTTTCAAATAAAAGATGATCTTTTCGATTATGGGGAAGAACAAATAGGGAAACCTACAGGGATAGATATTAAGGAGCAAAAAATGACCTTGCCTTTGATCTATGTTCTAAACAACTGTACTTCAAAAGAGAAAAAATGGATCATCAATTCCATTAAGAATTATAATAAAGATAAAAAACGGGTAAAAGAAGTGATCGCTTTGGTAAAATCTAACGGCGGATTAGATTATGCCGTTACCAAAATGAAGGAATATCAGAAAGAAGCTCTTTCAATTCTTCAAGATTATCCTGCTTCTCCATATAAAGACTCACTAATACTTATGGTGAATTACGTGATAGAGCGTAAGAAATAATTTCTTCAATAAACAATTAGCAATAAACAATAAACAATTATCAATTGTGGGAATTGTCATTCTGAGCGCAATGAAATGGAGTGAAGAATCTCTATATAGTAAAGAGATTCCTCCTTTGTCGGAATGACATTTTTTAGAGTTGTCACCCTGAGCCTGTCGAAGGGCGTTTTATCTTTTATTAAAGTGTCTCGAAAACTTTCTTAAAAAATAAATACATACCTAGGCAACCTTTTGTAATTTTCTTACGTCTATATAAATAGATGGGTTTAACTCTTAAAAAGGTTTCATTCTTCGAGTTCGTCTCGATTTTAAAATTTGTTTTCAAACCATATGTCTTGGGAGCTTGCTCCTAGGTAGTTGATAAAAGCTTAGTGAAAGTAATACCTCTTTTTAAAAACGAGAAGCAATTAATTGCGAGAGCTGCGAAAAACCATCGCGATGCCCAACAGCATCTCTATGAAAAACATTCCGGGAAAATGTTAAGCGTTTGCCGGATGTATGTAAAAGATCTTCAGCATGCCGAAGATGTAATGTTAACCGGATTTTTTAAGGTTTTTACACATTTAAGTGATTTTAAACATGAAGGTAGTTTTGAGGGTTGGGTGAGAAGGATCATGATACGAGAGTCTATTTCTTTTCTTCGGAAGAAAAATGAACTGGAGTTTCACGAAGAAATAGAATCTGTAAAAAGTGAAGGATTCGATACTATTCAGGCGGAAATGGATGCAGATCATATTCAGCAGTTAATAGATGAATTACCGGAAGGTTATAAAGCGGTTTTTGTGCTCTTTGCGGTAGAAGGATATAAGCATACAGAAATTGCTGAACTACTCAAAATAACGGTTGGGACCTCTAAGTCTCAATTGTTCAAAGCGAAAAAAATGTTACAAGAACAATTAGAACAAAAAAACACTTCAAGTTATGGAAACTGAAAGATTTGAAGATAAAATAAAACGGCAGTTGCAGGATCGGGAGATCACTCCATCTGCAGGAAGTTGGGAGCAACTAAGTGATAAATTAGATACAGACCAAGAAAAGAAAAGGCCACTTGCGTTTTGGATGGGAATTGCTGCGAGTATTATTGGTGGGGTCTTGATCTTAAGTCTGGTCTTCAATAATTCAACTCCTTCAGAATCCCCGGAAATTGTAGATGTGCCAAAAGAAGAAGTAAAGCATGGGGAGACACCAGTAGAAACTTCAGAAGAGATTTTTACTCCAACTGAGGAAGAAGTAGTGCAAGTAGCAGCCTCCAATGTGAAGAAGGAGGTAATAACTCCTAAATCAAACATAATTGTTTCTCCGGTTATACAAGTGCAACAAAACACTCGAGAAGCGGTAGCCACGATAGATAATAAGAGTATACTAAAAGAACAATCGTTAATAACTCCTTCGGCACTTACCACCGATAAAATATTGGATGTGAAATTAAACGATGCCCTGGCAAGTGTACTTACCCAAGCCAAAAATGGACAATCCGTTACCGATGCAGAAGTAAATAAGTTGCTTGCAGAAGCTGCTTCTGAAATTAGCCGGGAGCGTTATAAAACAGATTTTGCAGTAAGAAAAGTGAATCCTCAGGATCTCTTACAAGATGTTGAATTTGAAATGGATAATTCTTTTCGGGATAAGATCTTTGAGATGCTAAGAGAAGGATACTCGAAAGCGAAAAATGCAGTTGCGAACAGGAATTATTAATCTGGATAGAATTAGCCATTATATTATCACAAAGACCTAAAAAGTCAAACTAAATCATTCATCAATCAAGTCCAATAAGCCACCTCTTCCAAAGAGGAGGTAGGCAGAGGACATTTTAAAACCAACATTATCATGAAAACAATTATCGTAAGCCTTAGCCTTATTTTGTTCAGTTTTGCCATGCAGGAAATCCAAGCACAAAATGATAGTATTCCAACTAATAAGAAAGATTCCCTAATTATTAAAAGCGAGTTTTTCGAAAAACAACAGCAAAAAATAATTGATGAGGAAAAAACACTATTAAAACTTGATCTAGAAGGTATAGCATATAGATTAGATAAAAACATCATTACTTCTGATCAGGCAAATATTTTGAAGGAGAATGCCGCTAAAAAAAGGGCCTTAAATATAGAAAATAGAATAGCGATTTTGAATAACCAATTGGCTTTGGATGAAAGGAATGGGGAGCATGTTGATTATTTAGCAATATTTGATAATGGTAAGATAATAGATTTAAATATGAATACTGATAAGCCAAGATCTTATGATAAGAGAACAACAAGTGATCTCGTCCTCGCTGCAGGTTTCAATAATGTGATCTCCGATGAGAATTCCCTAGATAATTCTGATTTTAAAATAGGGGGAAGTCGCTTTTTTGAAATTGGGTGGGCCTGGAAAACAAGAGTATTTCAAAACACCAATTGGATGCGTTTAAAATATGGAGTTTCTTTTCAATTCAACGGATTGAAACCTACAGATAATCGATACTTTGTAGAAAATGGAGATTTAACTCAGTTGGAAGAGTTTGAATACGATCTGGATAAATCTAAATTTAGAACAGACAATTTAGTGTTCCCTTTACACTTTGAATTTGGACCTTCTAAAAAAACTGAAGGAGCAGATTATTTTAGATATAGCACAAAAAGTCAGTTTAAAATAGGGGTTGGAGGCTACGCGGGATTCAATATAGGAGATCGTCAAAAATTAAAATACAAAGTGGAAGGAGATAAAAAGAAGGATAAGTTGAAAGGAGACTACAATACAAACGAATTTGTCTATGGCTTAAGCAGTTACGTTAGCCTTGGTGGTACTGCCTTGTATGTGAAATATGACCTAAACCCTCTATTTAAAGATCCAAATATTGAAATGCGAAACATCTCTTTTGGACTAAGATTTGATATAGATTAAATACAAACTGCTAAGTTGTAAAAGGGGATAGTTTTCTATTGTTGGAAAACCATCCTCTTTTTTTATTTATTGTTACATTTGGGTCATCTTACAAATTATATATTCTCAATAGCTTTTGATTTCAAAAAATTCCATAGATCTAGTATTTGAAACCGCCCGAGTAGAGGAGGTTTTAGGCGATTTTGTACAGTTAAAGAAATCTGGAACTAACTTTAAAGGGCTAAGCCCTTTTACAGATGAGCGATCGCCTAGCTTTATGGTTTCTCCGGTTAAGCAGATCTGGAAAGATTTCTCCAGCGGAAAAGGTGGGAATGTAGTGGCATTTTTAATGGAACACGAGCATTTCACCTATCCTGAGGCTATAAAATACCTAGCTAAGAAATATAATATTGAAATTGAAGAAACCGAACAAACTGACGAGCAGAAGCAGCTAACAGATGAGCGGGAAAGCATGTATTTGGTTTCAGAATATGCCAGCACTTATTTTCAGAATACTATGCTTAAAACCGATCAGGGAAAAGCGATTGGTCTTAGTTATTTCAAAGAGCGAGGTTTTACAGATGAGACCATCAAGAAGTTTGGATTAGGATATTGTCTGGACGAATGGGATGCGTTTACTTCTGAAGCGATCCGGAAAGGTTACAAACTAGATTATCTGGAAAAAACCGGATTAAGCATTGTAAAAGGCGAAAAGCAATTCGATAGATTTAAAGGAAGAGTAATGTTCCCAATTCAATCCATGTCTGGTAGAGTACTGGGTTTTGGAGGACGAATACTTACCAACGATAAAAAGGCAGCGAAATATTTAAACTCCCCGGAAAGCGATATCTATCATAAGAGTAAGGTGCTTTATGGGATTTATCACGCAAAGCAATTTATAGCAAAAGAAGATAATTGTTATTTAGTGGAGGGCTATACCGATGTTATTCAGTTTAATCAATGTGGAATCGAGAATGTTGTTTCTTCTTCTGGAACATCCCTTACTTCTGAACAAATTAGACTTATAAATAGGCTCACTAAGAATATTACGGTACTTTTTGATGGGGATGCAGCGGGAATGCGTGCTTCTATTCGTGGGATAGATCTTATTTTGGAGCAGGGAATGAATGTGAGGGTCGTAGTTTTTCCTGATGGGGAGGATCCTGATAGTTTCGCTAAAAAGAACACCCAAACAGAATTAGAAGAATATCTGGAAGAGAATTCAAAAGATTTTATTGAATTCAAAGCTTCGCTTTTATATCAGGATGCAAAGAACGATCCGGTGAAACGGGCGAATTTAATTCAGGATATGATTTCGAGTATCGCTAAGATCCCAAATCAAATTCAGCAGGAAGTATATATACAGGAATGTTCCAGAATCATGGATATTTCTGAAGAGGTATTGTTTTCTACCTTATCCCAAATATTAGCGAAAGAGGGTAAGGCTGGTCCTCAAAAAGCTGTAAAAACTAAAGCCCTTGAAGTTGTTAAAGATTCGGCTCAAACTAAAACCAAGGTTGATGAACTCTTTGAGCTTGAACGAAAAATAATTAGTCTGTTGCTTTTATACGGCACAGTAGAGGAGGAGTTTGAAGATCATGTTTGGAAAGAAAATAAGCAAGGGGAATTAATCTTGGAACCTGAGACTCATAAAGCTAAGGTTTTCGAGAAGATTTTTCTTGATCTTCAGGAAGATGAAGTAGCTTTTTCTAATGAACTTTTTAAGGAATTATATTCCTTAGTTATTGCAAAATTGAATGAGGAAGGGAAGCTTACTTTGGAAACTTTTGTAAATGAACTCGATTCTAAACTTTCCGGAGAAGTGACTACCATTTTAATGGAAGAAGAGCAATATGTGTTGCATGATTGGGATAGAATGGATATTACTGTAAAAAGGAAAGATGAAAGTATTGCACGAATAGTTAATGAAACTATATTGGCTCTTAGGCGATTTTTAATTACAAGGAAGATCGATGAATTGTCTAAAGAAATCAAAGAAACGCCATCAGAAACAGGTTCGCAGGCAACTCTGGAAGATATAGTAGATTACCTCACCCTCAAAAACATTCTCTCCAATAAGTTAAATAGGGTTATGTAATTCGAAGTTGTAATAATCTTGACTGATTTATAAGATCGGCTAAATTATCTACTTTCAATTTCTTTAAAAGTCTGGTTTTGTAGGTGCTTACCGTTTTTTCGTTGATATCCAAAGCCTCGGCGATATCCTTATTTCGCTTTCCATTAGATAATAAATTAAGCACTTCAGTTTCTCTGGTAGACAACTTTTTGAATTTTGCAATCAATCCATTTCCGTTAGAACCTCCTGCGTTTATTTTGTCGGTTATATTCTTGTTTAGATAAATTCCACCTCTTGCAACTTGCTGGATTGCATTATAAAGATTTTCTGTAGAAGCTGTTTTGGATAAATACCCAGATGCCCCGGCCTTAATGGCGCTTAATGCATACATTTCTTCCGGATGACAGCTAAACACAAGCATTTTAATTCTAGGAAATTCTGTCTTAATGGTACGCAAAGCGGTAATTCCATTAATTTCCGGTAGATCAATTTCTATAACCAGAACGTCCGGGGAATGAAGTTTTAGAGATTTAAATAAATCAATTCCGTTGGTTACGTTTCCAATAACGTTTAATTCTTGTTGATCTCTAAGTAAGGATTTAATTCCTTCGCGTGTAATAGGATGATGATCTGCAATCAATATTGTACTCATAAGATTTAGTTAGCACTAAAATTACAGCCGCAGGGTTTGCTCTTTAGTTTGATTGGTATGTGAAGTTAAAATTAACCGTTTAATTTTTCAAACTAACCACTCAATTCAAATAATCGATATAAGGTCTAATTTTTCAGATTAACGGGAATTTTGCAAACAGGAATTGGATCTATTTTATGTTTATTGGCATTATGTCGACCTTTAAAAATTTTAAACACCTCATGCTCTCTCCCGGAATAATCCTCAGCATCCATTCCAAGTCGGTCCATTTCCATAGCCCACTCTAACTCATCGTAGCTTGCTCCAATTTGGTCTTCATCGCTTCTGCTATCTCCAAAAAGGCCATCGGTAGGAGCAGCATTTAATATTTCTTCATTAATATTTAAGAATCTTCCAATCTCATATACTTCACTTTTCATTAAATCTGCAATTGGACTTAAGTCTACACCACCATCCCCATATTTAGTGAAAAATCCTACACCAAAATCTTCAACTTTATTACCTGTTCCAGCTACTAAATATTTATGTAAACCCGCAAAATAGTATAAAGTAGTCATTCTTAATCTGGCCCTTGAATTGGCCAGGGATAGATCTAAATTAGGATTTTCCTCCTCGACAGGGACTGCCTCCTTGAATTGTTCAAATACCGGGGTAAGGTTAACTTCCAGATTGGTGACATTGGCAAAATGAACTTTTAGATTAGAGATATGACGTTGACCTCGGCTCACCTGGCTTAATTCCTGATGAATAGGCATTTCTACACACATGGTTTGCATTCCTGTTTTGGCACATAGGGCAGAGGTTACTGCAGAATCTATCCCTCCACTTATTCCAATAGTAAATCCGTTCATATTAGCGGCAGTAGCATATTCTTTTAACCAAGCTACTATGTGATTTACTACCTTTTCAGTCTGCATAATTTTGGGTGTTTAAATTTCTAAGTAATACCTTTGCGAACAAATTTAATAAGTTTGAATTAGTATTAAAAACCGCCCGCGTTAAAGGCTTCACAATAATAGTACATGTTTAGAATATTTGGCCTAATCTTTTTAGTTTTAATTTCGGTTTCCTGTGACACTCAATCTAAAGAGGAGCAAGAGATAGAAAAGATATCGATAGATTTAGAGGTTACCCGATTCGATAAAAAATTCGCACAAGTTACCGCTGAGAATTTACCGGAACTAAAGGCAGAATACCCTTATTTATTTCCAGAAAAATTTACAGATAGTATGTGGATGGCCAAGGCTACTGATACTATTCAGCAAGAACTAAATGTGGAGGTTGAAAAAGCTTTTCCGGTTTTTTCTGCGGAAGAAGACGGGATTTATGACCTTTTCCAGCATACTAAATATTACTTCCCTTCCTTTAATACCCCGCATGTTATAACAATTACTTCCGAAGTGGATTATAGAAATAAGGTGTTGTTAACTCCAGACTATTTATTTATTTCCTTAGATACTTATTTGGGGAAAGACCATCCATTTTATATTGGGTTGCAGGAATATTTAAAAAAGAATTTTGAGAAAGACCAAATCCTTCCGGATGTAGCCAATGAGATCGCAGAGAAATTTGTGCCTCAGCCGGAATCTAAGACCTTTCTTGCTCACTTACTTTACTACGGGAAAATCCTTTATTTAAAGGATAAACTTTTACCAAAAGTTGCAGATTCTCATAAAATAGGGTATTCTGAAGAAGAGTTGGAATGGGCAAATGCTAACGAAGAAGAAGTATGGCGATATTTTGTAGAACGGGAATTAATATTCGATTCCAATACCGATCTCTATTCCCGATTTCTATATCCGGCGCCATTTTCTAAATTCTACCTGGAGCTGGATTCCGAATCTCCGGCCAGAATAGGTCAATACATAGGATGGCAAATGATTAGGCAGTATATGGATAAAAATAAAGTGAGCGTTCAGGAAATGCTTTCAACCAGGGCAGAAACAATTTTTAATAAAGCAAATTACAAACCGAAGAAATAATGGCAGAATTTAAAAAATCTGAGATTAATATTGAAGTAATATTAGATGAGAACAGAGTTCCGGAAGAATTATATTGGAGCGCAGACGATGGAGATATCTACAAGGAGGAAGCAAAAGCGATGATGTTATCTATGTGGGATGGAAAGCAACAAGAAACCATGCGCATAGATCTATGGACTAAAGATATGCCAGTAGATGAAATGAAGAAATTCTTCCATCAAACCTTGGTTGCTATGAGCGATACTTTTAATAGAGCTACCCAAGACGAAAAAATGACCGCTACCATGAAAGATTTCTGCGATTATTTTGCTGAAAAAATGGAGTTGAAGGAGTAGTTATGATTAGATTTAGTGTATTTAATCATCTAATGTTTATGTCTAACTTCGACTAGATCAGTTAGACAAGGTATAAAAATGTCATTTCGAGCGCAGTCGAGAAATCTCAAAAGAGCAGAATCTATTCGATAAGAGATCCCTCCCGCTGTCGGGATGACAACGTAATAATGAATCCTGAATTTATTTCAGGATCTCAAATGGTAAAATTCAAAATATAAAAAACCCCAACAATTTTAAAATTGTTGGGGTTTTTTATATTTTAAAAAGTTTTCTATCCGTTCATAGAGATTAAAAACTCTTCATTGTTTTTCGTTTTCTTGAAACGTTCGTTTATAAATTCCATTGCTTCTACAGGATTCATATCTGCAAGATACTTTCTCATTACCCACATACGTTGTAAGGTAGTTTCATCAAGAAGTAAGTCGTCACGACGTGTGCTTGAAGAAGTAAGATCTATAGCAGGGAAAATTCTTCTGTTTGCAATTTTTCTGTCTAATTGTAGTTCCATG
>JAGXIJ010000111.1 GCA_024635675.1 Gillisia sp.
AAAAGGTGTTATGTTGAAGAATTGCTGGAGATGTCCAAATGATTTGGCTCCTCTGAAGCTATAGAACTTTAAAATCCACACTTAAATAAATAACAAAAAAAGCAATCGGCTATAGAATTATCTAAAGGCGATTGCTTTTTACATTTGAAGAATTAACACTTCGAATTCTACTTCTTATTATACCCAAACCTTTTAAGTTGTTGCGCACTATTGCGCCAGTTTTTATTCACTTTTACGTAAAGTTCCAGGTGCACTTGTTTTCCGAAGAATTTTTCCAAATCTTTTCTTGCCTCTACTCCTACTCTTTTTAGAGCTGCTCCTTTATGACCTATAATAATTCCTTTTTGGGTTTCGCGCTCTACCATAATAATGCTTCGCATTCTAATGATCTCTTCATCTTCAAAGAATTCCTCTGTATCGATCTCTACAGAATAAGGAATTTCCTTTTTGTAGTGCATCAAGATCTTCTCTCGAATAATCTCATTTACAAAGAAACGTTCCGGTTTATCTGTCAAAGTATCTTTAGGATAGAAGGCCGGAGATTCCGGTAGCAATTCCACCACTCTACTAAACACCTCAGCAACATTAAAACCTTGCAACGCCGATATAGGGTAAATTTCAGCATTAGGAACTTTCGCGGTCCAGTGTGCTACTTGTTCTTCTAATACACCTTGGTTGGAAATATCAATTTTATTCAGCAATAACAACACAGGAATTGTTGCATTGGTGATTTTATTAAAAAAAGCTTCATCCTTTAATTCCTGCTCTCCTATCTCTACCATATAGACTAGGATATCGGCATCTTCAAAAGCAGACTTAACAAAATCCATCATAGATTGTTGCAAATCGTAAGCTGGTTTAATAATCCCCGGAGTATCACTTAGGATCACCTGAAAGTCTTCCCCATTAACAATCCCCAGAATACGGTGTCTGGTAGTTTGTGCTTTGGAAGTGATAATAGATAATTTTTCACCTACAAAAGCATTCATTAAGGTGGATTTTCCAACATTTGGATTTCCAATAATATTTACAAAACCGGCTTTATGTGCCATAAGAAAGAATTTTTGCAAAGATATTTTAATTAACAAGCCATTCCTAACTTTTTAAAGCTTTCTAACGTTTTTCGAGCTTTCCATCTTGTGTAAATTTAGAATTATGAATAAAATTTATTCTGGTCTTAGCTACCATATCATTACAATAAATCCACTTTACAAGTCGGGTTTAACTAAAATTCGATATTTTTGCCGGCTCTTAGGCATTTTATAGATAAGCTTTTAATATTGAAGCAATTAAACAAAATGACTTACAAAAATATTTAGAATAGTACATAAGGACACTATTCGCTCATATTATTAAGACCTTTTTCATGACAAAGATTTTCAACCTGTTCGATTTTTCACAAAAAGTTAATTACAAAACCGAAGTGCTCGCAGGTTTAACCGTAGCATTGGCTTTGATCCCGGAAGCAGTTGCTTTTGCAATGATCGCCGGCCTTTCTCCACTAACCGGTTTATATGCCGCTTTTGTTATGGGATTGGTAACTTCTATTTTTGGAGGGAGACCCGGAATGATCTCTGGTGCTACCGGAGCAGTTGCAGTGGTGATTGTAGCCCTCTCCATCTCTCATGGCCCGGAATACATATTTGCAACCGTAATTTTGGCGGGCTTAATTCAGATAATGGCAGGTGTTCTGCGTTTGGGTAAATTAATACGATTAGTGCCACATTCGGTGATCTTTGGATTTGTGAACGGACTGGCGATTATAATATTCATGTCTCAATTAGACCAATTTAAAACTATTAATGCAGCAGGAGAACTGGAATGGATGACCGGAAATCCTCTCTATATCTTGTTAGGATTGGTATTTATAACGATACTAATAATTTGGGGACTCCCAAAACTCACCAAAGTATTCCCTTCTTCATTAGCTGCCATTTTAGTGGTTTTTGGAATCGTTTTATTGTTAGGGATAGACACCAAAACAGTTGGAGATATAGCCTCTATTAAAGGTGGTTTTCCTCCTTTTCATATCCCAATGGTTCCCTTTAGCTGGGAAACGTTGTCTATAATTTTTCCATTTGCAGCAATTATGGCGGGTGTTGGACTTATTGAAAGTCTTTTAACCTTAAATATTATAGATGAGATCACAGAAACTCGAGGCAGTGGAAACAAGGAATGTGTTGCTCAGGGATCTGCCAACATATTATCAGGATTTTTCTCTGGGATGGGCGGTTGCGCCATGTTGGGTCAAAGTTTAATCAATGTTGCTTCGGGAGCGAGAGCACGACTTTCAGGAATTGTAGCATCGATAATGCTTTTGGTATTTATCATGTTTGGCGCAGATATTATCGAAAAACTGCCAATGGCAGCACTTACGGGAGTAATGATCATGGTTGCAGTAGGAACCTTTGAATGGGCTAGCCTAAGAACTTTTAGAAGGATGCCAAAATCTGATGTTTTTGTAATGGTGATGGTGACCTTAATTACCATTTTCCTTCATAATCTAGCTTTAGCCGTTTTGGTTGGGGTAATAATTTCAGCCTTGGTATTTGCTTGGGATAATGCTAAACGAATTCGTGCAAGAAAGAGAGTAGATGAAAATGGAGTGAAACATTATGATATCTACGGACCACTTTTCTTTGGATCGGTACATGCCTTTAATGACAAATTTGATATTCTTGATGACCCACAAGAAGTAGTGATCGATTTTTCTGAAAGTAGGATCGTAGATATGTCCGGGATTGAAGCCGTAAACAAGTTGACAGAACGTTATTTAAAACAAGGCAAAAAACTACATCTAAGACACTTGAGTAACGATTGTCGCACCTTACTAAATAATGCAGATGCTCTTATAGAAGTGAATATTCTTGAAGATCCAACCTATAAAGTTGCGGTAGATAAGGTATAAATAGCTTACATAATATTTAAAAAGTCTCTTGAATTAAATTTTAAGAGACTTTTTTGGTTTCTACAAATGTTAAACCCATCTTTAAAACCACAGCTTAAGAGCTAGAATATTCTTAAATTTATGGAGCCAATTTTAAAATAAAAAAAAATGCCAATTAGCGTAAAAGGTGATAAAGAGCTCGAAAGTACCCTAACCTTAGAACATAAATGTCTCCGATTAAATCTAAATGAAAACATCTATGGCACGTTCGCAGAAATTGGTGCCGGACAGGAAACGGTTCGAAACTTTTTTAGGGTTGGAGATGCCTCTGGTACAATTGCGAAAACGATAAGCGCTTACGACAAGGATTTTAGTGATGCCATATATGGAATTGAAGATGACCATAGATATGTTACAGAGAGCCGCCTAAAGAGCATTTTAACCTTCGAAACCGGACTAATTGAGAGCCGAATCTCCAGAGAAAAACATCCCGACAAACTTTTCTTTAGCTACGCAAATACAGTGACCACTATAGATTTCGCCAAAAAATACAAAGGCCATGGTTGGATGGGAATTCGTTTTCAATCCCAGCCAGAAGAAGAGTATAGTGAAATAATCCTGCATGTACAGTTTCATGAAACCTTGGCTGTTCTTCAGCAAATAACAATTGGAACTATGGGTGTGAATTTAATTTACGGTGCCTACTATCTTCACGACGATCCAAAAAATCTTTTGATGCACCTATATGATCAGCTGGATAAAGAACAAATCGAAATAGATACCATTAATTTTACCGGTCCTGTTTTCGAGAATGTAGATAATCGATTAATGAGTTTACAATTAGTTAAAAACGGGATGACAGATGCTGTGATGTTCGCCCCAGACGGTCATAATGTACTCCCTGCGAATGTTCTTTATAAACGGAATATTCTAACCCTTCGCGGAAGTTTTAGACCCGTAACGAAGGTGAATATGAGCATGTACGAAAAATCCCTGAAGCTATTCCTGAATGAGAAAAAAGTAGAGAAGGATAACGTGGTGGTGATCTTTGAAATGACGCTTTCTAATCTTAGAGCAGAAGGAGAAATAGACGAAAAAGATTTTATGGATCGAGCCAAACTGCTTTGTTCTCTTGGGCAAACTGTTATGATCTCCAACTTCCAGGAATATTATAAGGTAGTAGAATATTTCGCCCAGCATACCACAGAACGTATGGGCTTAACCATGGGAGTAAAGACCTTTATTGATATTTTCGACGAGAAATATTATAGACATTTGAGTGGTGGAATATTAGAAGCTTTTGGTAAATTATTTTTCAAAGACCTAAAGGTATATTTATATCCTCTTAAGGATCCTGAAACAGGAGAAATTACCACAAGTGAGAATTTGAAAGTACATCCCAGAATGAAAGAATTATATAAATTCTTTAAGGATAATGGGAGAGTTGTGGACATTACAGATTACGATCCTTCTGTTCTAAATATCAATTCCAGAGAAGTTTACCAAATGATCTTGGATGGTAAATCCGGCTGGGAAAACATGTTGCCGGAAATTACCACCCAACTCATTAAGGAGGAAAATCTATTTAAAGATTAAATCGTTACTATTCCGGTTTATTTTTTACCATAATAGTTCCAGGCATAAAACCAAAATGCTTTTTAAAGGAGGAAAAGAAAATATCTTTATTCTGGAAACCAGCCTGTCTGGCAACTTCAGAAAGATCTGACTCCCCTCTTTTTATAAGCGATTTAGCATATACTAGTTTTGTTCTAATTATAAAATCCAAAGGAGTAAATCCGTTTAAATTTTTCAATTTTAGATATAAAGAATTGCTGGACATTCCAACTGCCTCACTAAGATCTTCCACAGCATAGGCGCTATTCCCTATATTTTGCATGATATGCACTTCCAGATTTTCAATGAATTCATTATCCAAACCACCTTTTAGAAGATTACTATTACGCTCACTTAGGCGTGTATTTATAAAAGGCTGAGACACAGAGCTCGTTATCACTTCTCCTAACTCTTGTAATAACAACTCTAAATTTACCGGCTTTACAACAAAATGAAGCAAATCTGAATAATTATCAGCTGGCAATTGTAATTTGTCTTCATCTGTGATCATTACAAAAACAGGGATATTATTAAGATCAGGATTTTCCTTGATCGCATTATAAAGAGTAATGCCATCCATGCCCGGCATATCAAAGTCGGTTAAAATTGCATTGGGAATAATTCTACTTGCAATTTCATAGGCTTCCATTCCATTTTTAGCGTCAAATACCTCCCCAAACTTTTTAAAGGATTGAACAAAAACCCTTCTTAATTCATCATTATCTTCCACAATTAAGATTCTGATCTCTTCGGAAGTGATCTCACTGTTAGAGATCAATTCTTCTTGAACAAATTCTTCAACCTCAGCAATTATTTCGGGTGTAACAGGATTGGTTCTAACCACTTTAAGCGCCGGTTCCTTTTTCGAAACTGATTCTTCTATAGTTTCCTCTTCTTCTAAAGGAGTTTCTTGAACAATATCGTTAATATGGTTTATAAGAATTAAAGTAAAAGTTGTTCCCTGATTTTTACTGCTCTCAAAAACAATCGTACCTCCCAATTTATCTATAAAGTCTTTTACATATAATAAATTGATTTGCTCAGAGTTTTCTGCCGCCATTCCAGTTCGGGAACTTCGGTAGTATTCTTTTATTACTTTTTGATCTGCCCGAGGAAGCCCTACTCCATTATCGGCAATCTGGATCTTCAGGTCTCCTTTATTGGTGCTTATTAAATTGATGACTATTTTACCCTCATCAAATGAATATTTAATAGCGTTGGAAATAAGATTGAAAAAGATCTTATTCAAATTATCTGCATCATAATAAAAGAATTCCTGATTCCATTGGTTATTCACAATGATCTCCAGGTGCTTTTGAAGCAGCAGCGGATTAAAATCTTTGATTAATTCTTCAAAATATTTATCCAGTGAAATTTTAGTGATTGTAGGATTATGGTTGGACTTACTGAATCTTGAAGGTTGAAAATTTAAAATTGGTTCCAATAATTCTTTCAATCTTACTATAGTGTTCTTTAATCGATGTTTGTTTTTAGGTTCTTCATCTTCAGCAATATTATTTAAAGAGGTTAACAAAATGGTGAGCGGTGTTCCTATCTCCTGATTTAAATTGGTGAAGAATTTAGTTCTTGAAGCCCTGTTTTCATTCTTCTTATGTATTCTGAATATATAAAATGGGATCCCGATTAGAAGGCCCATTAAAAGTGTATATAAAAGATACGCACCATTCGAAGACCACCAAGGAGAGGCAACCTCGATGGAGATCTCTTTCGCAGGACTCCATTGTCCATTTGCTTTTTTCCCTTTAACCAACAACGTATAATTTCCTGGAGCTAAATTGGCATAACTCGCCTCATTCTGGGTACTTGGTTCAGACCAATCGCTATCCAAACCTTCTAATTTCCAGGAATAGGCTAATTGGGAATAATTCCCTGGTAACATCCCATAGAATTTAATATGGAAGGAATTCTGGTCTGATTCTAACTCCCATTTCTTCTTAGAATTAAATTTGGTAGCCGCAGTTTTTGAATTCTTTCCTTTGTTTAAAATATTCAGGGAACCAAATAGAATATTAGGAACAGTTTCGGGTTTGCTTTTTAATTTATTCGGATTAAAAACGCTTACTCCTTTTAGGGTTCCAAATGCCAGTTTATTATCGATCTGGGCAAAACTCCCTCTTGTAAAGACCGCACTTAGCAATCCATCATCTTTATCGAAAACCCTGATCTTTGGGTCATCTTCAATCATAAAACTCACAAGACCCTTATTTGTTCCTGCCCATACTTCATTTCTGCCATAAATCAACAAACCTTGAATCCTGTTGGATGGCAATCCCGATTTCTCATTTACAACCTTAATCGAGCCCTTTTCGGGATCATAAATAACAATCCCTGCTCCCTCTGTCGCTAATACTATTTCTCCAGATAAGGATTCGCTAATAGAATTAATATTGAAATAAGGAAGATTTTTAGTATTAGGATCCAATTTCTTTATGGCCTGAAATTCATTTGCCCCGGTATGAATATTAAAT
>JAGXIJ010000112.1 GCA_024635675.1 Gillisia sp.
AAGTAGAACAACAATGAACTACCCCGAGGCAGAGCCATCGGGGTATCATAATCTGAACAATCGCAATTGACTTGAATGTAACTTTTAGTAATCTGAACTGCCCTGATTTTGTAAATATTTCTTTATGACATCTTCATTCGCATACTGACCAACTGTATTGACATAATAACCACTCGTCCAAAATTCACCACCCCATAGCTGTTGTTTTACCTCAGGATGAAGCCTGAAATTTATTTGGCAGTGATGCTTTTCACTGCACCTATAATTTTTTTGGGTGCGTCATTCGAAACGCCTTGGATCAAAAAATGTACGTGATTCCCGTCAAGACCCATTTCCAGAAAGTTTATCTCGAACCGTTCTTCTATCTTCAAACACACCTCTTTGAAGGTTTTTGAAACCGCATCGGTTAAAACATTGCGCCTATATTTTATAGGGCACGCAAAATGATACAATAACAAGCTTTTATTATGACTCTTATGAATATGCTCACTCATATTCACAAATCTACATATATTTACGCAACACCCGAGGCAGAGCCTCGGGGAATTCTACTGATTAAATAATGAGTGCGTTAAGAAAGATTGCTCGTACCGGATACATTGCCAAAGGAGTTATTTATACTGTAACCGGTATACTAACTTTTATGGCAGCTATTAATTTAGGGGGGAAAAGAGCGGGCAAAGAGGAAGTTTTAGCATTCATAGAAAAACAACATTTAGGAAGCATTTTACTTCTTTTATTAGCAATTGGATTATTATGCTATGCCATTTGGCGAATTGCTCAAGCTCTGGTGGATCCCCAAGAAAAAAATGGGGGTAAAAGTAAAAATAAGGGACAACGTTTCGCTTTATTTATAAGCGGCATCAGTTACTTAGGATTATCCGGGCTTTCTGTATTACGGGCAGGCGGCACAGAAAGCACTTCCAGCATCAAACATTCCAGCATACTAACTACCGAGACCGGTCTATGGATCTTAGCAGGAGTAGGTTTAATTTTTGTAGGAAGGGGTATATATCAGATCACCCGCCTTTTTAAAACTAACTTTCATAGAAAATTTGACTTTGAGTCTATGACAGATGAAAAGAAGAGAAAGATAATAAAGAATAGCGCTTACATGGGAATGACTTCCAGAGCAATCATATTTTTGATTATTGGTTTTTTTGCTTTAAAGGCTGCAATTACCACAAATTTAAGTGAGATCAAGACTACCTCTGATGTTTTTCAATTTATTGAAACTTCTACCTGGGGTTCTTTTCAATTAGGGATGATATCCATAGGATTTATAGGCTATGCTATTTATATGTTCCTATCTGCTAAATATCGAAGTTTCTAAATCCTTCAATTTAATTTTCCAATTCTTAAATTAGCTTGCTCTCTATATTTCTAGATTAAGCCACTTCACCTTTTATAATTAACTTCTTCCGGAAGCCAATTAAAAAGTCCTTACAAAAATGTATATGGAATGCAATTCTGTAAAAAACCCAATATAATTATGCTCACCAAACACTGTCGCTTTAATTAGCAACTATTTTATTTTAAGAAATTTTATTCCAAGTTCTTTTTCTAATTCATAGATTCTTCTCGTCTCCTTAGGGTTC
The DNA here is from genome assembly GCA_024635675.1 of Gillisia sp. Taxonomy (GTDB): domain Bacteria; phylum Bacteroidota; class Bacteroidia; order Flavobacteriales; family Flavobacteriaceae; genus Gillisia. The sequence goes on from JAGXIJ010000112.1 coordinate 1,599, forward strand.
ACCAATACTAAGGAAATTCCGGTATTCCCAGCTCTTGCCGTACGACCACTTCTATGGGTATAATATTCTATTTGATCTGGTAATTGATAATGAACCACAAAGGCAAGATTATCCACATCTATACCCCTGGCTGCAACATCTGTTGCCACTAATAATCGTAAACTTTTATTTTTAAAGGCGCGCATTACCTTATCTCTGTCTTTTTGTAACATATCTCCTTCTAACAAACCAACTTCATGATTTTTAGCTAAAAGCTGTTTCGCAAGAATCTTTGCAGCTGCCTTGGTCTTTGTAAATATTATCCCCCTTTGTTTCGCTTGAGATTTTAAAAAGGAAGCTAGCGTATCCAGTTTATTATTATCATCTCCGGTTACAAAATGGTGGGATATTCCGGCATTTACTGAGTCGTTTTTATCTACAGAAATTCTTAATGCATCTTTAGAAACATAACTTTCTATGATTTCATTAAGTTCTTTAGGCATGGTTGCAGAAAACAACCAGATATTTCTATCTCCTTTAGTTTTCGTAAGGATTTTGGTAAGATCATCTTTAAACCCCATACTTAACATTTCATCTGCTTCATCTAAAACCAAAGTATGGATCTTAGATATATCCAGAGCCTTTTTATTAAGTAGATCTATAAGTCTTCCCGGGGTTGCTACCACAATATGAGTAGGTCTGTTTAACCTGGATATCTGAATATCTATTTTCTCCCCGCCAAAAACCGCTTCCGTAAAAACTTGGGTCGAGTATTTTGTGAATTTGAATAACTGCTTTGCTATTTGCTGCCCTAACTCTCTGGTTGGCGCCATAACTAAAGCCTGAATATGATCTTTACTAGGATCTACTTTAGCCAACAATGGCAAGCCAAAAGCTGCTGTTTTACCGGTTCCGGTTTGTGCTTGCCCTACAAAATCTATATTTTCAACAGATAATACCGGGATTGCAGCCATTTGGATTTTAGTAGGAGTTATAATTCCTAATTCATTTAATCCTTTATCAATTTCCTTAGAAACACCTATTTCAGTAAAGCTCATAGTTTTTATTTGAATTTGCAAAGATACCTTTTCTAATTCAGTTTAAGTATTCCTAAAGAGAAGTTATAATTTGTTAAATTACAGCTAAACCAAAAGTAGCAATGGTACTAGATTGACAAAGATTTGTTATTTTCGATTTAAACCAAAAACTTACACAATGTCTTTATTTACAATTATCTTAAATATATTATTACCACCATTAGCGGTTTTCCTAAAACACGGCCTAGGAGTTACTTTTTTAATAAGTTTATTACTTACAGCCTTGGGCTGGTTACCAGGGGTAATTCATGCATTTTACGTAAATGGAAACTAGCAATAAAAAGAAAGCCACTTAAAATTAAGTGGCTTTCTTTTTTTATTTATTACTAAGATTATTCCTTCTTTTCCATTTTAAGAACTTTTTTCTCCCATTTCCAAGCACTTTCCAAAGCTTCATCTAAACTATGCTCTGCTCTCCAATTTAATATTGAATTTGCCTTATGAGTATCTGCATAAGCTGCCGTAATATCTCCTTCTCGTCTGTCCACTATTTTATACGGCAACTTTTTACCTGTAGATCGTTGGAAAGATTCTATAACCTCTAATACGGAATTTCCTTTTCCTGTTCCTAAATTAAAGACATCGTAGTTCGCCTTAGAAGCACCTGCCATTAATTTTTGTAAGGCTACCACATGAGCTTTAGCCAGATCCATTACATGAATATAGTCTCTAACACAGGTGCCATCACTGGTTGGATAATCATTTCCAAAAACCGATAATTGTTCCCGCTTTCCAATTGCAGTTTGAGTAATAAATGGCACTAAATTCTGCGGAGTACCAATAGGCAACTCCCCTATTTCTGTACTGGGATGCGCACCAATTGGATTAAAATATCTCAATGAGATCGCGCTAAGATTTGGATGAACTTTGCACGTATCCTTTATTATCTCTTCCCCTATTTGTTTGGTATTACCATATGGCGACATTGCCTCTTTTATAGGTGCATTCTCATTAATGGGTAATGAATCTGCCTGGCCATATACTGTACAAGAAGAACTAAAAATAAAATTGGCGTTGTCCTTCTTACTAAGCTGTTGCAAAATGTATATTAAAGTAGAAAGGTTATTTTCATAATACAACAATGGGTTTTCCACACTCTCCCCTACAGCCTTAGATGCTGCGAAATGAATAACTCCACTTACATTGTCGTGCCTTTCAAAAAAATCCTCTACTGCTTCTTTATTTCGAAGATCAATGTTTTCGAACTCGGGAGTGATCTCGGTAATTTTAATGATCCCGGCTAATACATCTATGGAGGAGTTGGACAAATTATCTATTATTACAACTTCAAATCCTTGTTGTTGTAGAGCTACTACCGTATGGGAACCAATAAACCCAAGTCCGCCAGTAACTAATATTTTAGATTTCATATTTTCTTTTTCTAATTAGGTGCAAAATAAGCAAATTGCCAAAAAATCGTTGCTCGCTTAAAACAAAATTACCAGCTATTATGATATATTTATAATAAATTACACAATGATTGATGGTTATTAAAACTTGGTTTCAATATATACTCAAGGATAAAATTTATATTTGCGGAAATTTAGTTTTATGAGTACCGATAATCAAATCAAAATTTTTAAATGGGTTAGTATTTTTGAAGCACTTTCCTTTTTAATACTGCTATTAATAGCGATGCCATTAAAGTATTTGTTTAACCTTCCGCAAATGGTTCAAATTGTAGGAATGGCACACGGAATCCTTTTTATATCCTATCTTGTGGGTGCAATCTTTGTCTATAATTTACTTAACTGGAAGTTTAAAACATTATTGCTTGTTGTGGTCTGTTCTGTAATTCCGTTTGGACCGTTCTATATAGAAAAAAAGTATTTATAATATGATTGACGATTTTTTAGATTTAAAATCAATTAGTTGTTTTCTTGAAAATTATTTGATTGAGCAAGGAATGGATACCCTAACTGCGGGATACATTAACTTAGCTATCAATCTCCTCGCTCTTTTAGGATTGCTTGTTTTAGCGAATTATTTATTGAGAAGGTTTGTTGTAGAGTCTTTTAAGGCTTTTACAAATAAAACAAAAACCACTTTCGATGATTTTTTAATTAAAAGTAATTTCCCTAGGTATGTAGGAAGAATTATTCCAATTCTTATAATCTATGCTACCGTTCCAACTATACTTATAGATCATGAATATGTTTTAAGGATCGTCATATTTCTTACTAACCTTTATAAAATACTTCTAGTTGTTTGGATTTTTAGAAGTTTACTTCGAACCAGCAAGAATTATTTAAAGACCCGGGAGGAATACTTTGATAAACCATTGGATAGCTACATGCAGGTCCTCATGATCTTTATATGGATCGTTGGACTCATGTTTGTTTTTTCTGAAATATTTGATAGATCTGTCATTAGTTTTGCAATCTCTTTAGGAGCAGCTTCCGCAGTGATATTATTAATCTTTAAGGATACTATCTTAGGATTTGTTGCCTCCATTCAGGTTTCAGTAAACGACATAGTTCGTATTGGGGATTGGATTACCTTCAGTAAATATGGTGCAGATGGTGATGTAACCGAAATTAATCTCGCTACAGTACGTGTTCAAAATTTTGATAATACTTTTACTACTATTCCTACTTATAGTCTAATTGCCGACTCCTTTCAGAACTGGCGCGGGATGCAGGAATCGCCGGGCAGACGTATAAAACGTGCAATAAATATAAAACAGAATTCAGTAAAATTTGTGACTATCGCAGATCTGGAGAAACTGAAGTCAATAAGTCTTATTGCTCCTTATCTGGAACATCGCCAAAAGGAAGTAGATAAGTATAATAAATCAAATAATGTAGATACCTCGATACCCATTAATGGGAGGAATCAAACCAACTTAGGTATTTTCAGAAAATATGCCGACGCTTATTTACATGATCATCCTGCAATTAATAAGGAATTATACCTAATGGTTAGACATTTAGCGCCTACCCCTCAAGTAATCCCATTAGAAGTTTTGTGTTTTAGTAAAGATAAACGTTGGGAAAATTATGAATATATAGCTGCAGATATTTTTGATCATTTAATTGCAGCCTTACCTTATTTTGAACTTCAACTTTTTGAATCTCCTTCTGGAGACGATTTTAAATATTTAGCAGATAATTTAAAAAGTGAAAATATCAAATAAATTTTAACCAATTTTATTAGCCAACTAAACTCACCCTTATGAAATTAAAACCCTTCTTACAAGGTTTCGGTCTGTTTGCCGTGTTATTAACTTTAATTCCAATTGCTGCGGCAGATTTCTGGTGGATAAGAATGTTCGATTACCCACACATCCAGTTAACTATCTTAACCTTTGTTGCTATAGTAGTATATTTTAAAGAATTCGATATTAAATGGGTAGAAGATTATTTATTTGTCACAGTACTTATAATGTGTTTTTCCTTTCAGATGTATAAGATCTTTCCGTATTTACCACATGGCAAGCATGAAGTGGCCAAGGTTACTGAAGGCATAGATCAAGCTGATGTTTTAAAATTTTATGCCGCAAACGTGTTACAAAAGAATACCAATCCAGATCTACTTATAAAGGAAATTGAAGAAAAGGATCCTGATATTTTATTGCTTACAGAAACTAATACTCGATGGATGAATGATGTAGCAAAGGCTGTTGCAAAATACCCATATCGTGTAGAAGTGCCTATAAATAACACTTATGGCATGCTTCTTTATTCGAAATTTGAGATGAAAAATCCCCAAAAGAGATTTCTTGTAGACGATAGTATCCCGTCTATCCATACTGTTTTGGTTTTAAGATCGGGGAAAGAGATCATGCTGCATGCAATCCACCCTACTCCTCCCATGCCACAGGAAAACCCATCTTCTACAGATAGAGATGCGGAAATGCTGATGGTAGCTAAAATGGCTTTAGAAAGAGATCTTCCAACGATTGTTGCAGGAGATTTTAACGATGTTGCCTGGTCTGCAAGCTCAAAATTATTTAAAGAAGTAAGTACCTTATTAGATATTCGAAAAGGTCGAGGATTTTACAATTCCTTTAATGCTACCAGTTTTATTATGAAATGGCCCTTAGATCATTTCTTTGTTTCAGAAGAATTTAGACTTGTCGAAGTAAAAACTGGAGAAGATATAGATTCAGATCATTATCCATTCTATATAAGTTTAAGCTTAGAGCCAGAAAAAGCTGCTGAGCAAAAAGCTGAAGCACCTACAGCAGAGCAATTAAAAAGTGCGAACGAACAAATTGCAGATGCATTAAAAGAACAAGAAGAAAAAAGGGCAAAAGGAGAATAAATAATTACTCCTTAAGTCGATCTTTCACATATTCAATCTCAGATTTACCATGAGCTTGAGGCTTGCCATTTTTGTCTAAACTTACCATCACTATGTTTTTTATGGTAATAATTGTATCTCTAGTCATTTTATTTCTTACCTCACATCGTAAGGTAAGTGAGGCATTCCCGAATTTTACAACATCGATTCCAATTTCAATAATATCACCCTGAACTGCAGAACTTTGAAAATTGATCTCACTCATATATTTAGTTACCACTTTTGGGTTTTCTAATTGAATTATAGAATAAAGTGCACATTCTTCATCTATCCATTCCAGCAGTCTTCCCCCAAATAAGGAAGCATTAGGATTTAAATCCTGAGGTTTTACCCATTTTCTAGTATGAAATCTCATATTAACGTTTTTTAAATATTTTTATTTTTGCAAAGATAACTTTTTGCATCTTTTATAATTTCAGAATGATCGAAAGCAAGATCCGGTAATTCTTCTAAATTAAACCAATTAACTTCCTTGGCATCATCACCCGCTTTAATTTGAAATTTTTCGTTCAGGATTCCAACGAAAGCAATAGAAATTATTCTCCCTCTCGGATCTCTATCTAGAGTACCGTAAGTATTTAGCTGCTCTAATCGCTCTATCTCTACCCCTGTTTCTTCTTTTAATTCCCTTTTTGCTCCATCTTCTAAACTTTCTGTTGCTTCCAAAAAACCACCGGGAAGTGCCCAGCTATTTCTAAAAGGATCATTTTTTCGCTTGATCAAAAGTATTTTGATTGAAGAACCAACATCTTTAAATATTATGGAATCTACTGTAACTGCTATCTCTTGCCTCATATAATTTTAAATATGTAATGAAATATGTGGTTAATTAAAATAAGGAAGTAGCTTGAAATGGATCTACAGGCTGTATCGTAGATTCATCATTTCCGCCTTTATATAACTGATTTGATACTGGATGATCCCGGAACTCCCCACTTGTGAATCCCTTTTTTACTAAATTAGAAATTACACTCTTAGACTGGTTCTTCGAAATCCATTCTTCCCGTAAATGTGGATCAAGTACCAAGGGCATTCTTTTCTGTTTATTATGAATTTCAGCAAAGAAATCATTTGCTTCTGTAGTTACTAAACTCACATAATACTCCTCCTGAATTTTGGAATATATTCCCGCTATGCTAAGTATGTCCCTTTCTAAAAAGGATTCCCCATCTGGAATATAACAGAAATATGGTTGTTGAATTTTGGAAGAATAATAATGGGGTTCAAAAAATCCATCAAACAAAATCCAACATCGTTCATTGATTACGTGATCTTTAAAAGATTTGGTTTCATAAAGATCTTCCCCTCTTGCATTGTTGGTATATTGTTTTCCACTTAAAAATCCATTAGGATCATTCTTTTTCCAATCTGGAACCAGTCCCCAAACAGCTTCCTGAATAACATCGGGTTCGTCTTGGGCAACAATATATAAGTTGGGATTGGCGAATGCATTTAAGTGATAAGAGGGCGTGTATTTAATTCCTTTCTTGAATTTCCTAGAGATTCGATCCTGAATTTTTCTTTCCTCTGCGGCTATACTTCCCTTATAACACATGCCAGTTCCTGATATAAATTCCTAATTATCTAACATTTGGAGGATCGATTGATCCATTTAACTAATATAAACAGTTTTCTTATTTACAAACTCCCTAATTCCATGAATAGACAATTCTCTTCCATATCCGGAAATTTTGGTTCCTCCGAAAGCTAGTCTTGGATCACTTTTCACTAATTCATTAATAAACACAGCCCCATCATCGAATTGTGGACTAATCTTTTCTGCAAACTCTATATCATTAGTAAATAGTGATACCCCAAGTCCAAAATCTGAGGAGTTAACCAATTCTATAGCTTCTTTTTCATCCTTAAATTTAGTAACAGATATCACCGGTCCAAAAGTTTCTTCCTTAAACACGGTCATATCTCTGGTAACATCAGTTATTATAGTTGGTTCATAATAAGTGCCATTTCTCTTACCTCCTAAAAAGATCTTAGCGCCTTGCTTCACAGATTTTAAAACTTGATTCTCAAGATCTTCCGCGAGGTCTTCCCTTGCTAATACTCCAATGTAGGTTTCCTCATGCATAGGATCACCACTTTTTAATTCTCTTACCTTTTTTGAAAATAGTTCCAGGAATTCTTCAGCAATACTCTCCTGTAATAAAAGTCTTTTTCCAGCAATGCAACTTTGCCCTGTATTCTGAAACCTTGCCTGCACACAAGTGTCTACAGACTTTTCTATATCGGCATCTTTAAAAACAACCAAGGCATTACTCCCTCCCAATTCCAAGACCGATTTTTTAATTTCCTCTCCCGCAACCGAAGCCACGGCACTGCCGGCAGGTTTACTTCCCGTTAGGGTAACTGCTTTTATTCTTGTATCTCGTATAATTGCTTCTACCTCTTTACTTCCAACAGGGAGATTTTGAAAACAACCTTTTGGAAATCCTGCTCTCTCAAATATTTTCTGAATATTATTGGCAGATAGCATCACATTACTTGCATGTTTTAAAACTCCAATATTTCCAGCCATCAAGGCGGGAGCTGCAAATCTAAATACTTGCCAAAAAGGATAATTCCACGGCATTACAGCCAACACAACCCCAATAGGTTCAAAGGAGGTATAGCTTTTTCTAGCATCGGTTTTTATATGTTCGTTTTCCAGGTGCTTCTCTGCATTTTCAGCATAATACTCGCATACCCAGGCGCATTTTTCCACTTCAGCTATAGATTGAGTAATGGGTTTACCCATCTCTAAGCTTATGGTTTCAGCATATTCTTGTTTATTTTTTTTTAATTCCTGAGCGGCTGCCATCATAAGTTTAGATCGTTCTGCAAATGTAGTAGCTCTCCAGGTTTTAAATCGCTTAGAAGCAATCTCTAAGGCGTCTTGGATCTCTTTTTTGGTGAATTCCTTGGTGCTACCTACTTCTTCCCCATTATATGGGTTTCTTGATACGATCATAATTTGGTTCGAATTTGATTAAAGGTAAAAAGAACATGGCAAAGGCTGGAATCGATTAAGACACTTTTAACTGACGAATTGTTTATAAATCGGTTTAAAACTCGACTAAGCAATCTTAAAATCAAGGATTTATTTTGATTAAATTTAATAAACTCCACAATTATGAATCATCGAGAAAATGAATTGCCTCGTCTTAGACCAGAAATTCCTTCGGCAAGAGTTTCAGAAAACATGAGTCAAGATGAACAATTCCAAAACAAAACCCTCCGCCCCGTTATTAGATTTCAAAACGACCTTTTAATAGAGGTTTTTCGCAATTACATCAAGAAACACAAGAACAGTTTCTTTACATATACTGTAGAAAGGAAATTTAGTTTTATCGAAAATGCTATTCAAAGGGATATTAAATTTAGAAATAGCTTAAAAGGAATTATTATTGGCCAGTTCACGGTTGAAGAATATTTGCTTTATATCGAAAACTCTTCCGCTTTAAATAAGCGAATGATGAATATCGTTAAGGAGCGAATGTTTAGTAACATTCAGCTTTTAGAACAAGAAATGGCGTACTAGCAATCCAATAAGTATTGTTATTGTAAAGCTAATTAGTGTTCCAATAAGAACATATTCCGTTTGTTTTCTGGCTCCGGATTCAGATTTATCACTAAATCTTAATATGGATTTGGCAGCAATAAGAAACCCAATGGCCGAAAAATTATTGGTGAGAATAAAGCTAAGTACAAGGATCCTTTCAAAAATACCTATATAGCGTCCGGCATCGTCCAGGCTGTCTTTCTTATGCATCTCACCTATTTCAGTTTGCCATTTTTTAGTTGCCTTTCCTATTAGAAATCCCGCAGGAAAGATCACAATTAAATAGGCTCCAACTATCAAGAGCGCTGTTGTAGAATTAAAGAACTCTTGAAGGAATGGAATTATTTTAGAAAATCCATTTATTAAGAACAACCAAACTATTGCAATTACTAAAAGATGAAAAAATTGGTCTAGAAGAAAGTACTTAAGATTGTCTTTTTCCTTATTTAGTTTCCACCAGTCTATCAAAAAGTGGGTAACACTAATTATTACACCAATATACCACCACTCTATTTTCTGTAGTAGAATTACTGATAAGATCCCTGCAATTAAAGCATGAATAACTAAAAAGTGAGATCTTACCTTATATTTTCTTTTATGCTTTATCCAGCTGTTTGGTTGGAGTATAAAATCTGTTATAAGATGTGCCAGTAGCAGTTGTATTAAAATAAGCATACTATTTTCCATTTACTAAATTGTTTGCGATCACGGCTCTATACCTACTCAACAATACTGAAATCGCCTCCCATCCAGCAGCCTTTTTGCGTTGATTTACAGCAGACTGACTAATATTAATAGCTGCCGCTACTTCCCTCTCCTTTAATCCTTTTAAAAGGTAGTACACAACCTCGGCAGAAGCGGTACTCCACTTATCGGTGATGGTATCTAATAGAAATAAAGAAGCATTAAATTCAGAATTTATTTCTTCAGAATCGGTCTTCAATTTAGTATTTCTATGTTCCGTTTTCATTTCATCTAAAGTTCGTCCAGAATATTGAAAAGCCGGGCCATTAGATTCAGATATAGCTTCCCGCTCTATTTCTTGTGCTCCTATTCCTATGGCGATTTTAAAATCGGCGATTTTGGAATATGCCTTATTTTTTACGGTTTCCTTAAAATGAATTCTATTTATTGCTGTTTTAATTTGAAGTGCTATTTCAAGGGCATTCTCAGGGTTTTTAATTATTCCTTGAAAACTGTCTCCCCTATAAATCTGAAGCCTAACTTCATTGGTATTATATTCCGCTGTAATAGACTTAAACTCTTGTTTAAGCGTATTAAGTACTTCCAATAGAACTTTCTCCTCATAGAGAGAAGAATCTATTAAATCGGCTGTTAAAACTGCTATCATAACTTCAAATATATAAAATTTATTAGCCTGAAGCCTTATAAATACAAAATATTAGTCTAAAGACTTATAAAACACTATTATAAGCCTATAGACTTATAATTAAAATTAAACACAAGCTTGGTTTACTATTAAATTTTTGCGAATAATTATATAAGTTAAAAACCTATCCCTACTTTTAAATAAAAAAATTAGCATGGTACCAAATAAAATCGAATTATTTAATAATTGCCTTAATGCAGTAAATAAACAAATAGCGCGCTATAAGGAGCATATGGATACTATAAAAGAATCTATGGAGGCCAACGATGTTCACACAGATTATGATGATGAAGGAAGCAAGGGTGAACTATTAGGAGACTTTGAAAAATATGCCACTTATCTGGATACTGCCCAAAATATGAAACTCACTTTAAACAGAGTAGATAGAGAACACTATAGTGAAACGATAAAATTTGGAAGCGTAATAGCAACCGAAGAAAGCTACTATTTTATTGCCTGCGCCTTAGGAAATGTAAAAATGGACGATGAAAGTATCGTACATGTTATATCCACAGAAGCACCAATATATGCAAACCTTAAAGGCAAGAAAGCAGGAGATAGCTTTAAATTAAATGATAAGGAAATTAAAATATTAGAAGTTCATTAACTATTCAGGGTATTCTACTCTTAAATGAAAAATATTCTTAAGCTTTTGCTTTAAGACCTTTTTTATTAACTGGATCTCTTTAAAAGTAATATTGGCATTTAAAAATTGCGCTTCATCCATTTGTTTATTGATTATCCTTTCCACAAAGTCATCAATTTTTGCCGAGGTAGGCTCCTTTAAACTCTTACTCGCTGCCTCTACACTATCACACATCATTAAAATCGCAGTCTCTTTACTAAAAGGAATTGGACCGGGATATCTAAAATCTAAGGTGGAAACTTTATCATTCATTTCCTTTTCCTTCATATAAAAGAAATAAACCATAGAAGTACCATGATGGGTTCTAATAAAATCTATAACCCTATCTGGAATATTGTGTTTTCTAGCAATTTCAATTCCCTTAATTACGTGATTAATAATTATTTCTGCACTTTCTGCTGGAGATAATTCATCATGAGAATTCACAGAACTTGTCTGATTTTCAGAAAAATAAGTAGGGTTCTCCATTTTGCCAATATCATGATACAATGCTCCTACCCTAGCCAACATTGAATTTGCTCCAATTTCATTGGCTGCCGCTTCTGCCAAATTAGCAACGTTTAGGGAATGGTGAAAAGTACCAGGCGCCTTTTCTGCCAACTCCTTCAAGAGCTTAGAGTTGGTATCTGATAGCTCCAATAAAGACATGTCTGAAACCAATCCGAATAGTTTCTCATAAATATAGATAAGCGGCTGTACAAACAAAGTTGCTAATCCGCCTAAAATAAAAGTGAGAAACATTTCTGAATCTAGGTCTTGAATATTTCCCTCCTGAATAATAGTGAAGGCAAAATAAACCAAAATATAAATGAAAGTTATTTGTCCTACCGAGATAAATAAATTAGCTCTTTTATACAATTCTGAAACCGTTAGAATTGTGACTATCCCTGCTATAATTTGAAGAAACATATACTCGTAGCTATTGGGAACTACAAAGCCCAAAATCAACACTGTTATAACATGAGCAAATAAACCAAGCCTGGAATCGAAAAATGCCTTTAAGGTAAGTGGCAGTATACAAAGTGGAACTATGTAAACATATTTGGCTTCAAAGTTTACAACCAAAGTAGTTAGAAAAACCATCAATAGAATATTGAAGAAAATAAACGACACCTTAACATTATTATCGTAAATATATCTTCTATTTCTTCTAATAAATAAAAGTAACATTAAGAGGGCAAGGCATACCAATATGCTGTATCCAAATAATATCCAGTTATAACTGGAATCACTCCATACCTGCGATTCATATTCAGATTTAAGGGAGGTTAAAATATCTAAGGTTTCCCCTTCTACTATTTCTCCTTTAGAAATAATGATAGTACCACGTTCAATGCTGCCTCGAGTATAAGAAATGGAGCCTAATTTACTGTCTAGTTCCTTCTTTGTAAGAGAAGCATCAAATGTTACATTGGGTTTTATTACATTATAAAAGAACTCTAACAATTCAGGCTTTAAAGAGGATAAATTACCTTGATTGATTTGAACATTCAGGAAGGGGCGAATCTCGTCCTGAAGTAATAGTTTATCATAGTTAACTTCAAACGCTTCATTCCCCCGCTTTAAGTATATCAACTTATTTACATCTGCCGGTTTTGGCTCTAACAAAACTCCATATTCATAAATACCATCAAGAGTATTTCCTATAAAGCTGGAAAGTTGACTTCTCTTTCGCTTTAAGATACTATCTGAAAATGTTTTGGATAATTCTTCCGGCACTTTAGATTTTACCAAATCTACAACATCCCCTTTAACCGTGTAATAAGGGATATGATTGGTGTTTATCTGAAGTTTTTCTTTAACTATTTCAGCATCACTTTTTAAAATAGCAAAATCGAATGGTGCATATAAATTTTCGTATTGCCAAGGCTTGCCTTTAGTGATCTCATATTTAAATTTACCACCTTTCGGAAGAAGATAAACAATTAAAACTGCTGTGATTATAAACAGAAAAATCTTGTAGAATAATCCCTGATTTTTATAAAAGTTGTTTACGAAATTCTTCATGTATTTTAATACTATTTTTCAAATGTAGTAAAAAAACACGGTGCACCTAGAAGCCTTGGTTTGTTCTTGATAAAATCACTAAATTCGCATCAAG
>JAGXIJ010000113.1 GCA_024635675.1 Gillisia sp.
CATAATAACTGGTCTTTAAGCACCAATACAGGTACCAACTTATTGAGTCCTGGAAGTACTCCAATGAAGAATTTACAATTCTTAGCCTTTTTTATAAATACCATAAAAGCGGTTCATGATCATGAGGAATTATTGAGAGCAACTATTGCCAGTGCCTCAAACGATCACAGGCTAGGAGCTAACGAAGCACCACCGGCAATTATTTCAGCATTTATTGGAAGTCAGTTAACTGAAGTTTTAGATGAATTAGAGAAAGTGACCGATGGGAAATTATCTCCTCAGGAAAAAACCGATCTTAAATTAAATGTAGTAGGTAAGATCCCGGAGATTTTACTTGACAATACCGATAGAAACAGAACCTCTCCATTTGCGTTTACAGGGAATAAGTTTGAGTTTAGAGCAGTAGGTTCTACGGCTAACTGTGCAAACGCTATGACTGTTTTAAACACGATAGTTGCTAAACAACTTAAAGAGTTTAAAAAGAGTGTAGACGCCTTGATAAAAGACAAGGGCATGAAGAAGGATGATGCTATTTTCAATGTTTTGAGAGATTACATTAAAAAATCTAAGAAAATTAGATTTGAGGGAGATGGGTATGCAGATGCTTGGCAAGTTGAAGCTAAAAAACGTGGGTTAAGCAATAATAAAACGACCCCACAAGCTTTAAAAGCAAAGGTTTCTAAGCAAACGATCGACTTGTACAAGGAAATGAAGGTGATGAACAAGAGGGAAGTAGAAGCCCGTCATGAAATTGAATTGGAAGATTACTCCATGAGAATCCAGATTGAAGGAAGGATTTTGGGTGATATCGCAAGAAATCATATAATTCCAACTTGTATTCGTTACCAGAATGTTTTATTAGAAAATGTACGTGGGTTGAAAGAGATCTTCGAGAAAGATTTCAAAAAGCACTCTAAGGAACAAATAGGGATCATAGAAGCAATATCAGGGCATATAGAGCATATAAATGGCGATGTAAGCAAGATGATCGAGGCTCGTAAAGAAGCAAATAAGATCGATGATGCAGAGAAAAGAGCGTTTGCATATTGCGATAATGTAAAACCATATTTCGAAGAGATAAGATATCACTGTGATAAATTAGAGTTATTGGTAGACGATGAGATCTGGCCATTAACAAAATACAGAGAATTGTTGTTTACGCGATAGGCTATAACAATTAAACGTAAAAACCACCTCCTAAGAATCTAATTAATTCTTGAAGAGGTGGTTTTTTGTTTTACTCAATATATAAAACATATAATCTTCCTCATAAAAAATGAAAAGAATGTATCTTTGAAATCTCATAAAAATTAGTGCTCCATGAGTCAGGAAATAAGTAAAAGATACGCCGGTCGCGGAGTATCTGCAGGAAAAGAAGATGTACACAATGCTATCAAAAATGTAGATAAGGGATTATTCCCGCAGGCTTTCTGTAAAATCGTACCCGATCATTTAACGGGGGATGAAGATCATTGCCTTATAATGCATGCAGATGGTGCCGGGACAAAGTCTTCTTTGGCTTATATGTACTGGAAAGAGACGGGAGACCTTTCTGTGTGGAAGGGAATTGCTCAGGATGCACTTATCATGAATATTGATGATCTGCTTTGCGTAGGCGCAGTAGATAATATCATGCTTTCCTCTACCATAGGGAGAAATAAGAATCTTATTCCCGGGGAAGTGATCTCTGCGATCATAAATGGAACAGAAGAGTTACTTACAGACTTAAAAAGTTTTGGGGTGGAAATTCATTCTACTGGAGGTGAAACTGCCGATGTGGGAGATCTTGTTCGCACAATAATTGTAGATTCTACGGTTACTGCGAGAATGAAGAAAAAGGATGTAATTAATAACGCAAATATAAAACCCGGAGATGTCATTGTTGGATTGGCTTCTTTTGGGCAGGCCTCTTACGAGAAAGAGTATAATGGAGGAATGGGAAGCAATGGGCTTACTTCTGCCAGACATGATGTTTTCTCTAAGGTTTTAGCTGAAAAATATCCTGAAAGTTTTGATAGCAGTATTCCAGAAGAACTTGTGTATTCAGGAACAAAATCTTTGACAGATGAAGTAGAAAATTCTCCAATCAATGCGGGTAAACTGGTGTTATCACCAACCAGAACTTATGCGCCAATAATTAAGAAGATCCTGTCTCAATTTACTAATTCCGAGATACATGGAATGGTACATTGCAGTGGGGGAGCGCAAACAAAAATTCTTCACTTTATAAAAGATCTTCATATTATTAAAGATAATTTATTTGAGGCACCACCCTTATTTAAATTAATCCAGGAAGAAAGTAAGACCGATTGGAAAGAAATGTATCAGGTATTTAATATGGGCCACAGGATGGAGCTTTATGTAGCTCCAGAAATTGCCGAAGACATTATCGCTATTTCAAAATCATTCAAAGTAGATGCTAAGATTGTTGGAAGAGTTGAAGCCTCTAATGCTAAAAAACTTACAATTAGGAGTGAGTTTGGAGAGTTTAACTACTAATATTTAAGATTTTAGTATTATTATTGCTAAATTGTTAAATATAAATTTAGAAAGCTGAGTTTAATCCAGCCAAAGTTTACCGCTTAGAATTTTTTCCAATCTATGAAACCCTTCAAATATTTTCTTCCAGTTTTCACAATGGCTTTGATCATTGTTAATCTTTGGGCTAAGATCTATTTAGAGGAAAACATGTATTTATGGGTATTATTTGGAACAATGATCAGCTTTATTTTACTTTTTATTTCTCCATGGTATTATACCAAACGTGGACTTCTTCTCTTTGGATTGCTTTTTATATCTGATGGCATATTTATATTTTTAGAGGACCCCATTTTTAATGCGCTGATGTTTCTCGTGAAAACGGCCACATATTTGACATTGGTATGGATTGTTATAAATAAGTTGAAAAATCTTAATACAAACTTATTTCAGAAAATAGTTTTTGCACTAGCAGTTTTATTAAATATTTTCCTATTGCATAATTTATTGGAAATGATGCCAGTCGGAGAACACACATTATTATTTGACTTTTTGTTTTCTCTCTATGGTTTTTCGATAATTATATGTGTTTCTGCAGCAGTGTCTTTCAGCAATAGATATACAAATAAAGCATCAATTTTCTTCTTGGGTGCTGTTCTAAGTTTGGTATTCTCGGATCTCACATATTTTATTGCCTTCATTTTGGGATTTAATGAATTTTATTTTGTGGATAGAATATTTAATATAGTAGGAATTGCATTATTACTTCAGTTTATGCGGAAATATAGAACAGAAACATTGGCGAGATCTAATGCGCATATGGAAGAATAGGTTTGCTGATTTATAGATTTTGTAAAAACAAATTGATAATAGAAATATTTCTGATGGAGGTATAAATTACTTGCTATTATCTAGATGTTTCTTTATTTGTTACCCAATTGGAACCCTAAACATTTTAAGATTATTAGGTAAGAATCAATTTTCTGAATTGCCGAAAAATTATTAAATTTCACTTATTCAAAATTTCATTTGAAAGATATCTTCCTTCCCTTCAAATCCTATTCCTTAAAATCAATCTATTTACGTAAATTTGCATCGAAAAATCATTAGAAAAATTTATGATTGAGAAGTTGAATATCGTGAAGCAACGCTTCGATGAAGTGAATGATTTAATCATTCAGCCTGATATTATATCGAATCAGAAGCGTTATGTAGAATTGAATAAGGAATATAAAGATTTGAAGGCACTCATGGATGTGCGTGAAAAATATATTGAGCTTACAGATAATATCCAGGAATCTGAAGAGATTATTGCCGATGGCAGTGATGCAGAGATGACAGAGATGGCAAAACTTCAATTGGACGAGGCTAAATCTGAATTGCCGAAGCTTGATGAGAAGATCAGAATGATGCTTGTTCCTAAGGATCCGGAAGACGCAAAAAATGTGGTGATGGAGATTCGAGCCGGTGCAGGTGGAGATGAAGCCAGTATTTTTGCGGGTGATCTTTATAAAATGTATAATAAATATGCAGATGGACGTGGCTGGAAATGCAATATTGTGGATTATAATGAAGGTACTAACGGAGGTTTTAAAGAGATGATCTTTGAAATTTCCGGAGAAGATGTATATGGGACTTTAAAATTTGAAGCCGGGGTTCACCGGGTTCAACGGGTTCCTCAAACAGAAACCCAAGGGCGTGTGCATACCTCGGCTGCTACTGTAATGGTATTGCCGGAAGCAGAGGAATTTGACGTAGAGATCAACCCTAAAGAAGTACGAGTAGATTTTTTCTGTTCTTCAGGCCCAGGAGGTCAGTCTGTAAACACTACCTATTCTGCAGTACGATTAACGCATATTCCAACAGGATTGGTTGCTCAGTGTCAGGATCAGAAATCACAACATAAAAATAAGGAGAAAGCTTTTAGAGTATTGCGTTCCAGATTATATGATATGGAATTAGCCAAGAAATTGGAGGCCGATTCTGCTAAACGTAATTCTATGGTTTCCAGTGGAGATAGAAGTGCTAAGATTAGAACTTATAACTACTCCCAGAGTAGGGTTACAGATCACAGAATTAATTTAACCTTATATGATCTTTCCAATATTATAAATGGAGATATTCAAAAAATTATAGACGAACTGCAATTGGTAGAAAACACCGAAAAGCTGAAGGAGAACAGCGATGCATTTTAAATATAGAAAATAAATTTCCCGCAATTCGCGGGATTTTTTATATAGTTATTTTTGCAATTAATATAATACTGAACTTTGTATGACCACTCAGGATCTTATAGCTCAAATACATAAAAAGAAATCATTTCTTTGTGTAGGTTTGGATACAGACCTCGATAAAATTCCAACCTATCTACTTACAGAAGAAGACCCAATTTTTACGTTTAATAAGGCCATTATAGATGCCACGCATCATTATGCAGTTGCCTATAAACCTAATACTGCATTTTATGAGGCTTACGGTAGAAAAGGCTGGAAATCTTTAGATAAAACCATTGCCTATATAAATAAAAATTATCCTGAAATTTTTACTATTGCCGATGCAAAACGTGGAGATATAGGGAATACTTCCAGCATGTATGCTAAAGCCTTCTTTCATGAAATGGCTTTCGATGCAGTAACCGTTGCTCCATATATGGGGAGAGATTCTATAGAGCCATTCTTAGAATTTACAGATAAGCATACCATTATGCTTGCACTAACCTCCAACGAGGGAGCTTTCGATTTTCAAACCTTGGAATGTGATGGAACAGAACTTTATAAAAAGGTGCTGGAAACTTCTAAGTCGTATAAAAATTCGGAGCAATTAATGTATGTGGTTGGGGCTACAAAAGCAGAATATCTGGCCGAGATTCGTAAAATCGTTCCGGATAGTTTCTTATTGGTTCCAGGGGTAGGTGCTCAAGGCGGGAGTTTAGAAGAAGTTTGTAAATATGGAATGAATAAAAATGTGGGTCTTTTAGTGAATTCCTCAAGAGCGATTATTTATGCTTCCCAAACTTCAAATTTTGCTGAAATTGCGGCTGCCAAGGCAGAGGTAATGCAAAGGGAAATGGCAGATCAAATGGATGTGATCCTATCTTAAATCCACCTAAAATGATAATTTTAGATCAAATAGATCGTGAATTAGAAATTTCCAGACCTCTGAATCGGATTGTTTCTTTGGTGCCAAGTATAACCGAGCTACTGGTATACATGGGTTTAGAAGAACAAATTGTTGGAATCACCAAGTTTTGTATCCATCCTGAAAGTCTGAGAAAAACAAAGACAATTGTTGGAGGCACTAAAAAGGTTCATTTGGAAAAAATTCAGGCACTAAATCCTGATATCATACTTTGCAATAAGGAAGAAAACACCTTGGAGATGGTTTTGGATCTGGAAAAAATATGTCCGGTTCATGTATCCAATATTATTACTTTTCAGGACTCTCTGGAACTCATTAAAAAGTATGGAACTTTATTGGATAAGGAACAGGTGGCAAAAGATCTGGTTTCAGCATTATCTGGTAAAAAAGCAATCTTTGAAGCCAACTTATCTTCAAAAAAATTAAGAGTTGGTTATTTTATCTGGAGAAAACCATGGATGGTGGTTGCGGGAAACACCTTTATAAATTCTATGTTAGAATTGAATGGTTGGCTCAACGTTTATAAGGATTCTAAAGATAGATATCCGGAAATCGATTTAGAAGAACTAAAGAACCACGATCTGGATCTTATTTTATTATCGTCAGAGCCGTTTCCATTTAAGGAAAAACATATAGCTGAAATACGTGAGCATTGTAATGCCCGTATAGAAATAGTGAATGGAGAATTTTTTAGTTGGTATGGTTCAAGGCAACTGAACTCTTTTAAATATTTCGAGGATCTTCAAAATTATTTATCCACATCCTTATAATTCATTCGTTTTATTTGAGCTAAAATTTTTTTTGCCCGAGCATTTATTTTATCACTTTTATTCTTATCAATCAAAGCTGTTTTAAAAGCTTTATGCATGAGTGCGGTATACTTTTGGCATAAACGCTCTTCCTCCGTCATAAAAAACATAATATCAATCATCATTGCAGGGTTAAGGTGCAAAAGTACCAACCATGAGTATTAAATTGTATTAAGTTGAGGTTAAAGTATTTGTAAATTTTTCCTTACAATAATATCTTTAGGCTTAACTAATCCTGAAGTCCGAAAACTCTTCTCAACAGGTCTGTGGTTCTTGAAGCAAAATTAGCTCTAATGTCTTTTTCTTCAAGTGCTATCATCGTGAACACACCATTCAATGCTTCATTAGTCACATAATCTGGAAGGTCTGGATTTACTTTATTGGTAAGCGGAAGCGAATTATATTTGTTAATTATATTAGTCCATACCTCAGTGGCTCCAACTTTATTTAAAGAATTGGTGATCACCGGGTTAAATTTTGAATACAGCTGGGTTTCAGTTTTTTGGTTTAAATAAGTGGTGGCCGCAGTGTTATTACCTAAAAGGATATTTTTGGCATCGGTAAAAGTGATCTCTTTAACAGCCGTCACAAAAATTGGGGTCGCCTCTTTAACGGCATCCTCTGCTGCTCTATTTAAAACTTTTAGACCTTCATCTGCCAAAGAGCTTAAGCCAACATCGCGTAATGTTCTATCTACTTTTTGTAATTCTGGCGGTAAAGTAATTCTAACTAATTCATTTCTAAAAAATCCGTCTTCTTGGGTTAGTTTAGAAACTTGTTTGTCTATTCCAAAATCTAATGCCTGGCGTAATCCCGAAGCAATTTCTGTGTCAGAAACTCCGTATGCGCCACCGGGTAATTGAGTTGCAATGCCTTGTAATTCGGCACATCCAAAGAATAAAGGAATAAAAAGTAGTATGTATAATTTTTTCATGGCAATTGTTTTTTGTTAAAAGTATCAATTAATGTTCCATTTTAGATATCAAGAAATGTTATACTTATATTAAAACAATCGATTTTGATTATAGCTAATCAAATCTTATCTTTAATATAACTAAAAATCCTAGGAATGAGTAAGAAAAATAAATTGACCACTTCATCTGGAAGACCTTATGTTGAAAATGAAGATACCCTAAGTGTTGGCCGCAGAGGACCTCTTTTAATAGAAGATTATATTCTTCATGAGAAGATGTCCCACTTTAACAGAGAAAGAATTCCTGAAAGAGTTGTGCATGCGAAGGGATCTGGTGCTTATGGTACTTTTACTGTTACTCATGACATTACAAAATACACTAAGGCTAAAATATTTTCTAAAGTTGGAAAAAAGACAGATATGATTGCCAGATTTTCCACCGTGGGAGGTGAAAAAGGTTCGGCAGATACAGAAAGAGATCCGCGAGGATTTGCTTTAAAATTTTATACTGAAGACGGAAATTGGGATATGGTAGGTAACAATACTCCGGTTTTCTTTGTAAAGGATCCTAAAAAGTTCAGTGATTTTATTCATACACAAAAACGGGATCCGTATACCAATATGAAATCCCCGACGATGATGTGGGATTTTTGGTCCCTACGCCCAGAATCTTTGCATCAAGTCACCATTTTAATGAGTGACCGCGGGACACCGTACGGTGTTAGACATATGAATGGGTATGGATCCCACACTTTCTCCTTGATCAATAAAGACAACGAACGTTTTTATGTGAAATTCCATTTTAAAACAGCTCAGGGAATCAAGAATTTTACAGATAAAGACGCTATGGAAATGCGCGGAATAGATCCCGATTTTTCTCAACGGGATCTCATGAAAAATATTGAGGATGGGAATTATCCAAAATGGAATTTAAGGATTCAGGTAATGCCAGAAGCGGAAGCCTTGGATTATCATATAAATCCATTCGATTTAACTAAGGTTTGGCCACATGGCGACTACCCACTTATCGATGTGGGAGTGATGGAATTGAATAGAAATCCGGAGAATTATTTTGCTGAAATAGAACAATTGGCAACATCTCCTGCTCACATAGTTGATGGAATTGGCTATTCTCCAGATAAAATGTTGCAGGGTAGATTGTTATCTTATCCAGATGCACATAGATATAGATTGGGAGCCAATTACGAGCAAATCCCTGTAAATCGCTGCCCATTTATGAAAGAAAGCAATAATTATCAGCGAGATGGATTAATGCGGGTTGATGGAAATCAAGGTCGAAAACCAAATTACTTCCCTAACAGTTTCGATGATATCGAAATAGACGAAAGCTACAAGCAATTACCTCCAACTGTGGTAGATGCTGAGGCCGATTGGTTCGACAGAAATGCACCGAGAGAAGACGATCACTATACACAGCCGGGAAATCTGTTCAGGATAATGGACGATCAGGCACAGAAAAATCTAATTAGCAATATTGTTGGTGCAATGAGCGGAATTGATGGTCCTAAAAAAGATGAGATTGTAAATAGACAATTATGCCATTGGTTTAGAGCCGACCCTACTTTAGGTGCGGGTGTAGCAAATGGATTAGGTGTGGAAGTAGATGAGAGTATGTTTGTTAGATAATCATAATTAATCAGTTAAAATAAAGCGTCTCTACAATTGGAGACGCTTTTTTGTATTTAAGAATCCTTTAAAAATGGATCTTATAAGGAAAAATCTTTACGAATTTAGTAAATTGCAACTCCTAAAATTTAGAATAACAATGCAAGATCAAACTCCTTATATCCCTACGAATAAAGTAAGAATAGTAACAGCAGCCTCCCTTTTTGATGGTCATGATGCCGCCATAAATATTATGCGCCGTATCATTCAGTCCACAGGAGTAGAAGTGATACACTTAGGGCATGACCGTAGTGTAGAAGAAGTAGTGAATTGTGCCATTCAGGAAGATGCCAATGCCATTGCTTTGACCTCATACCAAGGAGGACATAATGAGTACTTTAAATATATGTACGATCTGTTGAAGGAAAAAGGAGCAGAGCATATAAAGATTTTTGGTGGAGGAGGAGGAGTGATCCTTCCTTCAGAGATCAAAGAATTAATGGATTACGGAATTACCAGAATTTACGCTCCAGATGATGGGCGTGAGATGGGATTGCAAGGGATGATAAATGATCTGGTAAGAACAGCAGATACTGCAACCCCGCCTTTAGAAAATGCAGATAAGACTAAAAGTCTGTTAAAAGAAAAAAATATAAATACAATTGCGCGACTAATCTCTTTAGCAGAAAACAGGCATGAAGATTTTGAAAAGGCATTTGGTAAGATTGAACTTAACGGAAAGAAAACTCCGGTTCTGGGAATTACAGGAACAGGTGGTTCAGGGAAATCCTCGTTGGTAGATGAGTTGGTACGAAGATTTTTAGTTGACTTTCCTGAAAAAACCATTGGAATTATTTCTGTAGATCCATCAAAACGTAAAACCGGAGGTGCTTTATTGGGAGATAGAATCCGAATGAATGCGATTAACAGCTCACGTGTTTACATGCGATCCTTAGCAACACGACAATCTAACTTAGCATTGTCTAAATACGTTTCTGAAGCAGTTGAAGTTTTAAAAGCAGCTAATTTCGATCTTATAATATTAGAAACTTCAGGAATTGGACAATCCGATACCGAGATCCTGGAACATTCTGATGCTTCACTCTATGTAATGACTCCGGAATTTGGGGCAGCTACACAGTTAGAGAAGATCGATATGTTGGATTTTGCAGATCTGGTAGCAATAAATAAATTCGATAAACGTGGAGCTTTAGATGCCCTTCGTGATGTTAAAAAACAATATCAGCGTAATCATGGTTTGTGGCATGATGATCCAGAAACACTTCCTGTATATGGAACTATTGCTTCCCAGTTTAACGATCCGGGAATGAATACGCTTTACAGAAAGTTGATGAATAAGGTAGAGGAAAAAACGAGTGCCACTTTATCTTCCACTTTTCATATCAATGAAGATAAAAGTGAAAAGATCTATGTTATCCCTCCAAGCAGAGTGCGATACCTTTCTGAAATTGCTGAAAATAACAGGAAATATGATGAAACTGCAAGATCTCAGGAAGAAGTAGCTCAAAAGCTATATGGGATTTTAAAGACCATAGGATCTGTAACAAATGTAGCCTCGAGCGAAACCGAGAAGTCCTATTTGGATAAGCACGGTTTGAACAGTGAAAAGATTCTAAAACAAATTCAGAAGGAAGTAGATAAAGATTTTATCAAACTTTTAATCGCTGAGTTTGATCGCGTTAAATTAAATCTTGATCCATACAACTGGGAGATTATTACCGGATGGGAAGACAAGGTTAATAAATATAAAGAACCGGTATATTCATTTAAAGTAAGAGATAAGGAATTAAGAATAGAAACTCATACCGAGTCTTTATCTCATACACAAATACCAAAAATTGCTCTACCAAAATATCAGGCTTGGGGAGACATTCTAAAATGGTGTTTACAAGAAAATGTTCCGGGAGAATTCCCATATACGGCGGGGTTATATCCTTTCAAAAGAGCAGGAGAAGATCCATCAAGAATGTTTGCCGGTGAGGGAGGACCTGAGAGAACGAATAGACGTTTTCACTATGTGAGTGCAGGACTGCCTGCAAAGAGACTATCTACAGCATTCGATTCTGTTACTCTTTATGGAAATGATCCCGACTTTAGACCAGATATCTATGGGAAAATAGGAAATGCGGGAGTTTCAATTTGCTGTTTGGATGATGCCAAGAAATTATATTCCGGATTCGATCTGGCAGATGCGATGACTTCTGTGAGTATGACCATAAATGGTCCGGCTCCAATGTTGTTAGGATTCTTCATGAATGCGGCTATCGATCAGCAGTGTGAGAAATACATCATTGAAAATGATCTTCAGGATGAAGTAGAGGAGAAGATCAAAAAAATATACAAGGATAAAAAATTAGATCGCCCTGCATATCAAGGTCCACTTCCGGAAGGAAACAACGGATTGGGATTAATGTTGTTGGGTGCAACAGGAGATCTTGTATTGCCGGCAGATGTATATGCTAAGATCAAAAAAGATACGTTGAATGTTGTTCGTGGAACCGTGCAAGCAGATATCTTAAAAGAAGATCAAGCGCAAAACACCTGTATATTTTCAACTGAATATGCGCTGAGGTTGATGGGGGATGTGCAGGAGTATTTTATTGAAAAACAAGTAAGGAACTTTTATTCGGTTTCTATCTCAGGATACCATATAGCAGAGGCAGGAGCAAATCCTGTAACGCAATTAGCCTTAACCTTAGCTAACGGATTTACTTATGTAGAGTATTACCTAAGTCGAGGAATGGATATCAATAAATTCGGACCAAACCTTTCGTTCTTTTTCTCCAACGGAGTAGATCCGGAATATGCAGTTATTGGTAGAGTTGCAAGAAAGATCTGGGCAAAAGCATTAAAATATAAATACGGAGCAAACCCAAGAGCTCAAATGTTGAAATATCATATTCAAACTTCCGGACGTTCGTTACATGCTCAGGAAATAGATTTTAATGATATAAGAACAACACTACAGGCGCTGTATGCAATTTACGACAACTGTAACTCCTTACACACCAATGCATACGACGAGGCAATTACAACGCCTACAGAAGCTTCGGTAAGAAGAGCAATGGCCATTCAGCTTATCATCAATAAAGAGCTAGGACTTACCAAGAATGAGAACCCAATTCAGGGTGCTTTTATTATTGAAGAGTTAACAGATCTTGTAGAGGAAGCGGTGCTCTTAGAATTCGATAGAATTACAGAAAGAGGTGGCGTACTTGGTGCAATGGAGACAATGTACCAAAGAAGTAAGATCCAGGAAGAAAGTTTGTATTATGAAACTTTAAAACATAACGGGGAATTCCCAATAATTGGTGTGAATACTTTCTTAAGTTCTACAGGATCTCCTACCGTAACACCGGGAGAGGTTATTAGAGCTACAGAAGAAGAAAAACAATACCAGATCGCTACTTTAAATAATTTACATAAAGCTTTCGGGGAAGATTCTGCAAAAGCCTTGGAAATGATCCAGAAGGCAGCGGTTAACAACGAAAATCTATTTGAGGTGCTTATGGATGCAACCAAAGTTTGTTCCTTAGGCCAAATCACTTCAGCTATGTTCGAAGTTGGTGGGCAATATAGAAGAAACATGTAAGCAGAGAGCCGCATTTCAAAATTTATTTTGAAATGCGTGCGAATCGCTTATCCCGATGAGCAGAGCGATATCGGGATCTTTTCCAGCTGAATGATAAAGAGTAAATCCCAATTCGATAAGAATTGGGATTTTTAGGTTAGGGTAAATTTTAATTTAAAAAGAGTGTTCTTTTGCTATTAGCTACAAGGTCAACTTCCAGATTCGTTGTAATTTTCTAAATTTTTTCAATTCTAATCTTAAGATTCTAAGGAATTCTCTTCCATTGCTATTAGACAATTCAAGACGTTCACAATTCTTATATAATAAATTGGTGAGTCGTGTAACTGAATCTGCATATTTTTGTTTTTCTTCAGAAAAAGGCTCGCTTTCTGCTCTTAATATTTGCGGTACTAAGGATGTAGATTGCTGAATAATGTCGCCGGTAAAGTAAATATCTTTGTTTTCAGTCCCGTTTCTGTTTAATACAGCCAAATCCTGAACCAAATAATTGGAGATATGTCTGGAGATATTTAATATCTCGATCGCTTTGCGATAAACAGGAGAATAATTAAAATCGGAACTGGTAATGGAATTCATGATTGACTACTTTCTTTTGACTCCCATAAAATTACTGCGATATCAACGAACTTTTCTTTACAATTTAAAGTGAATGTGTACATTTACTTTAAACTTAATCATTTTAATAGTTAAAAAAATTAATTATGCCTATAGACACACTTAACTGGCAAATACTTGACTCCCTTCAAAAGAATGCAAGACAATCCTTTGCTGAAATTGGCAGAAAAGTTGGTCTTACCTCTCCGGCTGTTGCAGAAAGAGTTAAGAAAATGGAGGATAATGGGATTATTAAAGGATATAAGGCCCAAGTATCTTATCATAAAACGGGACATCAATTAAAAGCAGTGATTACACTTCGAGCTTTTATGGGAAGATTGAAACCGTTCTTGGAAAAGGTAAAAGAATTTAAAGAGGTAATAAATTGTTACCGGATTACCGGGAACGAAAATATTATCATGGAAGTGGTACTTTATGATCAGTCTCATTTAGAGGAATTCATAGATAAGCTAATCACTTATGGAGAAACAAAAACCCATATTATCCTCTCGAATGTTGTAGAACAAGGTCCTATAAAAAGAAGAGGATAATTTAGATTACTTGGTTCCGCTTACCAGGTACATTAATGAACCTCCAGCAGCGTGGTATTGTTCGCGTTGTAAAGCGCCCATTAAATGATCGTCTCTACGGGCATATTTATCCTGATATTCTAAATAAAACGGTAAATATTGCTCTCCAGCTGCACTAAAGAAATCGATATCTTTTTTAGTGTTGGATTTCCAGGAACTCCCTGTCATCCATTGTTTTAAAGTGGCCACCTGTTCTTTTGTACTGTATGGTGGATACATTGCAATTGCTTTGTCCGATAATCTAACCTCGATATTCTTAAACTCTGAGAGCGCGAACATTCCCGGCAATAAATCTCCTAATGAATTATCTCCATGCCCGAGATTTTTTTTACCTTTTTCTATGATCAATCTATATTTAATATGATCTAAGGTTTCATCTATAGAATCGTTTTTAGAAAGGGATGTTTTTGTAAGACTTTGGACAATATTATTAGGCTCCACACACAATAAAGTACCACCGGGTTTTAGAACCCGTTTCATCTCTTCTAATGCCTGTTGAGGTTTAGGAACATGAATAAGTAGGGTTTGACAGGTTACCAGATCGAATTGATTATCCTCGAATGGCAATTTTTGAGCGTTCCCTTTTTTTAGTACAAATGGATTATTTGATTGGGCAAAAATTCTTTCCAACTCTTCATTTGAAGAAAACCATCTTTCATCGCTATCCACGGCTGTAATTTCAGCATTAGCAGCAAGTAGTGGTGCTAATATACGTGTCCAGTGACCTTGTCCACAACCAACATCAAGCATAGAATGATGTTTTGTTAATTCTAATCTTTTGGCTGTGAGTTCAATAAAAGTGGGATTCCACCAGAAATCCCTGTAATCCCCAAAATAGCTCTCGGAATGCCCTTTATTATCTTCTAGATCGGCCATTGCTATTCCTTTTAGATGAATTTCCTCCGGAGTTATTTTTCTTGCTGGAATTTCCATTTCTGGAAGGTCTTCTTTGTTGTGGTTTCTTTTCTGGAATCTCAAAATATTCCATTGGGTAGCTGTGTCCCTCTATTACAGGAACCTGTTGGTCTATTAATTTCTGAATATCCTTTAAATATGCTTTCTCTTCATAATCACAGAAAGAGATCGCTTTTCCACTTGCACCAGCTCTTCCGGTTCTTCCAATTCTGTGTACATAAGTTTCGGCGATATTCGGGATTTCAAAGTTTATCACTAAAGCCAGATCATCTATATCGATACCTCTTGCAGCAATATCGGTAGCTACCAATACGCGAGTGGATTTATCTTTAAAATTCTTTAATGCCTTCTGACGTGCATTTTGAGTTTTGTTACCGTGGATTGCTTCTGCCTTTATTCCCACTTTAATAAGATCTTTTACCACCTTATTTGCACCGTGTTTTGTTCTGGTAAAAACAAGTACCCTATCTGCTTCAGAAGATTTTAAAAGATCTATTAATAAGTTCTTTTTATTGGTTTTATCTATGAAGTAAACTTCCTGTCCAATTCTTTCAGCTGTAGAAGCAACTGGGGTAACCGATACCTTTAAAGGGTTGTTTAGAATACTATGTGCAAGATCTAGAATAGAATCTGGCATGGTAGCAGAAAAGAATAAGGTTTGCCTTTTAGCAGGGATTTTTTTAATCACTTTTTTTACATCGTGAACAAATCCCATATCCAGCATTCTGTCTGCTTCATCTAAAGTTAAGATCTCTATGTTCGATAAGGAGATAAAGCCTTGATCCATAAGATCTAATAATCTTCCAGGGGTTGCAACCAAAATGTCTACACCATTTCTAAGCGCTCTTGTTTGGGAGTTCTGATTAACACCACCGAAGATCACCA
>JAGXIJ010000114.1 GCA_024635675.1 Gillisia sp.
GTGCTTCTGGAAAAATCCTTACAATTCCCATTGAATTTCACTCCCGGAATATGTTCTTCTAACTGCTCAATAAAATATGATTTTAATGAACTTACATATGCTTTCTCCTCTTCCAGATTGGCATAAGCCAATTTAAAAGCTTCTTCCAAACCAATTATATTATGTACGCTTTCTGTCCCGGCACGATGTCCTCGCTCTTGCTCTCCTCCAAAAATCAACGGCTTTAATCCGCTGTTCTTTCTAATAAAAGCAAAACCTACTCCTTTTGGACCATGGAACTTATGCGCGCTTACCGCTGTAAAATCTATAGGGGTTTCTTGTAGGTCCATTTCGTAATGTCCTATAGATTGCACTGCATCACAATGAAACAACGCGTTCTTTGCCTTACATAGAGCTCCTACCTTTTGCACATCCAGTAAATTCCCTATTTCATTGTTTACGTGCATCAAACTCACTAAAGTTTTAACTTCAGTATTTCCAAGCAATTCTTCTAAATGAGCCAGATCTACATTACCGTTCGCATCTATATTAACATATTCTATTTCTATATCGTAACACTCTTCCAACTGATTTACAGTATACAAAACGGCATGGTGTTCTATTTTAGAAGTGATAATTCTCTTTACGCCAAGGTCGCGAACGGCAGAATTCAACGCTAAATTGTCGGCTTCTGTTCCCCCGGAAGTAAAAATAATTTCCGCAGCTGTAAC
This sequence comes from Gillisia sp., assembly GCA_024635675.1. Taxonomy (GTDB): domain Bacteria; phylum Bacteroidota; class Bacteroidia; order Flavobacteriales; family Flavobacteriaceae; genus Gillisia. The sequence goes on from JAGXIJ010000114.1 coordinate 711, forward strand.
ATTTAAAACTTTTGCAATAGTCTTTCTTGCATTTTCAATTAAAGATTTAGATGATCTACCATAACTATGTCTAGAAGAAGGATTTCCGTAAAATTCTTTCATCACACTTGTCATTCTATCTATAACTTCTTCACGCATTTGCGTGGTAGCGGCACTATCTAAATATACTTTTCTCATGGCTGACAAAAATAAAAGAAATAAAATTATTAAAGGGATGCTCTGCTATAAAATCCTAATGCTTTATTTTTGTTGGAAATGAAAACTATGCGCAACTATTTTTATATCATTTTTTTATTCCTTGGTTTCACCTCTTGTAATGATGGAGATATCATTATAAACAATTTTGAATTTGAAGATTCAGCCTTAAAGAGTTGTGGTAAAGCTGGGAAATCTAAAGTTTTGTATAAAATTAATAACGACAATGTTTTCGAAACCATTTCTCTAAAAATTACCAACCCCGGTTTTTCTGAAGTCGAAGGAGTTTTAACCGCTTCCACCGAAGAAATTAGAATTAGTTTACCTGCCAGTAATTCTACATCTGATGCTAAATTAGTATACCGCACCTATGATGGAGAAGTCCCTTTGGTTTATTTCTGCCAAGATATCCCACCTAGCAGTCCAAAAGTGAATGAAGAATTTCTTAGTGTAGGTGGAACTGTAGTAATAAAAACGGCTGAAAATTTTGAAGGGATCACAGACCGGGACAGCGATGGCGTACCAGATGTAGATGAAAAACCGGGAGATACAGATGGAGATGGCATACTAGATATACTAGATGTAGATGATGATGGGGATAATGTTTTAACAAGAACAGAACGAGCAACTGCCCACAATGATCCTGTAAATGTAGATGGAGAAAGAGATACAGATGAAGATGGAAAACCTAATTACTTAGATCCAGATGACGATGGAGATGGTGTACCAACCAAATTTGAGGTTACTTTAGATCTTCAATTACCTACACAAAACTTCAATGAAGCGAATGTAGCTTTATATCTGGATAGGTTTAGCACAAACAGTTTCACAGAAGTGACTGAAATTCTTGAGAATACTGTGAGATATAAATACAGATCAATAATTACAATTGAAGATCTTCAGTTACAAAATCAGAATGGAACCGGGGAGGAAATATCCTTTGACGTGTATGAATTAGGAGAATTCACGTCAGGTTTGGTAGACAAAACCATCACACCTACAACCACTTCCACTACTTCAAATTAAACTTTTAGGAGTTCTGATAGATATAGACTTCGGTTGCACCAACGCCATATTTCTGGAAGTTGGCATCATAAAATTTGAGGTTATCATACCGGCTTAACAAAAAATCCAATTCTGCCTTAAGCACGCCTTCCCCTACTCCATGAATAAAAACGATTTTTGGAATACGTTTTCTCACTGCAAATTCAATTTGCCTTTTAGCCGTGTCTAATTGCAAATTTAAGATGTCGTAGTTGTTCATTCCTCTATAGGAATTTACTAATTTCCCGATATGAAGGTCTACTTCCATAGGAGGAGCACTGCGATCTTTAGTCTTTAACTTTTCTGTTTTTGCTCGTTTTGTAGGTTGTTTTTCTTTAATAATATCTGAAAATGAAACATTGTCTGTGGCGATCATTCTACTCTGCTCCTCCTCTATCTTAACTAATTCTGAAGCTTGAAATTCCATTAAAAATCCTTCAGAAGTTTCAACATAGATAATATCACCATCTATATTTATAACTTTTCCTTTCAAAGCATCATCCAGAACCTCTACTTTATCATTTACTTCAAAAACCATAATTATTTATTTTCCTCCGTATTATCTTCTTCATCATCTTTTGTTTCCACCCAAAAATTCGTGGCCCGGTAGAGTCCGAACATAATGATAACCAAACCTAAGATTTGTAAATATTTATTTCTATCCTCTCCGAATATAGTGTAGACCATTATTCCACCACCAATAATAATGAGCAATGTATTTATTAATTGTCCGTGTTTTTTATTCATAATATGTTGATAATTAGCACTTAAAACCTAATTAATTAATAATCAAGCAAATTAAATGCTACTTTTAGTTAAAATCTTAAGTCGATGAGGCAAATATACATTTTAGTGCTATTTATTTTACCATTCTTAGCATATTCTCAATTAACTATAAAGCCTTATCACAATACAGATACATTCTTATATTCAGAAGGATCACTCGTTTTTGTTGAAAAGGAAATTAATTTAATTGCTAATCTTGGCGAGAATCCAAACTCCAATCTTTATCTAAGGAATGAAGCACAATTAATTCAAGGAAACTCGAATGCCGAAAATATTGGAGACGGAACTATATCAGTTTTTCAAGAAGGAAATGCCTCCAATTATACTTATAATTATTGGAGTATGCCGGTTAGTAGTATTCTACTAAACAATTCTTTCGGAAAACTCCTTTTCGATCCAATTAGTAAAACCAAAAGCAACCCCGCAATAATTACTACAGATTATAATGGAATTTCCAATCCTTTGACCATTTCCAATAGATGGATCTTTAAATTATCTGGCACAGAATATTCCGATTGGGAATATATTGGTAATCAATTCAATTTAGAACCTGGGGAAGGCTTTACTATGAAAGGGGTAAGCGGAAATAATTTAAATACTAATATTTATAATGTCTCCAATAATCCGGGTAACAAACAGCGTTATGACTTTAAAGGCAAGCCCAATTCTGGTGTTTACGAATTAACTATTAAAGAAGGAGACATTAAGCTAATTGGAAATCCTTATCCTTCTGCTTTAGATCTTAATGCTTTTCTTCAGGATAATACCAACACAACAGGGATTGCTTATTTCTGGGATTCGAAGTCGATAGATTCTCATTATCTAAAAGAATATGAAGGTGGATATGGGACCTATTCCCCGGGTGCAGGAATAAACGGATATGTTCCTGCCATTTTTAATAAGTTTGACGGGGCAGGGAATTCAATTACAGAATCCGGGAATCTGGGAGCTTATTATGCCAGAAGTTTTTCTCCAATTGCGCAAGGATTTATTGTAATTGGGAAACAAGACGGAAAAATTAAATTCGAAAATAAATACCGAAGTTTTATAAAAGAAGATCAGTTTTTATCAGAATTCAAATCTCGTAAATCGGGGCATATCAATAAAGAAGTTGAGGAGTTTCCATTTTTGAGATTAAACATCGAGCTTCAAAACAACTATATCAGGCAGATTCTCCTAGTACTACAAGATAAGGCCACAAAAGAAGCAGATCATGCCATGGATGCACTTAACCCCGAATACCTGAGCTCCGATGCCGGTTGGTTTATAGAAAATGATAATTATCTTATTAATGTAAGACCCTTGGACGAATTAGAAGAGATCCCACTTTCTATTGTAATGTCTGAAAATGCTAATGTAATTTTTAGCATCGCTGAAATAAAAGGATTTAAATCTGAAATTTTTCTATATGATACCTTAAACGCTACTTATCACAACCTAACTAATGGTCCTGTTAGTTTCATATTAGATCCCGGAGAATTTTCTGAGAGGTTTAAACTGACTTATACAAACAGAGAGCAGATCTATATAAACCATGAAGTTGTTAAAGACATTAATAATTTCAGTATTTTTCAAAACAATCCAGAATCGAGATTAGAAATTAGAATTCCCGCAAAATCGAATCCAAGGGATATTATGCTTTTTGACAGTTTAGGGAAAAAGATCATGGAGAAAAAAGGAATTACGAACGAAAGTTATCATGAATTTTCTACCAGAAAATTAAGCAAAGGATTATATATTCTTAAAATAACGAATAAGGATAGCACCGTAATTTCCAAAAAAGTAATAATTTCAAATTAATTAAAATTCAAAAATGGAAGAATTTCTGTTTCCCTGCTTAAATAAGCAGCTTTTTGGAATGGAATGTTACGGATGTGGCGGACAACGATCTGTGTTGCTATTGCTAAAAGGAGATTTTAGTGGAGCCTTGCTTATTTTTCCTGCAATTTATCCCATTTTAATATTGCTTGGATTTGTGATCTACAACTTATTTCACAAATTTCAATATGATTATTTTATTAAGATCACTCTTATTCTATTTACAGCTTTAGTAATGGCAATAAGCTATTTAATTAAAATGTATTATTTTTTCAAATAAAACCAATCAACTAAACGAAATCAACTTATGGAAATGACCAAACAAGAATTACCCAATGCAACTCTCATTTTAGTATTTGGAATCTTATCTATGGTAGGCTGCTGCTGTTACGGCGTGGTAGGTGTAATATTTGGAATTATTACCTTGGTAATGTCCAAAAAGGCTATGGAAATTTATAATGCAAATCCAGAGATGTATTTAGGATACCAAAATGTAAAAATTGGTAGAATTCTGGCTATCATAGGACTAATACTTAGTGCAATATTTTTAATAATTTTTGTAGTTGCGCTTATATTTTATGGTGGAATGGCAGGTTTGGAAGAATTTCAAAGGGAAATATTGGAACAACAAGGCATGTAATACGATCTCCTTTATATAAAAAGTGCCGGGATTATTATTTCCCGGCACTTTTAATTTGTTTAAAATGGAATTATTTCAATCTTTCCTTCAAGGCATCTAAGGATATTTTTTCCTGATCTCCGGAAATCATGTTTTTCAGTCCGTAGACTTTATTATTCATCTCTTCTTCCCCTGCAAGCACAACAAAAGGAATTTCCCTTCTATTGGCATAATTCATTTGTTTTTTCATTTTTGCAGCATCCGGATAGATCTCTGCAGAAATTCCCGCATCCCTTAATTTTTGTACAGCCTTCATACCATAAAGAGCTTCTTTATCGCCGAAGTTTATAAATAACACTTTGGTGTTGGCCGTAACCGTATCTGGAAACAGGCCTAGTTCTTCTAAAACAAGGTAAATTCTGTCCAACCCAAATGAAATTCCAACTCCGCTCATGTCTTTTAAACCAAAGACACCTGTAAGATCATCATATCGGCCACCACCTCCAATGGATCCCATCTTTACAGTTGCAGGGGGTGCAACTTCAATGATTGCCCCGGTATAGTAATTTAACCCACGAGCCAGTGTAACATCTAAGTCCAAAACTGCAGATTTTAACGGAATTTCTGTGATTACATTCTGAATGAATTCCAGTTCCTCAACACCTTTCAACCCGACCTCCGAGTTTGAAAGAATTTGCTTCAACACAGCTATCTTTTCTCCAAAATTTCCTTTTAGTCCAAAAATTGGTTGGATATTTTTCAATGCTTCAAGAGAAATCCCTTTTTCCAGCATTTCTTTTTTCACACCTTCTTCTCCAATTTTATCAAGCTTATCCAGTGCTACTGTAAAATCTATTAATTTATCTTGCTCCCCAATAACTTCAGCAAAACCAGATAAAACCTTTCTATTATTAATTTTTAAAGTGACGCCTTCCAGCTTCAGGTTTGTAAATACTTCATCGTATAATTGAAGGAATTCCACTTCCTGCCAAAGGCTATTGCTTCCAACCACATCTGCATCGCACTGAAAGAATTCTCTGAACCTACCTTTTTGAGGTCTATCTGCTCTCCAAACCGGCTGGATCTGGTAGCGCTTAAATGGAAATTCGATCTCACTTTGGTGTTGTACCACGTATCTGGCAAAAGGCACTGTTAAATCGTATCTAAGTGCTTTTTCACTTATAGAGGAAGTGAGCTTTAAGCTGTCGGAATTAGCATAGGCTTCCTTATCGGCTTTTTTAAGAAAATCACCCGAATTAAGGATTTTAAAGATCAGTCTATCCCCTTCTTCCCCATATTTTCCCATTAAGGTATCCGAGTTTTCAAAACTTGGAGTTTCAATAGGTTGAAATCCGAATTTTTCGAATTGGGCTTTAATGGTATTCATTATATAGGTTCGCTTGGAGACTTCTTTAGGAGAAAAATCTCTGGTACCTTTAGGGATAGATGGTTTTTGTGCCATAATTTTATTTTGCAATAGGATGAGAATAACTTGTTGCTTTTTCAGATCAAATAAATCTGAAATCATCAATGAGCACAACAGTTGCTTCATATTTCATTAAGCTGCAAATATCATAATTTTTAACCGAACCAAAACTAATTTCAAATTTTAAGTAACATATAAGTATCTTGCTAGTCTAATCTTATTGTTAGACTAGATAAACCATGTTTCAACTTTTTAAAGAAAATGTAGGGATCGCTTTTGAATCTATTAAAAGCCAACTTCTTAGAACCATTCTCACCGTATTAATAATCGCTATAGGAATTACCGCCTTGGTTGGTATCCTAAGTGCGGTAAGCGCGTTAGAAAATACCATTAGCAGTGATTTTGCCTCTATGGGTGCAAACACCTTTAATTTGCAGCGCTATGAGTTTGCGACTCAAACCCGAGGTGGGGAAGAACGCGAAAAAATAAATCCTATTTTATCCTATCGTGAAGTTCGCGATTTTAAAGAGAGTTTTATTTTCCCACAAACGCAAACATCCATCTCGTTTAACGGGACAGGGAATGCAGAAGTTAAATTTGAAAGCGAAAAAACAGACCCGGAAGTTTCTGTTTTAGGAGTAAATGAAAATTACTTGGTCAACTCAGGTTTAAATTTAGAAAACGGAAGAGATTTCAATTATTTCGATATTCAGAATAATAATAAAGTTGCTGTTCTTGGCGCCGATTTTGCTAAAGGACTCTTCAAAAATACCAACCCAATAAATAAAACTATTAGCGTACGTGGAGCGAAATTTCAGGTTATTGGAATCCTGGAATCCAAAGGATCCACCTTCGGAAACAATCAAGATCTTAGAGTATTGATCCCTATTGAAACAGCGAGATCAATTTTCACCCAACCCAATATTAATTATAATATAAGTGTTAGAGTTGGAGATAAGGAATTAATGGAAAGTGCACAGAGTGAAGCAATAATTACTTTTAGAAATATCCGTGGCTTAAATCCCGTGGAAGAAAATAATTTCGGGATAGAAAAAAGTGATGATCTAATAAACCGAATCCTTTCTATTACTGGGTATTTAGATATTGCAGCATGGATTATCTCCATTATTACGATCTTTGGGTCTTCTATAGCATTAATGAATATCATGCTGGTTTCTGTTGCAGAGAGAACCCGCGAAATTGGAATTCGTAAAGCCTTAGGTGCAAAGAAAAGCACCATTGCGACTCAGTTCTTCATGGAAACATTAATTATTGGGCAACTTGGCGGATTACTGGGAATTATCCTAGGAATTTTAATTGGATACGCAGTATCTTCTGTTGCCGACTTTGATTTTGTAACCCCATGGAAAGCCATGTTATGGGCAACGGGAATCACCATTCTCGTGGCGATCCTAGCAGGAAGTTATCCGGCAAACAAAGCAGCAAAACAAGACCCTATAGAATCTTTGAGATACGAATAATTAATTGTTCTCTACCATATCATTAAAATACTCGAACAACTGCCCTTTAGTGATAACAGCACCTTGTTTTATCAAAGCAAAAATGTCTTTATTTCTATCCTCGCTCACCGCTTTGGTAGAAGTATAAAGATTCACAGTATCATCCAATAAATTACTCTGAAGCCATTGATAGCCTTCTCTAGTAGTAACATCTATAGCTTCGTTCTCTATTTTAACAGCAACAAGTTTAATTTCTGCCATTGTAATATTGAACAGATACATTTGATGTTTAGAAAAATGTTCCAAATAGGTAACTTTCTCTAAAACACCTTCCCAAATTAGATCACTAAAAACATCCAGTTCATCCTCAGCAACCTCCGGCTTATCTTTTTTAATCTTTTCCCACTCCTCTGCGGTGATAGATTGAGAAGCCAGAAAATTTATAAATTCCTGATTTAGTTCTTCAAATTGCTCCTTAGTAAGTCTATTATATTTCATATTCTAATTCTAAAAAATTCTGAATTTTTGTTTTTCTGAAGAAGTATATCCAGAAAATAGATTTCTATATTCAATACCACTTTAAATTAAACATAAAAAAAAACTGCTCAAAAAATATCATGGATATTCTTTAAGCAGCTCTAATAATTTATTCGATTAAGCCTCAGCTACAACGTCAAAAGTTAGGGTAGAGATCACTTCACGATGAAAACGCAAAGTGGCATCATATTGTCCTAAACGCTTGATGTTTCCACCGGCGATCGTAATGAATTTTTTATCCAATTCTACTCCTTCTTTTGCTAGTGCATCAGCTAAGTTTCCATTGGTAATAGATCCAAACATTTTGTCTCCACCACCTGCTTTAGCTACTAGTTTCAATTCCAATCCGTTTAGTTTAGCAGCTTGTTTTTTAGCTGCATCTATATTCTTCTGCTCTTTAAAAGCTTGTTGCTTTATAGTTTCAGCTAATACCTTCTTTGCTGAAGGAGTTGCTAAATCTGCAAAACCTTGAGGAATTAAAAAGTTTCTACCATAACCATGCTTAACAGTTACCATATCATTCTTAAATCCTAAATTGTCTACGTCTTTTTTAAGTATCAATTCCATAA
>JAGXIJ010000115.1 GCA_024635675.1 Gillisia sp.
AGATGTGTATAAGAGACAGACTTTCTCTAGTTCATTTAAAACATCTGTCAACTGAGTTCCAATAAATGCTGAAATAATTGCCGGTGGCGCTTCATTAGCTCCTAACCTGTGATCGTTCGAGGCACTGGCAATAGTTGCTCTCAATAATTCCTCATGGTCATGAACCGCTTTAATCGTATTTACAAAAAAGGCTAAGAATTGTAAATTCTTCATTGGAGTACTTCCCGGACTCAATAAGTTGGTTCCTGTATTTGTACTTAAAGACCAGTTATTATGTTTTCCACTTCCGTTAATTCCTGCAAATGGCTTTTCATGGAACAACACTTTAAAATTATGTCTTTCTCCAATCTTATCCATAAGATCCATAAGTAAGGAGTTATGGTCTACTGCAAGGTTAGCTTCTTCAAAAATCGGAGCCAGCTCAAACTGATTTGGCGCAACCTCGTTATGTCTTGTTTTTACAGGAATTCCCAATAACATACATTCTATCTCCAGATCTCTCATATAAGCCAAAGCTCTGCTGGGAATAGATCCAAAATAATGATCGTCTAATTGTTGTCCTTTTGCCGGAGAGTGTCCTAACAAAGTTCTTCCAGAAAGTTGAAGATCTGGTCTGGATGCGTATAATGCTGAATCTATCAAGAAATATTCCTGCTCCCATCCAAGAGTAGCTATTACCTTAGTTACATTCTTATCGAAATATTTACAAACAGCGGTTGAAGCTGAATCTACCGCTTGTAATGCTCTTAAAAGTGGTGTTTTATAATCTAATGCTTCACCAGTGTACGAAACATATACAGTTGGGATACATAAGGTAGTACCATATATAAATGCCGGCGAGGTAGGATCCCAAGCGGTATATCCTCTTGCTTCAAAAGTGTTTCTAATTCCTCCATGAGGAAAACTTGAGGCATCTGGTTCTTGTTGAACCAATTGTGTTCCTCCAAATTTTTCGATCGCAAGACCATCCCCAATGGTTTCAAAAAAAGCATCATGCTTTTCAGCAGTTGCACCGGTTAATGGTTGAAACCAGTGTGTATAATGAGTTACTCCTTTAAAGATCGCCCATTCTTTCATCCCCGTAGAAATATGATCGGCTACACCTCTGCTAATTTTTGTTCCTTTAAGTGTAGCATCCATAACGCTCTGATAAGCTTCTTTGGTAAGGAATTGTCTCATCACTGTCTCGTTAAAAACATTTCTTCCAAAAAGTTCAGATCTACGATCGGTCTCGTCAATCTGTACCGGTTTCCTATTTAGTGTTTCTTTTAATGCCTGAAATCTTAAAGTCGCCATAGTAATTCGTTTGATTTTGTAAATTATCAGACAAAAATATACATTTTAAGATTACACCCCCTAAATTTTAGGGGTAAAAAATAAAAATTTAACTTTTTTTAGAATTTGACCCCTAAATTAATTCAAAAATGCCAATCCAATAAAAGTTGCATAAGCAACAAAGAGAATAGCTCCTTTATATCTGGAGATGCTAAATCGCTTCGGAATAAAGGCTAGAGGGATTAGGATAAAGGAAAAACCTAACATCCAAAAGATATCATTGGTAAGAAGTTGTTCAGATTTTAAATAAATAGGCTGAATAAGTGCTGTAATTCCCAGAACAGAGGCAATATTGAAGATATTAGACCCCACTAAATTACCTAGAGAGATCGCTTTTTCCTGCTTTAATGCTGCGATAACTGAAGCCGCTAATTCCGGTACGCTAGTCCCAACCGCAATAATACTTATAGAGATCACTCGCTCGCTTACCCCAATCATTTCAGCAAGTTCTACAGCGCCGGTTACAAGTAATTCGGATCCGCCATATAGCGCAACCCCACCAATTAGCAACCAAATTATGATCCTTACACCAGAGGTGACCTGCAAAGAGTCATCTACACCCTCTACCATTATTCTATTATTTCTGGCCCTTTGAATTAAGAATAATACATAAATAACTATCCCGATCAATAAAGCAGCACCTTCTATTCTAGATATATTACCTCCCGTATAAAGGAAAAAATAAAGCGCAAAAGAGAAGAACATCATGATTGGCCAATTGAACCTATAGAAATCCCGGTCTATATATAGAGGAGAAATAATAGCTGTTATTCCCAGCACCAAGCCAATATTCGCAATATTCGATCCTATTACATTTCCTAAAGCAATATCTGAATACCCGGATAGGGCAGCTTGTAAACTCACCAAAAGCTCCGGCAAGGAAGTAGCAAAAGAAACTACCGTTAGACCAATTACCATTTTGGATAAATTGAATTTAAAAGAGATGGCTACAGAAGATCGCACCAAAAACTCTCCCCCAACTACCAGTAATACAAATCCAATTAATATGTAAAGTATACTCATTTATTTCATTTTGTTGCGAAGATAAAGAAAGTTAAGAGTGTAGCACAATTCATTTTTTAAACTATAAAATTAGGTTTATAACTATTTTTGTAGTTATATTTGAATTAGGTTAAATAATTAGCATCTTAAAACGAACTCCATGGAAAAACTGACCAATAAAGAAGAAGCAATCATGCATATTTTATGGAAGCTTGAAAAAGCCTTTGTAAAGGAGGTTAAGGCAGAATTAACCGAAGAGAATCTCCATTACAATACAGTTTCTACAATTATCAGGAATCTGGAAGAGAAAGGTTTCGTTGCTCACAAGGCCTTCGGGAAAACTCATCAATACTACCCGGCAGTTTCCAAAGAAACCTACCGAAAACAATTTATGAATACGGCTACCAAAAAATTCTTCGACAATTCTTATAAAAGTATGGTTTCCTTTTTCGCAAAAGAGGAAAAAATTTCTGCTGAAGAATTGCGTGAGATTTTAGATATCATCGAAAAAAGAGGAAAATAATGGAAAGTTTACTCATCTATATTTTTAAAAGTGCCGGTTTAATAAGCCTCTTTTATATTCTTTACATCCTAATGCTTAAAAATGACACCTCATTTACAGCAAACAGGAAATTCTTATTGGGTGGGGTTTTTACATCAATAGTTTTACCATCAATCTACTTCACCAAAAAGGTGCTTATCAATGCCCCTGAAATAGTCTATTCTAATTCACCCCAATTTTCAAATTTTATTGTGACACCAGAAAGCACACCTGAACAATTGGATTGGTGGATGATCGCCGGAACAATTTATTTAATTATCAGTGGGTTCTTCCTCCTACGGTTTTTCTTGAGAATATTCCAAATCCTGAAAATGATCCATTTCAGTAAAGTTCAAAAAGAAGGAAAGTTCAAAATTGTTGAAACTCAAGAACCCACCGGTCCTTTTTCATTTTTCAATTATCTGTTTATAAATCCCTTCACTATTCCTGAAGATGAATATCTAATTATGTTGCGTCATGAAAAAGTGCATGCCAACCAGTTTCATTCTTTCGATATGTTAGCATCCCATCTTTTAGCAGCAATTTTATGGTTTAACCCTATAAGCTGGTACTATAAAAAAGCAGTCGAACAAAATCTGGAATTTATTGCCGACCATGAAACAGCGCAAACTTCAGAATGTATCCAGCAATACCAACATGTTCTGGTAAAAGTCACAACAAATCAATATCAAAACGTATTAGTCAATCATTTTTATCAATCCTTCATCAAAAAACGAATAGTTATGTTAAACAAGAAAAAAACCTCCTCTAGAAATGGTTGGAAACATCAGTTAGTCCTACCACTATTAGCCATTTTCATTATGTCTTTTAATGTAAAGACAACTACTAAATTTATTGAAAGCAAACCTTTAGATCTCACGGAATCTATAATTCAAAATGAATCATTGTCTGTAACAATTACCAAAACTTCTACTATGGAAAACTTGGAAAAATTTAAATCCATTTTCTTAAAATGGAATGTGGAATTAAATTTTAATAATATCGAATATTCAGCAAATGAGAATATAATAACTGCTATTGAAGTAAAATTTAAAAATTTAAAGACAGGAAAAACTGGAGTTTTAATTAAAGATGATTCAAATGGAATTAGCCCTTTTGAAATTTATGTAAATAAAAATAACATTACAGGATTTAGTGATGTCACACCTGAAGAACACACAAAAAAAACAGCCATTCTTCAATTAAATGAAATTGGGAAAAACCCGATATATTTTATCGATAATAAAGAATATTCTACTTCAGATTTAGATGGAAAAACAATCTCTACTAAGAATAGTATTGATGTTCTTAAACCAAAAGATGCTATAAAAAGATTTGGATCTAAAGCTAGGGATGGTGTATTAATTATTACTGATGGAAAAGTTATTGATGATTTTAATGAAGAACTACAACGCATAGATGAAGTAAACAAAAAAGAATCTATCCACTTTATTGAAATTCATAAAAATGAACCGCCCGTCTTTATAAGCCTTTCCAGTAATCTCAAGTCTAAGAATATTATGACTACGAAAAAAATTGTAGATAGCATATCATCTAACAATTTAAGCAATAAAAACTCAGGGAAACCCATTGCAGTTGGAGCTAACGTTAATTTCTATGCGTCAGATATAGATTCTATTGGTAATAAAGCACAGATTATGAATGTAAAAACTAAAAACGGTAACCGAATTACATGGACAGAAAGTGAACCAGATACTATTGCACATAAATATAGAATTATAGTACGTGACAGCTCTAATACTTCAAAAAGGATAAAAGTCATTTCCAATGTCAAGAACAATAAACCTCTTTATATTGTTAATGGGGAGATAGAAAAGGATGAAGCTAAGGTCTTGAATATAAACCCTGATAATATCGAGAACATTTATGTTCTTAAAGATGTGTCAGCAATGGAAAATTACGGTGCTAAAGGAAAAAACGGGGTGGTTAGAATAAATACCAAGAACAATAAGCTTTTTCGAATTGAAGCAACCACATCCGATGCGGAGTTAGAAGATCTAAAAAGAACCGTTGCTGCTACCACCGATTTTCGACTTAACTTGAATTCTCTTGAAAGAAACAAAAAAGGGCTTATCAGCAAAATAAACATAAAATTTAGTGCTAATTCCGGAAAAATGGTATCAGGAAATTATTCAGAAGTAGATGGAATTCCCGATATTTATTTTGGGGAAAAAGAAGGTGGTGGAGTTATCATCTATTCTAACTAATTAATTATCAGAAAATGGATCCACAAACAGATTTAGAAAGATTAAAATATCCTATTGGAAAATTCAATAAGCCTGATTCTATTTCCGAAGAGGATATTAAAAGTTGGATCACAGACATCGAACAATTTCCCAACAGACTGAATAAATTGGTGCCCTACCTTTCTGCCAGTGAGCTAAATTATAGATACAGGCCAGAAGGTTGGACAATAAAACAAGTAGTGCATCACTGTGCCGATAGCCACATGAACAGTTTTGTGAGATTTAAATTGTGTCTAACTGAGGAGCTTCCAACCATAAAAACCTATCACGAAGATAGATGGGCAGAATTACCTGATGCGACTGAACCGGATATTTCTACATCCTTAAAACTAATTGAAGGTTTGCATGCAAGATGGACTGTGTTGCTAAAATCCTTAGACACCTCATTACTTAGCAAACAATATGTTCATCCTGAAAAAGCACAGCCTTTGGATCTCGTGAATACTATTGCATTATATGCCTGGCATTGCAATCATCATTTAGCACATATTAAGCAGGCCTTGGAAAATAAAGGAAACTAAGTTTATTCCAATATTATATTGAGTAAAGTCGAGATCTTTTTAAAAAAAGTTCTCGTTTTCACTTTAACTAAAATTCTATGATTTTTAGGGTTTATAGAATTATCAACTCATCTCCCTGATTTTAAATACCTTTGAGCAAAACCAATCGATCTTCTATGAAAAAGCACTTTTTCAAAATCCTGTCTAAAATCAACAAAAAGGTACTGCCCAGTTATTCCAAAAAACGTTTAGATCTTCAAAAAGCAACGAAGGTTCAAATGGCAATTATTGGATGGAAACTTTGGGTTACTAAAAAAGCCTTGGATTAATTAATATTCCATTGTCCAATTTTAAGCAATAAATCACTTTTAGCTAGCTCTATTCAGGTTTTTCGTCATGCTGAACCTGCCCCGACAAAGTCATTCAGGCGGGCTTGTTTCAGCATCCCATTTAGTCTAAAAGAGACCCTGAAACAAGTTCAGGGTGACGAGGAAATAAGATATTTTTTTGGATGCAAAATGAAAAAAAATTAATATTTAAGTAAGGATTCTACAGGAAAAGATTTCAGTTTATTTCTACCATTCAAAAATGCAAGTTCTATCAGGAAGTTGCACTGCACAATTTTTCCTCCCATTCTTTTAACCAAATTACAAGCCGTTCTGGCCGTTCCCCCAGTTGCCAAAACATCGTCGTGGATTAATATTCGATCCCCTTTTTCGATAGCATCGGAATGAATTTCCAAGGTGTCTTTTCCATATTCCAGTTCATAGACTTCAGAGTAGGTGTCGGATGGTAACTTTCCCGGTTTTCTTATAGGCACAAAACCGGCATTCAGTTTTTCGGCTAATAACATCCCAAACAAAAAGCCTCGCGATTCAATTGCCACAACCTTATCTATTTTCTCATCGCCAAGAAGTGCTAAAAATTGATCTAAAGATTCCTTAATAGCTTCGGGACTTTTCAGCAAAGGAGTTATGTCCTTAAACTGGATTCCTTCTTTAGGAAAATCGGGGATCTCGCGAATATAATTAGATAGATTTATCATGAGGCATATTTTGATTACCTTAAAAATACTCATATCAATTCAATAATCACTATACATTCAAATTTAGAAATCCTCATATTTAAGTTCCATTTAAAATCATAAAAACAAAAGCCCTCTTAAATTTTAATTATATTGCTGTTCAATTTATTATAATTCATACTAGCTCTTTCGGTTGGTATATTTTTTACCCTTTATTATATGAGAATTCTTCATTTTAGTCCCAACAAGGTCAATCCTGTACTTTTCATCTTATTTGTTTCATTATTATCTTTTTCCGGGTATTCCCAAAGCAGTGAACTTACTGTAGAGAAAATAATGCAAGACCCTTCCTGGATGGGTACGTTCCCTTCGAACACAAAGTGGAGCGAAGACAGTAAAACAATTTATTTTGATTACAACCTGGAGAAAGATGAATCTGATTCTATCTATAAAATTGAACTTTCTCAATTATCAAATATTCAAAAAGTAACTCCTTCAGAAGAAAGGAATAAAATTTCTTCCCGCGGAGATTATAATAAAGATCGTTCCAAAAAAATATTTGTTCAGGATGGAGTACTGATGCTTTATTCAGCTAAAGACAATTCAAATAAAACCATATTAGAACTGGGAGAATCTATTTACAATCCAAATTTTCAGCAAAATGAAGACTTTATTTCTTTTGAATTAGAGGATAACTTATATCTGTACAATCTGGCTAAGGGAAGCCTAAAAAAACTGACTTCAATAAAAGAAGGAAAGGACAAATCTAAAGAAGACAAAGATTTAACAAAAAAAGATGAGTGGCTGGAGCAAGATAATCTAGAGCTGCTAGGTGTGGTTTTAGATAGAAAGCAAAAGGAAGATTCTAGTAAAGCTTACCTAAGTAAGATTAAAAAAGAACCTTTTACGTTTTATACCGGAAAGCGCTCTGTTAATAATTTACAATTGTCGCCTAGTGGAAAGTATGCCACCTTCAACCTTATAACCCGAGCAGAAAATAAAAACACTTTAGTTCCAAATTATGTTGATGCTTCCGGATATACCGTTGATCTTAATTCCAGACCTAAAGTTGGAGATGATATTACCAAGGTAGAATTGGCTATTTACAATTTCACTAAAGACACTATATATATGGTAGATACAGATGCATTGCCGGGGATTACAGATCTTCCCGATTATGTGAGCGACTATCCAGATAAAGAATGGGAAAAGGAAGAAAGGCCTGTAATGCCTTGGGGAGCCCATTTTTCTGATAATGGAGAAAAAGCAATTGTGAATGTTCGTTCTCATGACAATAAAGACAGATGGATCACTCTGTTAGATCTCAAAACAGGAAACCTGAAAAGTTTAGACAGACAACGAGATGAAGCATGGATAAATGGCCCGGGGATTGGGCATTCTTTTAGTAGTGGAACGCTGGGTTGGCTGGCAGACAATACTCATATCTACTTCCAATCGGAAGAAACAGGATATTCCCATTTATATCTTCTGAACCCTGAAACCGGAAAGAAAACTGCATTGACTTCCGGAGTATTCGAAGTTTTTGAACCGATGTTATCCAAAGACGGAAAAACCTGGTTTTTAACTACTTCTGAAGTAGATGCCGGGGAGCGACATTTTTATAAAATGCCGGTTATGGGTGGAAAAATGACCCAATTAACCTCAATGAGCGGAAACAATCAGGTGACCCTTTCTCCAGACGAAAAACACATGGCGATCTTATTTTCTTCCAGCAATAAACCCTGGGAATTATATCTTAAAAAGACCGAAACTAATGCTCCAGCCAAACAATTAACAAAAGGGAAGTCTGAGGCGTTTAGCGCTTACAATTGGAGAGCACCTAAGCTAATTGAGGTAAAAGCTGAAGACGGAAAAATGGTTCCGGCACGACTTTACAAACCTGAGGAAGCGGCAAAAAATGGTGCTGCTATAATTTTTGTACATGGAGCCGGATATTTGCAAAATGCACATAATTGGTGGTCTTCTTATTTTAGAGAGTATATGTTCCACAATTTGTTAACAGATCTTGGATATACTGTATTGGATATGGATTACCGTGGGAGTGCCGGTTATGGGAGAGATTGGAGAACTGCTATCTACAGACATATGGGAGGCAAAGATCTATCAGATCAAGTAGATGGTGCTCGTTATTTAGTGGAAGAACATGGAATTGATGAGAAGAATATTGGAATCTACGGAGGTAGTTATGGAGGCTTTATCACTTTGATGGCGATGTTTAATGAAAGTGATACTTTTAAATCTGGTGCCGCCTTAAGATCGGTTACAGATTGGGCTCATTATAATGATGGCTACACTTCCAATATTTTGAACACTCCTGTAGAGGATCCTATTGCCTATAAACGCTCCTCCCCTATTTATTTTGCGGAAGGACTAAAGGGTAATCTATTGATCGCTCACGGAATGATTGATACTAATGTGCATTTTCAGGATGTAGTGAGACTTGCACAGCGATTAATAGAGTTGAAAAAAGACAATTGGGAAATGGCTGTTTACCCTGTAGAAGGGCATGGTTTTATAGAACCAAGCAGTTGGACAGATGAATACAAGAGGATCCTAAAGTTGTTTAATGACACCTTGCTACAGGATTAAACCCTTGTCAGTCTTAGCCTGTCGAAGCCTCCTTCCATTTACCACGCACACTTCGACAAGCTCAGTGTGACAACATCTTAAATATAAATTCCCGATAACAATAATAAAGCCAGTCTGAGCCTGTCGAAGACTCATATAGAATCAAAATCCACATTTGTCATCCTGAGCAATAGCGAAGGATCTCAATGAACTGATTAACCTTCTAAATTAGAGATTCCTCAGTTCTTCGGAATGACAAAAAAATCGCATCTGTCAGGCTGAGCCCGTCGAAGACTCTTATAAAGAAAAAAGATTTCACTTCCAACCACTATCGAGACGGAATGACAATAAATACAAGCTGTCAGGCTGAGCCTGTCGAAGACTCCTTCCAATTACCACGCACACTTCGACAAGCTCAGTGTGACAACATCTTAAATATAAATTCCCGATAACAATAATAAAGCCAGTCTGAGCCTGTAGAAGACTCATAGAAGAAATCATCATCAAAAAAGAGATTCCTCAGTTCTTCGGAATGACAGAAAAAGACTTGTCATCCTGAGCAACAGCGAAGGATCTCAATGAATTGATGAACCATCTATTAAAGATATTTCTTAATGTAACTAATCTACTCCTTTACAGTTTCCACTTCTCCCTTTTTCTTGAGTTCCATTCTTCTGAAATAATCTTTAGAAGCTTTCAATACTTTTGGCGCAAGGATCAAGGTCGAGATCATAGTTGGGATCGCCATCAAAGCAAAGAACCCATCAATCAGATTGATCATCATACTCAAAGTGGTGGTTGCCCCCATTAAAATACTCAGAATATAGAAATAGTTGTAGTAATGTTTTTTATCGGCTCCAATTAAAAACGAAAGACATTTTGTTCCGTAGTAAGAGTAAGAGAATAATGAAGAAATACTGAAAAATGCAATACACACCAACAACACATAATTCCCGTAATCCGGCATTGCATCATTAAAGGCAGCAGCGGTTAAACTCACCCCGTTTTGCTCTGAAGTTTCCCAAACCCCGGTCACTAAAATTGCCAAAGCGGTTAGCGTACAAACCACTAAAGTATCTATGGCTGGCCCTAACATGGCTACCAAACCTTCTCTTATTGGTTCGTTGGTTTTTGCAGCTCCATGTGCCATTGGTGCTGTCCCGATACCCGCTTCGTTAGAAAATGCTCCTCTACGAATACCTAAAATTATTAATCCTCCTAAAACACCTCCTAGAAAGGAATCTCCGGTGAAATTATTTGCCGCAAAGGCATCTGTAAATATTAAACCTAAATAATAAGGCACCTGATCTGAATTCACAAATAAGATAACCAATACCGATACAAAATACATTACCACCATTAATGGCACCAGCTTAGAAACCGTTTTACTAATTCTGGAAAGACCCCCAAAGATCACGATAGAGGTAATGGTCACCAGCACTAAACCAATAGTAAGATTTGACCCAAAACCAACTTCAACCCCATTCGGTTCTAAAAGAATAAAATTTATTGCTTGCGTTAACTGATTCACATTAAATACAGGAAGCGCTCCTACTAATCCGGCAACACTAAACATCACGGCCAAAGCCTTCCATCGTTTACCTAATCCTTCCATGATAAAATACATAGGACCTCCCTGAATTTTTCCATCGGAATCTTTTCCTCTATACATTACCGCCAAACTATTGGTGAAGAATTTTGTTGCCATTCCAATTATGGCACTCACCCACATCCAGAAGATAGCTCCGGGACCACCAATTGCAATAGCCACGGCTACACCTGCAATATTCCCCATTCCTACGGTTGCTGAAAGTGCGG
>JAGXIJ010000116.1 GCA_024635675.1 Gillisia sp.
TAGCGCCAAAAATTCCTGAAAACGGAAAAGTTATTATCCACGGTTATACCGATGTTATTGGAGAAACAGATAACAATCAAAAATTATCTTTGGCACGTGCAAACGATGTTAAGAGAATTCTTGAAAAAGCAATGTCAAATGCAAAAAGAAGTGATGTGAAATTTGAAGTACACGGATCTGGTGAGGATGAAGGATTAGCTCCTTTTGGAAATAAACTTCCGGAGGAACGCTCTTATAACCGTACGGTTATAATTGATCTTATTCCGGCCAACTAAGTTCCCTTACAGTTAACAGGGAATTTCTTTTAAATTTTAAAAAAGGATATGGTGTAAAACCATATCCTTTTTTTTGTTTCATCTAATTTTTAATTAATCCCATTTCATCCCGAAAATAAGGGATTTTAAAAAAATAGAAAGACATTCATAATAAATCCGAATTACTAAGAATATTTCAATTTAATCTTATAAAATTAGCATTTCATTGTGTTTTTCCTCATTTAATTCTTAAAATTCAGTTAAAGCAAAATGTAATGTGGGAATTGTATAACAATAAACAATAATTATATAACACTTTCATTCATCGAAATGCTGACTTTCACCAAGTGATAATAAAGTCGCGAAATAAATGAAATTATTTATGAAACTTAAAATAATATTACCAGCCGTAGCATTAGTATTTGTTGGATTAATGTCCAGTTGTGAAAAGGATGAATTGAATGACAGTTCTGCTGATATGAAAGCATCAGTAGATAATACTGCGGATCTATCTTCAAGTAAGAAAGCAGACGATACAAAACCACAAGGAACATTGAAAGTAGTAAATCTTGGAGTTGCAGGGAATTTTGCAATTCTAACAAAAACAGGAATAACCAGTGTTTATAAATCTTCTATTACCGGAGATATTGGAACAAGTCCAATTACCGGTGCAGCGATGGTTTTAGACTGTGGTGAAGTTACAGGAAATGTGTACTCGGTAGATGCCGCAGGTCCTGCTTGTATAACTACAAGCGCAAGCATGCTTACAACAGCAATAAGTAATATGCAAACTGCATATACTGACGCTGCCGGACGTACTACCCCGGATTTTGTAAATTTAGGAGCCGGAAATATCGGAGGAAAAACCCTTACTCCCGGACTGTATAAATTTACAAGTTCAGTAGTTATTCCAACCGATATAGCACTTGCAGGTGGGCCGGATGATGTTTGGATATTCCAGGTTTCTGGAAATCTTGATATGAGTTCTGCAGTGAATGTTACCTTGAGTGGTGGTGCACAAGCTAAGAATATCTTCTGGCAAGTTGCCGGGGCGGTTACTTTTGGAACAACCAGCCATTTTGAAGGAAATGTTTTAGGTCAAACAGCTATTCATTTAAGGACTGGCGCTTCAACAAACGGAAGATTATTGGCACAAACTGCTGCAACTCTTCAAAAGAGTACAGTTACTCAGCCACAATAAATTATTAAGTACTGAAATTCTGGTTGAAATAACAGCTATGAAATCAGTTTAATTCAGTACTCTTTTATAATTCAAAAAAGGATTTGGCCTAAAAGCCAGATCCTTTTTTTTGTTTCAAAAATTTCATCTATTTATCATTGAAATTTTCAAAGTATAAAGGTCATCTTAAGCTCCATATATTTATTGGACTATTAAAGACTTTCATTTATATATCTTTGTATTTCTGAAGGAATCAAAAAAAGTTTAAACGATCTTAAAAGTTTGAATTCAGAAAATTCATAAATCAAAAAAGAATAATGAGTAAAAAGGAAATTCCTCAAGTTTCATTTTTCAGGTTTTTGAAGCATGCTAGTAATATTCTTAAAAATCCGTTGCCTTTTCATCATAAGAATTTTGAAAAGTATGGGGACAGTTTTCGCTTGAATATAGGCCCGGCGAAATCTGTCATCTTTTCCAGAAATGCTTATTTAGCGGAATATGTGCTTCAGAAAAATCAAAAGAATTACAGTAAATCACCTATCCAAACCAAAGATCTTGCGAAATATGTAGGTCGTGGATTATTAACTGCTGAGGGAGAACATTGGAAAAAGCAGCGAAAATTAATCCAGCCTGCATTTCATAAAAAACAACTTGCCTTATTATTGGAAAGTATTCATACAGCTATTCTAACCGAGCTTAATAAAATTGAAACAGATACAGAAATAGATATATTCCCTGTGTTCAACGATTTGGCTTTTCAAACTGTGGTAAAGTCCTTATTTAGCAGTGCTGTGGGATCTAAAGAAATTCAACGTTTACAGTACATTACAGAGGCTGCTCAAAAAATGCTGGTTAAGGAACTACGTCAACCTTATAAAGGCTGGTGGTTTAAATTGGGGGGAGAAATTAAAAAGCACACCAATCTTACCGATGAAGCTCGAATAATTCTCAAGGAATTGGTGAAAGCAAGAAAAGCAAGTGGCATTAGGGAGAATGATCTTTTGGATATGCTATTAGATGCCCGATATGAAGATGGAAATGAAATGGAGGAAGAGCAATTAATAGATGAGATCTTGATCTTGTTTACTGCAGGTCATGAAACCACTTCGAATGCACTCACATTTGCAGCTCAACTTTTGGCTAGAAATCAGGAATCTCAAGATATAATCTTAGAGGAAGTTCAAAAAGCAAAAAAGGAAACTCATTCTTTAATGGAATTCATTCAAGCTTGTGGTTATACCAAAAAAGTGGTTGAGGAGACCATGCGATTATATCCGCCGGCCTATTTTATAGATCGTATCAATAAAGAAGATGATGAATTTGAAGGCACTAAGATCCCAAAAGGTTCTAATTTATTATTCTCTTTTCACGAGATCCATAAGCATAAAGCTCATTGGGTAGAGCCAGAGAAATTCGATCCTGAACGATTCTCTGAAACCGACCCTTATTTACATACTCCTTTTTATGCCCCATTTGGTGCAGGTCCAAGAAAGTGTATAGGTAATAACTTTGCAATGTTCGAAATGATCTTAGCAGTTGCTGAAATGGTTGGGAACTATAAAATTGAAGAAAAATCGACCCTCATAGAAATTTTGCCATTAATTACTTTGAAGCCGAAAAATGCTGTTTTGACATTCCAAAATAGATAGAGATAACCTCACCAAGATCAAAATATTCTAAACAACTAAAAACCGAAGCCAAAAGCCTCGGTTTTCTCTTTTTCTTAAAACATAAATATGGATTAGAAAGTTAAGAATTAAAGCTTCTATTTAAAAAAATCACTAACTTTAATTTGTACTATTTAATTGACAATGAGATGCTTATTGATTGTAATATTTATAATTTAAGAAACTCAAAGCAAATTTTTGTTCAATTATGTTTCTGTATAATTACCCTATCATTTTCTTCAGCTTTTGGTCAGCCTAATAAAAATTCATATAGCATTAAGCACTTCACATTAGAAGATGGACTATCACAAGTTTCAACAAATGATCTTTTACTTGATAAATCTGGTTTTGTATGGATTGCTACACAAGACGGGTTAAATAGATTTGATGGAAATGAATTCAAACATTTTAAACACACCGAATCAGAGTCTACAACAATTTCAGGAAATCTAACCAATAAATTACTTGAAGATACTAATGGGAATATCTGGGTTGGTACTATAGGGAATGGATTAAATAGGTATGATACAAACAAGGATGTTTTTCACCGAATTAAATTAGAAAGTACAAATGATGAAAATGAAATAATTTCTGCTTTAACACTAGATAGTGAAGGATCTATTTGGGTGGCATCGCGTATTTCGGGTTTACACAAATTGGTATATAAGGATGATACTATAGTACAAACCAACTATTTACATAATCAACCATTAAGCGCATTGTTACATGATAAACAAGGCACTTTATGGGCAGGTGGATTTGAGGGAAGGCTATATAAACTTAATATAAAGAATCCCGAAACATTTCAAGAGAATATCGAAACAGGAGCAAAAGGTAATGTACAATCCTTATTTAATACAGGACGACATCTGCTTATTGGAAGTGATTACGGGTTTTTTATATATGACTTTAAGAATAAGACAACAGATTTAATTGAGCTTGAAGAATCAGGAATTTTTAAAACAAAACATGTCCTTGCTTTTTTGCAACAAGATTCTGAAACTGTTTGGATTGGTACGGGAAATGGTCTTTACCTTTTTAATTGGAAGCAAAAAAAAGTATTAAAGAAGATTCAATATTTAGGAAAAGACACTAATGGATTGAGCAATAATACAGTTCAAGCATTGCTAAAGCTTTCTAATAAAGTTTTACTTGTTGGCACAGCCAATTCTTTAAACTTAGTAAATTTTAGCCAACCTTATTTTAAAAATATATCCAAAGACCAACGAGGGAGGCATTTACTTAATGACAATGTCATATTTTCCATTTTTAAGGATGGAAAAGATCTATGGGTTGGGACTTCAGATGGTGGACTAAACCTGATAAGAAATGGTAAGGTTTACCATTTAACTGATGATGAGAAAAATCCAAGGAGTATCTCTGGTTCTGTAGTCAGGGCAATTATTAAAGATGAAAAAAATCAAAGATTGTGGTTGGCTACTACAAGAGGACTTAATATGTTAGATTTAAAAAATTTCAATCCTAACAATCCCAAATTTGCGGTATTTCACCATGACCCAGAGAAAATCAACAGCATTAATGGAGATTTCCTGAAGGATTTGGCCTTAGATAATGAGAATAACCTTTGGGGAGCTACATTTGGACATGGTATTTTCAGACTCGAAATGGATACCAATGCAAATGTCACAATAGTTCAATATCGAAATGAAAGTGGTAATCAGAATTCTCTTAAAAATGATTTTACAGCTTGCTTAGAAGTAGATAGCGAAAATAATATTTGGATTGGTTCTCAAGGCGGTCTAACTAAACTTGGTTTTTCCAATGCTAATTATGAGAACCCAAAGTTTGAAAATTTCTTTAGAGATCCTGACTCAAAAAGAACAATTTCCCATAATTCCGTTTATGATATATTAATTGATAAAAAACAACGTATTTGGGTTGCAACAAGACATGGCTTGAACCTCTTTTTAGGAAATAATGAATTTGAATCCTGGAAGGAGCAAGACCAATTTCCAAATGCGGTTGTTTATAGTGTTCAAGATGATGATAATGGAAATCTTTGGCTAGGTACCAATGATGGACTCATTAAATTTAATCCAGAAAACGAAAATTTTTCTCATTATGATGTTGCAGATGGTATACAGAGTAAAGAGTTCGATATTCATGCCAGGTTTAGAGATTCAGATGGCGTAATATATATGGGAGGCATAGGAGGTGTTACCTATTTTCACCCTGAAGATCTTATAGATGTGGATAAGCCTAAGCCTCTTTATTTTTCTCAATTGAAAATAAAAGACCAAATAATTAGACCTTCTAATGATGTTCTAACAAACTCACTATTTCAAACAAGAGCCCTGGAGTTTAAGCAAAAACAGTTTCCATTTTATCTACAATTCTCTACGATAGATTATCGTCTTCAAAAAAACATAAAATATGGTTATAAGCTTTTACCTAATGATGAATGGAATATGCTTGACGACACCGAGATTCAATTTTTAAATCTGCCATCTGGAAGTTATACTCTTCAAGTTAATGGCTTTTCACGTGGCAAAGAATGGGATCAACCCCCTTTAGAAATGAATTTAAAGATTTTACCTCCACTCTTGGCCACATGGTGGGCTTATGTTTTATATGCACTAGTTTTAGGATACTTGTCTTATCTGTTCTATAATTTCCAATTGTCTAAAAAATTGGCCATTGCAGAGCGCAACAAATTAAAAGACCTCAATACATTAAAAAGTAAATTATATACTAATATCACACACGAATTTAGAACACCACTCACGGTAATACTAGGTTTAGCGGACACCATTAAAGAGGACCTTGAAGCACAAAACTATAAGACCGCAAATGAAGGAATAATTATAATTGAACGTAATGGGAAGGATTTACTAATGCTTGTTAATCAGCTTTTAGGCCTCAGTAAAGCAGAAAGTGGTACTATGGAGTTAAATCTAATTCAGGCAGATGTAGTTCCTTTTTTAAAATATATCTGCGAAAGTTTTCAATCTTTAGCTAAAGTCTCCAATATTGACCTTACTATGTATTTTGAAACTGAAAGTCTTAATATGGATTTTGATGATGGGAATTTGCAAATTATAGTTTCTAATTTACTTTCCAACGCCATTAAATTTTCCCATCCTGGTGAAAAAATAATTTTTCATGTGAAAACCGAAGCTGTAAATGAAGATACATGGCTTGTAATTAAAGTAAAAGATTATGGAGTAGGCATCCCTAAAAAGGCATTGCCTCATATTTTTGACAGATTTTACCAAGTTGAAAATTCATATTCAAAAATTGGAAAGGGGATTGGAATTGGCTTGGCTTTGACTCAAGAATTAGTCAAACTCATGAAAGGGACCATTAGTGCAAAAAGTACCGAAGGAAAAGGGTCTGAGTTTGTAGTAGCAATCCCTATAACTCGAAATGCGGTAACCTCAACGAAAAATATTATTGGTTTAGTTAATTTAGTTGAGGATGTAAATGTTGAGCAAGAATGGTCCTTGCAACTATTTGATGGTGATATCAATTTACCAAAAGCTTTAATTATTGAAGATAATAAAGATGTAGCCTATTATTTAAAACTTTGTTTACAGAATAAGTACCATTGTCTATTTGCTGCCAATGGTGATTTAGGATTAGAAATGGCGTTCGACAAAATTCCTGATATTATTATTAGCGATATCATGATGCCTGGACAAGATGGTTTTGAGGTTTGCAAAACATTAAAAACAGACGATCGAACTGATCACATTCCCGTTATTATGCTCACGGCAAAAACTTTAGAAAAAGACCGACTAAAAGGTTTGAAACATGGTGCAGATGCGTATTTAACCAAACCTTTTATAAAAGCCGAATTACTAACGAGATTAGACCAACTTATACTTTTGCGCAAGCGAATAACTCAAGCTTTAGCTAAAAATAAATTCTCTCAAATTTTAGATTCAACAGAAAGTACTCCTGAAACGAAATTTCTTCAAAAGCTAATTCAAATTATTCAAAGTAATATAGACAATCCAAACTTAGGGTCGAGGCATGTTGCACAAAAAATGAGTTTGAGCGAATCCCAAATTTATAGAAAACTAAAAGCTATAACGGGAAAATCTACCGCTGTTTATATTCGTTCTGTGCGACTAGAAAAAGCAAAAGACCTCATTCAAACTACAGATAAATCTATTTCAGAAATTGCTTATGAAGTCGGTTTTAACGATCCATCATGGTTTAGTCGTGCCTTTAAAGAAGAATTTGGTCACCCTCCCAGCGCAATACACAAATAGCTAAAAATCAACTAGTTAACTCCTTTTTAATTGTTTTTTTTTGATAATATAGTGCTAGTCATTTATGGACTTTCATAAATAGTTATACATAATAATAAAATAGTGAAAGTTATCTCTTTCCCCTATTGCTAGCTTGCCTTCGTTAACTAAACTTAAAATTTTATTATCATGGAAATCAACGAAAGCAAACTGAATACCTTGCTAGGTAAAATGGTTACTGAAATGGGAGCAGCGGCTATTGGACCACTTATCATCATAGGTGATAAACTTGGAATATATAAAGCTATGGAAGCAAAAGGGAGTATAACTTCAGTTGAACTTGCCAAAACTGCGGGTGTAAACGAACGCTATTTAAGAGAATGGTTATCTGCACATGCAGCATCAGGTTATATAGAATATGATGATGGCAACGAAACATTTTCTTTATCGCCTGAACAAGCTTTTGTATTTAGTAATTCTGATAGTCCTGTGCTAATGACAGGAGCCTATTTTGCTATATCATCCATGTATCATGATGTTCCAATTATGGAAAAAGCTTTTAAATCTGGAGAAGGGGTTTCTTGGGGAGATCATCATAGTTGTTTGTTTTGTGGTACAGAAAAATTCTTTAGACCATCATATGCTACAAATCTGGTTCAAAACTGGTTACCGTCTCTTGATGGAGTAGTAGAAAAATTAGAAAAAGGTGGAAAAGTGGCAGATGTAGGATGTGGTCATGCCGCTTCTACAATGATGATGGCAAAGGCATTTCCTAATTCAGAGTTTGTTGGTTTCGATTTTCATCAAGGGTCTATAGATCATGCCGTTTTGCACGCAAAAGATTCTGGTCTAGATAATATTTCGTTTAAAGTAGCAACCGCCAAAGACTTTCCTGGAAGTGATTATGACCTTGTTACCTTCTTTGATTGTTTACACGATATGGGAGACCCAGTAGGCGCAAGTGTTCACGTAAAGAAATCTTTAAAACCAGATGGTACCTGTATGATTGTGGAGCCGTTTGCCAACGACACTTTAAAAGACAATATAAACCCTGTTAGTAGAGCGTTTTACTCGTTTTCAACACTATTGTGTACACCCAGTTCTATGAGTCAAGAAGTAGGTTTAGCATTAGGCGCTCAAGCAGGTGAAAAACGTTTGCGTGATGTGGCATTAAATGCTGGTTTCAATCATTTTAGACGTGCTACAGAAACACCTTTCAATTTAATTTTAGAGGCAAGACCTTAAAATATACTACGTCAAAAAGGCAAAGCTTTGAGCCTTGATAAAAATAAGTGCTTTTAAATTTTAAACCTATAATATAATTCAATTTATAGTCAAGAATATTAACCAATTAAATATATATTATGAAAACCAAACTAGTATTTACAGTAATTCTAACGTCCTTTTTCTTTTTATACGGGTGTTCAGATAATGAGGACAATGGTCAAGAATCAGAATTGGTAACCCAAGATTTATCTTCATCCAAGATTTCATCTGTATCCAAAGGTTCGTCAGTAACTTCCCAAGCTTTTCCGCAAGCAGAGCAAGAGGTCATAGAAACCTTAGAAGCCGTTACACAGAGTATTATAGACGGCGATTTGGATCTTCTCATCTCTTTTCATGCTTATGGGCCAAAGTTTACCGAATTCAAGAATGGAGAACCAAGAAATGGCGGTGAAGCAAATGAAGTTTATGAGCGATATCTTTTTGGTGAATTAGTAACCAAAGTAATAAAACTTGATGCCTTGGATTTGAAAGTTGCTGTCTATTATGGGAATGTAGCTAATGTTACCTTTCACTCAGATTTTCATTTAATGTTTGGAGATGATCTTGTTATTGTTAATAATCAAATAACCTTGTTATTTGTTAAGACAAAAGGTGAATGGAAAATAGTTCACGAGCATCATTCTCCATTGAATTGAACGGCCGGAAATATAAATCGTTAGGACTGATTAAAAGCGGATGCATAAATGCATCCGTTTTTTTATATACTTTTAGTCAATCAATATAATTTCATTGAAAGCAAAGACAGAATATACTCAACTCATAAAAGCCGAAGCCAAACGTCTCGGCTTTATGTCTTGCGGGATTTCCAAAGCCGAATTTTTAGAGCAGGAAGCTCCAAGATTGGAAAATTGGCTAAATCAGAATATGCATGGCGAAATGAGTTACATGGAAAATCATTTCGACAAAAGGCTGGACCCTACAAAACTAGTAGATGGCTCCAAAAGCGTGATCTCTTTATTGCTTAATTATTATCCTTCAGAATTTCAAAATAACGATTCTTACAAGATCAGTAAATATGCCTACGGCACCGATTATCATTTTGTAATTAAAGAGAAGCTCAAGCATTTATTACAATTTATACAAGATGAAATAGGTGCGGTAGATGGTCGCGCTTTTGTAGATTCGGCACCTGTGTTGGATAAAGCTTGGGCAGCCAAAAGCGGATTAGGCTGGATAGGGAAGAATTCCAATCTCTTAACCAAGCAAGTGGGTTCTTTCTATTTTATCGCAGAACTCATCGTAGACCTCGAATTGGAATATGATCTTCCGGTAACAGATCATTGTGGGAGTTGTACGGCATGTATAGATGCTTGCCCAACTCAGGCTATAGTAGAACCCTATAAGGTAGACGGCAGTAAATGCATCTCCTACTTTACTATAGAATTAAAGAATGAACTGCCAAACTCCTATAAAGGGCAATTTGATGATTGGATGTTCGGCTGTGATATATGTCAGGATGTTTGCCCTTGGAATAAATACTCAAAATCTCATAATGAACCACTATTCGACCCAAATCCACAAGTTTTGGATTATGACCGGAAAGATTGGGAAGAACTTACAAAAGAAACTTTTAATGAGATTTTTCGAAAATCGGCTGTAAAGAGAACCAACTTTGAAGGTTTAAAGAGGAATATTAAATTTTTGAAAGATTAATTTTCTTCAAGCTAGGTACGAATGTTACATTTGTGTTTCCGCCGAAAATTTAATATTATGAGTAAGGATAGCAAGAGAAGAGAGGCACTGGTTTATCATGCAAAGCCAAAACCGGGAAAAATAGAGGTTGTTCCGACCAAGAAATATGCAACGCAAAGAGATCTTTCTTTAGCATATTCTCCGGGTGTAGCTATTCCCTGTTTAGAAATAGAAAAAGATAAAGAAAACGCTTATAAATATACTGCTAAAGGCAATTTGGTTGCCGTGATCTCTAATGGAACCGCGGTGCTAGGACTTGGTGACATCGGGCCGTTAGCATCAAAACCTGTGATGGAAGGAAAAGGTTTGCTTTTCAAGATTTTTGCTGATATAGATGTATTTGACATCGAAGTAGATACCAAAGATGTAGAATCCTTTATTCAAACAGTAAAAAATATAGCTCCCACTTTTGGCGGGATCAATCTGGAAGATATCAAGGCTCCGGAAGCGTTTGAAATTGAGCGTCGTTTAAAAGAAGAGCTTGATATTCCAGTAATGCACGACGATCAGCATGGAACCGCAATTATATCGGCAGCGGCTCTCTTAAACGCCTTGGAAATAGCCAAAAAGAAGATTGAAAAAGTTAAAATAGTGATAAGCGGGGCAGGAGCTGCGGCCGTATCATGTACCAAACTATATAAAGCTTTCGGAGCAAAAGCTGAAAATATTGTGATGTTGGATAGCAAGGGAGTTATTCGAGCAGATAGGCCTAATTTATCTGTTGAAAAACTTGAATTTGCTACCAAAAGAAAAATAGACACTCTTAAAGAGGCAATGAAAGATGCCGATGTCTTTGTAGGTCTTTCTATAGCCAATATTGTAGAGCCGGAAATGCTAAAAAGCATGGCTAAACGTCCAATTGTATTCGCCATGGCAAATCCAGATCCGGAAATCGAATATGACCTTGCTGTATCTACACGTAAAGATCTTATAATGGCAACCGGTCGTAGTGACCATCCTAACCAGGTGAATAATGTACTAGGATTTCCATTCATTTTTAGAGGAGCTTTAGATGTTCGTGCTACCAAAATTAACGAAGCTATGAAAATGGCTGCTGTTAAAGCCTTGGCCGAAATGGCCAAAGAACCGGTGCCAGAGCAGGTAAATATTGCATATGGTGAGACAAAATTGAATTTTGGTCCGGAATATATCATCCCAAAACCTTTTGATCCTCGATTAATTGCACGCGTTCCACCGGCAGTAGCTAAAGCTGCAATGGAGAGTGGGGTAGCAAAGAATCCAATCTTGGATTGGGAAAAATATGAGGAGGAGCTGTTAAATAGAATGGGGAACGATAATAAAGTTTCCCGTTTGTTGATGAATCGCGCAAAAATGAACCCTAAGAAGGTGGTTTTTGCCGAAGCAGATCAGTTAGATGTTCTTAAAGCAGCACAGATCACTCAAGAAGAAGGAATTGCTATTCCAATTCTTTTGGGTAGAAAAGATGTGATTCTTGAATTGATGAATGAAATAGATTTTGATGAAGATCTTGTAACTATCATCGATCCAAAATCTGATGAGGAGAAAGTTCGTAGAGAAGGTTATGCAGATGTTTATTGGAAAACGCGTTATAGAAATGGGGTTACCAAATACGATGCACAAAATTTAATGCGCGAGCGAAATTATTTTGCAGCGATGATGGTGAATGAAGGAGATGCTGATGCACTTTTATCCGGATATTCCAGAGCGTATCCTACAGTTGTAAAACCAATGTTAGAACTAATTGGAATGGCAAAAGGAGTAGATAGAATTGCAGCGACTAACTTAATGAATACTTCCAGAGGACCACTTTTTATAAGTGACACCTCAATAAATATTGATCCTTCTGCTACAGATCTTGCGAAAATAGCAATGATGACAGCTAAAACCGTAAAATTATTCGGGATGGAACCGGTTATAGCTATGATCTCCTATGCCAATTTTGGATCCTCTAAAAATGAGCGAGCCAGAAAAGTAAAACAAGCAGTATCGATATTGCATAGATCCAATCCGGAACTTATAGTAGATGGAGAGATACAAACAGATTTTGCTTTAAATAAGGAGATGCTTCAAAGTAAATTTCCCTTTTCTAAATTGGTGGGAAAGAAAGTGAATACTTTGATATATCCTAATTTGGAATCGGCAAATGGTACCTACAAACTTTTAAAGGAAATGAATAACGCCGACTCTATTGGTCCAATTATGATGGGGATGAATAAACCCGTTCACATTTTACAGCTTGGAGCAAGTGTAGAGGAGATAGTGAATATGGCAGCCGTTGCGGTTGTGGATGCCCAAGAAAAAGAAAAAAAAAGTAAAATGGCAAAATAGCAGTGTTTTCAGGTCTTTTAAAGACTTGGAGCTCTGTATTATTTTAGTACATTTGGATATTAACATTCGAAAATTACATGATTCATCACCTTAAAGGGCAGTTAATAGAGAAAAATCCAACGTATGTTGTAGTAGACTGCAATGGCGTAGGATATTTTTTACACATTTCTTTACACACTTTTGCGTTGCTTAGAAATGCTTCAGAAGCCATAAGCATATTCACACATTTACAGGTAAAAGAAGACTCTCACACCTTATTTGGTTTTATGGAGAAATCTGAAAGGGAACTTTTTAGATTATTGATCTCGGTGTCTGGAATTGGGGCAAGTACGGCTCGTACGATGTTGTCTTCCTTAGATCCTAAACAAATTATGGATGCAATAGCATCCGGAGATGCGGCGACTGTGCAAAGTATTAAAGGGATTGGAGTAAAAACCGCACAACGTGTAATTTTAGACTTAAAGGATAAGGTTTTAAAAGTCTTTGGGGAAGGGGAAGTTTTTATCTCACAAAGCAATACAAACAAGGAAGAAGCGTTATCTGCTTTAGAGACTTTAGGTTTTGCGAGAAAACCAGCCGAAAAGGTGGTAGACCGCATTATGAAAGATTCTACAGAGGACCCTTCCGTAGAAGCAATAATAAAATTGGCATTAAAGAATTTATAATTTCATACTAACTAATCTTGAGGAATAATTACTTGAAACTGCAACTAATATCTCTATTTGGGATTTTCTGGTTATTTGTCTCTTCACCAAGTTTATATGCGCAAGACACACCTGTAGCACAGGATTCTACCCATACGGGTTATGCAACCGGTACGTTGTCTTTGCCAAACCCTGCCAGTATTGTGGCTGGTTATGAATATGATCCTATTCTAAATAGGTACATATACACAGAAAAATTGGGGTCTTACAATTTATCTATACCCTTAATTCTTACTCCAGACGAATATCAGGAATTGGTAATTCAAGAGGAGATCCGTAATTATTTTAAGGAGAAGAATAATGCAATTTCAGAAAACAGAGAAGGAGATCCTGAAGCCCAACAAGATCTTTTGCCAAGTTATTATGTGAATTCCGGTTTTTTTGAAAGTGTTTTTGGAGGAAAGGAAATAGAAGTGGTGCCTCAAGGTAGTGTTGCTATGGATCTGGGATTGCTGTACACCAAGCAAGATAATCCCGCATTTTCGCCAAGGAATAGAAGTAATCTTACCTTCGATTTCGATCAAAGGATCCAGCTTAGCTTACTTGGAAATGTTGGAACAAAATTAAAGGTGATCGCTAATTATGATACCGAATCTACTTTCGATTTTCAAAATCAGTTGAAGTTGGAATATACTCCCAACGAGGATGATATTGTGCAAAAGATTGAAATTGGGAATGTAAATATGCCACTTAATAGTGCTTTAATTCAAGGAGCGCAGAGCTTATTCGGATTTAAAACCGAATTGCAATTTGGAAAAACCAGAGTTACCGGTGTTTTTTCTGAACAAAAATCGGAGCGTAGAACAGTAAATGTTGAAGGTGGTGCCACGGTTGAAGAATTTGAGAAATTCGCAATAGATTACGATCAGGACAGGCACTTTTTCTTAGCTCATTACTTTAGAGATAACTACAACGAAGCGCTTAAAAATTATCCTTTTATTAATAGTAATATTCAAATTCAAAGGATTCAGGTTTGGGTGACAAACCGAACTAATAATATTCAGAATTTAAATGATGCCCGAAATATTGTTGCTATCCAGGATCTTGGAGAAACAAATATCCCCGGGAACATCGGATTAAACAATCCTCCAGGCGGGTTTTTTAACAGACCACCCGGAACCTTTCCTAATAACACAAACAACGATTTTAACCCATTTGGAATAACGGGACCAGGAGAGTCTATTTTAACTTCCGCGATCAGGGATATTTCAACAGTACAGAGTGGTTTTGGTGGCGTTACTGTTTCTGAAGGTGAGGATTATGCAAAGCTTGAAAATGCCAGACAACTTAAGCCTAATGAATTTACTTATGACCAAAAACTTGGGTATATAAGCCTTAATCAAAGACTGAGTAACGATGAGGTTTTAGGGGTTTCTTTTCAATATACGGTTGGTGGGCAAGTGTATCAGGTTGGAGAATTTGCCAACGATGGGGTAGATGCAAATACCCAAGCTAGTGCAGATGGTGCGAGAATTAATCAGAATTTGGTGGTTAAATTATTAAAAAGTACTGTTACCAATGTTAGTGAGCCTGTGTGGGACCTTATGATGAAAAACATCTATGCCTTGGGTGCCTATCAATTAGAGCCAAATGACTTCAGACTGAATATTTTATATACAGATCCGCAGCCACAAAATTATTTGTCTCCGGCACAAGGATCTGCAGTACCATTACCCGAGGATGTTGCAGAAACTACACTATTGCGGGTATTTAATTTAGATAAATTAAATACGAACAATGATCCGGTGAACGGAGGAGATGGATTCTTTGATTATGTGCCCGGTATTACAATTAATCCACAAAACGGGCTGGTAATTTTCACCACGGTAGAACCATTTGGAGAATACTTGTTTGATAAACTCGACAATACTCCTAACGGTGGAGGTGAGGATTATACTTTGCCGCAAACTTATAACGATAATCAACGAGAGTATGTCTTTAGATCATTATATCGTACTACTAAGATCCAGGCAGAACAAGAAGATGCCGATAAGAATAAATTTCAGTTAAAAGGGAGGTATAAATCATCTCAGGTAGATGGAATTCCGGTTGGTTTCAATTTACCGCAAGGCTCGGTGACCGTTACTGCCGGGGGAAGAGTTTTACAAGAAGGAGTAGATTATGTTGTGAATTATCAGTTGGGGAGAGTGCAAATTATAGACGACGCATTATTGGCTTCCGATATTCCAATTCAGGTTTCTACAGAAAACAATGCCTTATTCGGACAGCAATCAAAAAGGTTTACAGGAATTAATATTGAACACCAGTTCAATGATAAATTACTTGTAGGAGGAACATTTTTAAATTTAAAAGAACGTCCGTTAACCCAAAAAGCAAATTACAGTTACGAGCCGGTTAACAATTCTATTTATGGTTTAAATGCTAATTATAGTACAGAAGTGCCATTTTTAACCAGATTGGTAAATAAGTTGCCAAATATAGATACAGATGTTCCTTCTAATTTCTCTATTCGTGGAGAATTTGCCTATTTGCAGCCGGGAGCACCACAAGTAAATGCATTCGATCAAAAAGCAACAACCTATATAGACGATTTTGAGGCCTCGCAAACATCCATCTCTATTAATAATCCATTGAGTTGGGAGCTATCCAGTGTGCCATTGGATTTTGGTGGAGAGTTAGGAAATGGGGATCTGGCATCTGGCTATAAAAGGGCTAATTTGTCATGGTATACGGTAGATCCAATATTCTATAGTAGTAGGAGACCGTCAGGAATTACTGATGCCGACCTTTCCGGTTTCGCAACGAGAAGAGTTTTTCTAAATGAAATATTCCCAAATACAGATGTGATCCAGGGACAACCACAGGTGATCTATACACTGGACCTTACGTTTTCTCCATCTGTTCGTGGACCCTACAATTTTAATCCTGCAGCAGCAGGAGGGAATACATTAGCTAACCCAAAAGAGAATTTTGCAGGTATTTCCAGAGCAATTACCTCTACCAATTTTGAGCAATCCAATGTGGAATTTATAGAATTCTGGATGATGGATCCTTTTATTTATGCTGAAAATGCCGGGAATACAGGAGGAACTATCAGTTTTAACTTGGGAAATATTTCTGAAGATGTACTTAAAGACGGAAGAAAGCAATACGAAAACGGACTTCCAAAGGATGGTGGGACTCAAAATACAGTTAGCTCTGTATTTGGAAAAGTTCCTGCAGATCAATCTTTAATATATGCATTCGATTCCCAAGGTCAGGAACGTATTAATCAGGATACAGGTTTTGATGGTTTAGGTGATGCTGAAGAAGCTTTAAAATTTACTGCTTTTGGAAATTTACCCGATCCATCTGCAGATAATTACGAATACTTTTTGAATAGAACCGGAAGTATTGTAGATCGTTATAGGAGTTATAATGGAATCCAAGGGAATTCCCCAACAGAATTAAGTGATACCAATAGAGGAAATACCACTTTGCCAACAACAGAGGATCTTAACAGGGATAACACAATGAATACTATTAATAGTTATTTCCAATACGATGTAAAGATCTTTCCTGGAATGAATGCTACCAATAGCCCTTACATTGCAGATGTGCGGGAATTGGATGCTCCTTTACCAAATGGGCAGGATATCCCGGTGAGATGGATCCAGTTTAAAGTGCCAATTTTTGAGCCAACCGAAACCAAAGGAGGTATCGCCGATTTTAGATCGATACGTTTTATGAGACTTTTTCTGTCCGACTTTGCACAAGAAACTGTTTTAAGATTTGGGACTATGGATCTGGTGCGGGGAGATTATAGAAGATACAATCAGAGTTTAGATCCTGATACGCCAGGGCAGCCTATAGAATCAGGGACTCTATTCGAGGTTTCTGCGGTGAATATAGAAGAAAATGAAAATCGAGAGCCAGTACCTTATGTGTTGCCTCCGGGAGTGAACCGCGAGGAGTTGTTTAATAACAACACCAATATTCGCCAAAATGAACAATCGCTATCTATTAGAACTTGTGATCTAGAACCACAGGATGCTCGTGCTGTATATAAGAATTTTCAAGTAGACATGCGACAGTATAAGAATTTGGAAATGTTTTTACATGCCGAATCTTTTGTGAATGAAGTTGCTTTAAAAGATGGACAGTTAGTAGCATTTGTGAGAATTGGAACCGATTTCACCGATAACTATTACCAAATTGAAGTTCCTCTTACCGCTACCTTACCGGGAGCAACCAGTGCAGATGAGATATGGCCAGCCGCCAACAGACTTTTATTACGGCTAGATCTATTACAACAGGTAAAAACCAAAGTTTTAGGTGATCCATCTTTAATACCATCCCAATTAAATTATTTCAATGAAGATTTAGATCTTGTAGATTCTAATGAGCCATACGAGGTAGGGCAACTGAGGATTGGAGTAAAAGGAAATCCGAGTTTTGGAAATGTAAGATTATTAATGCTGGGTGTTAAGAATGGAAGCCCAGAAAATTCAGCATCCGATATTTGCGGGGAAGTATGGTTTAACGAATTGCGATTGTCCGATCTGGATAATCAAGGAGGTTGGGCAGCCATTGTGAATATGGATACCAATATCGCCGATTTTGCTACCATATCTGCAACAGGTAGGAAAAGCACTATAGGATTTGGCGCCTTGGAAGAAGGTCCCAATCAGAGAAGTAGGGAAGATCTTCAGCAGTATGATGTGGTAACAAATGTGAATGTGGGTCAATTATTACCTCAAAAATGGGGAGTGAAAATTCCTTTTAATTATAGTAGAGGAGAAGAGTTGATCACTCCTAAATACGATCAGGAGTTTTTAGATTTGGAGCTGCAAACGAGATTAGATGAGATCACAGATCCACTGGAAAGAGGTCGAGTTAAAGAACAATCTGAAGCTTACACCAAAAGGCAAAGTGTGAATGTTATTGGTTTGCGTAAGGAACGAGTAGGGGATAGTAAACCTATGCCTTATGATGTCGAGAATTTCGCATTTTCTACTTCCTACAATCAAATAGATCATCGAGATTTTGAAATTGAAGATGCCTTGAGCCAAAATGTTCGTGTTGGAGCAACTTACGATTACGGATTTGCACCTTTAACTTTGGAGCCGTTCAAAAATATAACCGCTTTAGATAGTAGTGATTATTATTCATTAGTGAAAGATTTCAATGTGAATTTGTTACCAACTAATATTTCCTTAGGATCTAATATTTTTAGACAATATAACGAGCAAAAATTCAGGGAGTTGACCATTAATGAGGGTGATATTGGTATCCCGACATTATACCAACGAAATTTTATGTTCGATTGGCAATATCGTGTGAATTATAATTTAACAAAGTCTCTACAATTCAGTTTTAATGCTACCAACAATAGATTGGTTAGAAATTACTTTACTGAAGATAATTTTGTGGACAACAGCATTGGTATTTGGGACAACTTTTTTGAGATAGGAACTCCTAATCAGCATTTCCAATCCTTACAAGTAAATTATGAATTACCATTTGCTAAGATCCCAGTCTTAGAATTCATAAAAACTACCTACTCCTATACCGGAGATTTTCAATGGCAGAGAGGGTCTCAGATCTTCGCGCAATTAGAGGATATTCCAGACTTAGGAAATTCTGTACAGAATTCCAGCATTCATCAAATCAATGCAAATTTGGATATGCAAGGTTTATATAAGTATTTAGGTCTTGTGCCTAAAAAGTCTTCGGCTAATTCTATTAAAGCTAGAAGTGCTGCAGTGCCTACATCTCCTGGTGCCACAAAGGAAGAGGAGAAAGCAAATCAACCTAAATCTGATAAAGCATATAATACTGTGCTAGGATTGGTTACTGCCATAAAGAGGGTGCAATTAACATACAGAGAAAATAGAGGGATCTTTTTGCCGGGTTATACTCCGAGTATAGGATTTTGGGGGACCTTAAGACCTACCACAGGCTTTACTTTTGGAAGCCAGAGTGATGTAAGAGGAATAGCCGCTAGAAATGGATATTTAACTCTTTATCAGGAATTCAATCAACAATATACTTCGGTTCAAAATAAGCAGTTGGATATGCAAGCTTCGGTAAGTTTTATTCCCGATCTAACAATAGATCTAAATGCCAGCAGAATATATTCAGAAACTTATAATGAGAATTATAGAATTAGCCCCAGCAGTTTAGAATACCAATCCTTAAGCCCTTATAATTTTGGGAATTTCAATATTTCTACAGTGCTAATTAAAAGTGCTTTCGATAAGAATGATTCGGAATTTTCAGAGACCTTTGAAAATTTCAGAACTAATAGATTGGAGGTTGCGCAGCGACTGGCATCAGAGAATGGTCGAGATCTAAATGATGTAGATGAAGATGGGTATCCTGTTGGTTATGGGAAGACGAATCAAGCGGTGTTATTACCGGCATTTATCGCAGCATATACAGGACAAAGCTCATCTTCAGTAAAACTAGGGGCTTTTAGAGATGTGCCAATTCCAAACTGGGATGTTAAATATACAGGCTTAATGCGATTGGATTGGTTTAAAAAGAATTTTAAAAGGTTCTCTTTAAGTCATGGATATCGTGCTGGATATACTATCAATCAGTTTCAATCTAATTTAGATTATAACCCAAACGATCCTTTTGAATTTAATCAGGCTAATAATTTCAAGAATAAGTTACTGTTTGCAAATATCAATTTAACAGAGCTTTTTAGTCCCTTAGTTCGTATAGATATGGAAACTAAAGAGGCAATTAGAATATTAGCTGAAATTAAAAAAGATAGGACCATGTCGTTGAGTTTCGATAATAACCTGCTAACAGAGGTTAAAGGGAATGAATATATCTTAGGCTTGGGTTACAGGATAAAGGACTTTAAGATTGTAACTAACCTTGGAGGAAAGCAACGAGTGCTAAGTAGCGATCTTAACTTTAAAGCCGATGTTGCCTACAGAAAAAATATAAACATAATTAGATATTTGGATTTAGATAATAACCAAGTAATAGCGGGACAAGATCTTTGGGCGATAAATTTTGTTGCAGATTATGCGATTTCAAAGAATCTAACAGCACTTGTTTATTACGATCATACTTTCTCTGAATATGCTATTTCTACTGCGTTCCCGCAAACAACAATTCGTTCAGGTATCACCTTAAGATATAATTTCGGAAATTAAGTGATAGCTGTTTGACCAAACCCAAGAATAAATTAACTTTGTGCACCTAGAAAAAAATAAGTTTATGAATATACCACAAGAATTAAAGTACACCAAAGATCACGAATGGGTGAAAATTGATGGAAATGTTGCGACAATTGGCGTTACAGATTTTGCCCAAGGAGAACTTGGTGATATTGTTTATGTTGAAGTGGAAACAGTAGGAGAGACCATGGAGCGGGAAGAAGTTTTTGGGACTGTAGAAGCTGTAAAGACAGTTTCAGACTTGTTATTACCTCTTGCAGGAGAGATTATTGAGTTTAATGAAAGTCTTGAAGATACTCCGGAAAAAGTAAATACAGATCCTTACGGAGATGGTTGGATGGTAAAGATCCAGATATCAGATGAAGATGAAATAGACGGTTTAATGAGTGCAGAAGAATACAAGGAACTTATTGGGGGCTAGAATATTATTTATAATTGCGGTACTTTATACGCTATTAATCACTTCCTTGTCTTTAATGCAGCTTGGAAAGATCTCCCTGGGAGGTTTTGACCCGACAGATAAAATGATGCATTTAGGGGCTTATTTTGTTTTGGCAATTTTATGGTTTTTATATTATATTTTCAAAAAACAGGAGGAGTTTATTAATATTAAGGGTTTTTTTAACATTTCAATTTTAATAATACTGTTTGGTATGTTAATTGAGGTTTTACAAGGAGCTCTAACAGATTATCGAGACCCGGATTGGGCTGATATACTGGCAAATAGTATCGGAGTTTTATTGGCGTTGGGCTTTTGTCTGGGATTATTTAAATTCTTTATGCGCTTAAAACATAAGATTAATTCATTTTTATGAAAAAAAATTTTACTTTAGCAACCCTTATTAATTAGTAACGAATTATGAAACCCAAGAAAAATCCGAAAGCCGATTTAACAAAGCGTAGCGTTCTCTTTCTTCAGCTAGGGCTTATTTTAGTCCTATTTATTGCATGGCAAGCTATAGAATGGAAAACATACGATAAAGATGATATAAATCTTGGTCAATTAGACCTAGGTGATTTAGATGATGAAGAAATTCCGATCACGTAAATTCTGAACACACCACCACCACCACCACCACCACCACCAGCACCAGAAATTATCGAGGTTGTTGAAGATGAGGAGGAAGTAGAGGAAGATATTATTGAGTCTACAGAAACAAATCAAGACGAAATTGTTGAGGTTAAAGAGGTTGTGGAAGCTCCGGTAGAAGAAGTGATTGCAGATGTTCCATTTGCAGTTATTGAAAACGTGCCAATTTACCCGGGATGTGAGAACTTAAGCAATAACGACCAACGTAAGAAATGTATGAGTGAGAAAGTACAAGAATTTGTACAAAGAAAATTTAATACAGATCTAGGTAGTCAATTAGGATTATCGGGAGTTAACCGTGTGATCGTGCAGTTTAAAATAGACAAGAATGGTAATATTACAGATGTTCGTTCTCGTGCTCCACACCCAAGGTTAGAGCAAGAAGCAGCAAGAGTGATAAATTCTTTACCTAAAATGCAGCCAGGTAGACAGAGAGGTAAGCCAGTAGGGGTTATGTACTCTTTACCAATTGTATTCCAAGTACAGGATTAAATACCTTAATTGAAATATAGAATTCCCAAATTGCTTAGCAGTTTGGGAATTTTTTTGTTTAATCTGGTTTTATTTGCAAGAATAAAAAAATTGGTATCTTTCGACTGTCTCAAACTATAACATTTGTGCTCCTTCTATGAAATATTTTGGATTTCTACTTCTATATTTTATTTCCTTCAATACTTTCTCTCAGGATGGATTTTCTGAATTTGAAACTTATCCGGTTTTTTCGGAATGTTCAGAAATGGATTTTAATGCAGAAGAAGCTTGTTTTAAAAACACCCTGATGAAATTGGTGACTGAAAACTTTCAGTTACCGGCAAAGGTTTCCGAAGAGAATTATAAAGGAGAAGCTGTGGTGTTGTTTGAAGTAACCAAAGAGGGGACTTTCAAACTTCTTTATGTAGATGCTATTTATTCTGAATTAAAAGATGAGATAAAGCGGGTCTTTAATGAATTACCAACCATTTCTCCGGCTACATATAATGGGAAGCCGGCATATGCGCAATTTAGAATGCCACTACCTATTCCTTTAGTATATAATGAATTGGTAGCTCCAGAGGAGAAAACAACAATTGCTACACAATCTAAACAGGTAGAAAAGCCAAATGCACTTACAGAATACGATAACATTGTATCTAAACCCTTTGTAAGTAAAGTTTCTTCTAGTAATTTATTTGTTCCGCTCTCTCATGAGAGGTATAATAGATTTGATGCTGAAATGAATAGAATTGGCAACAACAGTCATACAGCTACCAAGCCATATTTATATAGCGAAGTTTCTAAATATTACGATTTTGACTCTGAATTTGAAAAGGGGAAGGAGAGAAGTACTTGGGCTGGCAAGAAAATATGGGATGAGCATTTAGTTACTTTTCAAGGAGAGAATTACTGGTTTACTGGAGATTTAGTTTTGGATCTTCAACTTGGTAAAGATTTTCAAAGTGATGTGGCATTTACTTATAATAATACACGAGGTGCAATTTTTCAGGGAGGACTGGGCGAGAACTTTAACTTTTATACTGTTGTATTTGAAAGTCAAGGAAGATTTGCAGATTATTTTAATAGATATGCTGAAAGTATTGGGCCGTTTGGTGGTAACCCGGCGACAGTTCCTGGAAGAGGGATAGCAAAGGAATTTTTAGAAGATGGATATGATTTTCCGGTTGCTGAAGGATATTTGTCCTATAAAGTTTCAGATTTTTTTAATGTGCAATTTGGGCATGGGAAGAATTTTATAGGTGATGGATACCGTTCTTTATTGATGAGCGATATTGCTAGTCCGTATCCTTATTTCAAATTAAACACGAGTTTCTGGAAGCTAAAATATACCAACACTTTTATGTCTATTCGCGATGTGAGGGGAGAGGTAGTCGAGGAAGGTTCTTATAGAACAAAATTTATGGCAAATCATTATTTAAGTTTAAACTTAACTAAGAGATTCAACCTTGGATTGTTCGAATCGGTGGTTTGGCAAAACGAAAATGGTCGTGGCTTTGATGTAAATTATTTAAATCCTGTTATTTTTTATAGATCTATCGAGTTTTCAACTGGTGCCAGAGGTGGTAATGCAATTATTGGGGTTACAGGTAAATATAAATTGAGCGATCAGGTAAATCTTTATGGGCAATGGATCATCGATGAATTTTCAACTGAAAAGATCTTTGGAGGAAATCAAAGTTGGAAAAATAAGTTGGGGTATCAGTTAGGGGTGAAATATTTTGATGCCTTTAATGTCCCAGATCTTTATTTGCAGGTAGAATACAATCAGGTTAGGCCATACACTTATTCGCATAATTCTGTGGTTCTTAATTATGGTCACAATAACCAGTCGCTGGCGCATTTATGGGGAGCTAATTTTAGGGAGATCATTGGAATTGCCAGATATAGGCGAGACCGAATTTTTGGAAGTGCTAAATTGATCTATGGGAAACGTGGATTCGATTTTGATGATGGGTCGGACGATAGGTATTATGGCGGGAATATTTACCGTAATGAACGCGACCGGGCATTCGAAGATGGAGTAAAAATTGGACAGGGAAATACCACTACTACCTTATTTGCTGAACTGGAAGCAGGATATATTATAAATCCTGTAACTAATCTTAAGCTTTTTGGAAGCCTCATTTATAGAAATTTTGATCCGCAGGTAAATACCGATCTAGTCTTTAAAGAAAACACGGTGTGGTTTAATGTTGGGTTGCGAACAGATATATTTAACTGGTATTATGAATATTAGTAATAATGTTACTGTTATCAAATTGAAATTATTTCTGTTAGATTGCTCCATTAATTATAGCTAATATCACAAATTACTATAAAGGCTAACCTTCCCATTCTTAATTATTTAAAAGTGCCCTGGCGATATATTTACATGAGAGTTTTCTTTAGAAAATTAACTTTTTCACATTCTTGCTAAAACCCAATTAAGAAGTATCTTTGACCCAAATTTAAAATTGCTTTTTTGAGTAATACAAGCGTACATACCCCTTCTATATCGATACTTACAGATTTTAAGGAGATCACAAAAATGCGATTGGCCATAAGTGTGGTTTTCTCTTCGGTTGCAGGATATTTTCTGGGAGCAGAAGTGGTGAATTTTGTTACTGTGTTGTTATTGGCAATTGGTGGATATTGTATGGTTGGGGCTTCTAATGCCTACAATCAAATAATAGAACGAGATCTTGATGCTTTGATGGATCGTACCAAGGACAGGCCAATTCCGGCGGGAAGAATGTCTGTGAATACAGCCTTTATAATTGCAAGTACGCTTACAATTATTGGGTTAATTGTTCTTTATATTATAA
This sequence comes from Gillisia sp., assembly GCA_024635675.1. Classification (GTDB taxonomy): domain Bacteria; phylum Bacteroidota; class Bacteroidia; order Flavobacteriales; family Flavobacteriaceae; genus Gillisia. The sequence goes on from JAGXIJ010000116.1 coordinate 24,840, forward strand.
ATCCCAAAACAGCCATGTTTGGGGCAATAAGTATCTTTTTATATGTGAGCGTTTATACTCCGTTAAAAACCAAAACTCCATTAGCTGTTTTCGTAGGAGCATTTCCGGGAGCAATTCCATTTATGTTGGGGTGGGTAGCCGCAACTAACGAATTCAGCATAGAGCCGGGAACTCTTTTTATGATTCAATTCTTCTGGCAATTCCCGCATTTTTGGGCTATTGGTTGGTGGTTATTCGACGATTATAAAAAAGGTGGATTCTTTATGCTACCTACTGGAAAAAGGGATAAGGGTACAGCAATTCAAGTGATCTTGTATACGGTTTGGACAATTTTAGTTTCTTTGATTCCTGTTTTTGGGGTTACGGGTAGATTGTTTCTAACACCTTATGCCGGTGCTATTATTTTAGTCCTTGGTTTGGGAATGTTGTACTATGCATTTAAGTTGTACAAGAATAGGGATGCAGTTTCTGCGAAAAAATTAATGTTTGCGAGTGTTTCCTATATCACTCTGTTGCAAATAGTTTATGTATTGGATAAATTTTTAAGAGAATGGATTTAACACAGGATACCACAGATCATAGAATTGGCAAAGCCAAAAAAATGATGTTATGGTTTGGGATTGCGAGTATGGTAATGATGTTTGCCGGGATTACAAGTGCTTATGTGGTAAGTAAGAATAGACCCGATTGGATCACAGATTTTCAATTACCGGAAACCTTATACTGGAGCACCCTAGTGATCGTATTAAGTAGCATTACTTTTATTTTAGCAAAAAGAGCCGTGCTTAAGGAAAATAGAACGAGCGCAACAGTGCTATTATTAACTACATTAGCTTTGGGAATTACCTTCGTGGATTTGCAATTTGAAAGCTTTTCAGAAATTATAGCATCTGGTTATTATTTTACAGGAAGTGAGAGTACAATTACTACTTCGTTTATATACGTGGTGGTTTTATTGCATCTTGCCCACCTGGCAGCAGGCTTAATAGTGCTTTCGGTGGTAATTTATAACCATTTTAAACAACGTTATAAAAAAGGTCAAATGCTTGGAATTGAGCTAGGTGCCACCTTCTGGCACTTCTTGGATATTCTTTGGGTTTACCTGTTTGTGTTTTTATATTTCTTTAGATAATAAATTTGCGTATTTTTGCCCATCATATAAAATCAAATTCTTCATATGGAAGCTACTGTTATTAGAACAGGTACCGAAGGTAAAACCTGGGGCGGTGGAAATGACCCATTAAGGGCTAGTTATGGTAAAATGATGATGTGGTTCTTCATCGTTTCTGATGCCTTAACATTTTCAGGATTCTTAGCTGCTTACGGTTTTTCTAGATTTAAATTCATAGACTCTTGGCCAATTGCCGATGAAGTGTTTAATCACTTCCCATTTTTACATGGAGTAGATGCTCCTATGTACTATGTGGCGTTTATGACGTTTATCCTTATTTTTTCATCTGTAACTATGGTGTTGGCAGTAGATGCCGGACATCACATGAAAAAGGGAAAAGTTACCTTGTATATGTTCTTAACCATTATTGGAGGAGCAATATTCGTAGGTTCTCAAGCATGGGAATGGAAGAATTTTATTCAAGGTGAATATGGTGCCGTAACTACCAATGGAGGAAATATTCTTCAGTTTGTAGATGGCGAAGGGGAACGAGTTGCCATTGCAGATTTTGTAGCAGATTTACCTGTAACCAGAGTTGCTAACCAACGAAATACCGGGATCTGGTTTTCAGATAATGAAACCTTACCAGAATATACTATTGAAGAAGTGAAAGCTGGTTTTGCAGCCAATGATAATGTTCTTATTCGAACTAAAATGTTCGATGAGAATGGCGAAAAAACTATACTTTCAAGAGAGGAATCTATTGAGAAATTAAATACTGAAGCAATTGGTGTAGTACAAGGAGCTAATCTTACTGAAAATGAATATGGTCCGCCTTTATTTGCAGATTTCTTTTTCTTTATTACAGGGTTTCACGGATTTCACGTGTTCTCTGGAGTAATCATTAACATCATTATTTTCTTTAATGTGATCTTAGGAACTTACGAGCGAAGAGGAAGTTACGAGATGGTAGAAAAGGTTGGTTTATACTGGCACTTTGTAGATTTAGTTTGGGTATTTGTATTTACATTCTTTTACCTGGTTTAATTCTGAAATAAATAAAAATGGCACATAGCACTACACATAAACACGAGTCTAATACCAAAAGAATTTGGTTTGTTTTTGCCCTACTTTCTGTAGTTACAGCAGTAGAGGTATTCTTGGGGATCGTTAAACCTGATTTCTTAGTAGACACAACTTTCCTTGCAATGAAGTTACTTAACTGGATCTTCATTATTCTTACTCTTTACAAAGCATATTATATTGCTTGGGCATTTATGCACTTAGAAGGAGAAAGCACGGGCCTACGTAGGGCAGTTGTTTGGACTGCACTCTTTTTAATATGTTACTTAATGTTTATTTTGTTGACAGAAGGAGATTATATCTTCGATGTTTATAAAAATAATCATGTGGCTTGGGATTTTTAATATTCTACTTTAGTTAAAAGCATAAGAAAAGACGGTTATTTAAAACCGTCTTTTTACTTTTGTAACCCGTAATAAAACGGATTTATGAAGAAATTTTTAATACTTGGCGTTTTATTCCTACTGCCCATAGTTGCATATTTATTCTTTTCTTCCGGAATAAATAATTTTGCAAAACTTCCAGTTCTTACTGAAAACGTAAAAGACATAAATCATCTCGAGAATAATCGTGATACGATCGTTAGTTTTCAAAACAAAATTAGTATTGTGGCTTTTTTTGGTAACGATCTGGATGCTTTAAAAGGGAATACTTTTAACCTCGATAAGAAGATCCTGGAAAAATTTTATGAATTCGACGATTTTCAATTTATTATAATACTCCCAAAAGAGGCTAAAGCACAAGCGCAACAGTTTGTAGCTGAATTCAATAATATTACCAATTCTAATTATTGGAGTTTTGTTTACGGAGAACCAGAAGAGATCAAGAATGTGTTTAATAGTTTTAAAACCAATTTAAAACTAGATGAAAACCTTCAAACCCCTTATGTGTTTATTATAGATAAAGATTCTAATTTAAGAGGTAGGGACGAGGAAGATGAAGAAATGCTTTATGGGTATGATTCAAGATCTGTTTCAGAACTTGGAAATAAGATGAACGATGATATTAAGGTGATCTTGGCGGAATATAGATTAGCCTTGAAAAAGTACAACTCCAAATTAACTAAGAAGTAATGAATAACAAATCTTATATAGGTATCTCCTTAGTAATATTAGTTTTTGGGATCATCTTTATCCCAAAAATTATCGATAGAATTACTAATGATGAAGTTGTAGAAAACGATAGATTGAATATTGGTAAAGGTTTTACTAAATCTGAGAAACTTTCGTACATAGAATTGTATGGTGAAAACAAAAAAGTGCCAGATTTTCAATTTGTAAATCAAAACGGAGATTCAATTTCAAATAAAGATTATTTAGGGAGGGTATATGTGATAGAGTTTTTCTTCACAACCTGTCCTTCTATTTGCCCTATTATGAATAAGAATTTAGTTGGGGTTGAAAAGGAATTGGGTAATAACGAGGATTTTGGTATTGTATCTATATCCATAGACCCACAACATGATACACCGGAAGTGCTTAAGCAATATGCAGATAATTATGGGATAGATAATCCTAATTGGAATTTTTTAACCGGGGAAAAAGAAAAGATATACACCTTAGCAAATAAAGGATTCGGGATCTTTGCTAATACAGATGAAAGTGTTCCTGGAGGCTTTGCACATTCCGGAATGTTTGCCCTTATAGATAAGGAAGGCTATGTGCGTTCTCGATCAGATAAGTTTGGTAACCCAATAATCTATTATAAAGGATCTATAGAGCAAGGAAAATCTGTTTTAGAAGGTGAGGAAATTCCGCAAATAGATATACTCATTGAAGACATTAAAAAACTATTATAAATGGCAAAAACTAAGACCGATAAAATTGTTGTTCCAATAATTATTGCACTTTCTATATTGGTGCCTATCCTTGTTGTTGTCTTAATGAATCTGCCAATTCGTTATAATATCTTTGGAACACAATCTGGGACTTTTCCTTTTTTTCATGCGGTTTTAAACGGGAGTACAGCTATGTTGTTAACAGTTGGTTACTTTCTAATGACTATTAAAGAGTATAAGATGCATAGGAATGTAATGATCACTGCCTTTGGTCTATCTGCCATATTCCTTGTGAGTTATGTAATTTCAAAAATCAGTAATGATCCTGTGCCTTATGGAGGAGAAGGGATTTTGCGTTATGTATACTTTTTTATACTCATTACTCATATAGTTCTTTCTACAATTATAATCCCTCTGGTTTTATTTACAATGTATAGCGGTCTTAGCGGTCAGTATGAGAAGCATTCTAAAATTGCTCGTTGGACCTTTCCAATATGGTTATATGTAGCAGTTACAGGAGTTTTGGTGTATTGTTTTATGTGGCCCTACTATTAAATTTTAATTCTACTGAATTAATTAAGAAGCTTCAAAATGAAATTTAAGTCTTTAATTTTATTACTTATAATAGCTTTAATGCCCACTTTGGCAGAAGCTCAATGCGCAATGTGTAGAGCTGTTTTAGAAAGCGAAGGTTCTGAAGCTGCAGCAAAAGGGATAAATGATGGGATCGTGTATTTAATGATTTTCCCATATGTGCTTATAGGCGGAATTGCATTCTTCATATATAGATCCTTCAGAAATAAGGATACAACTGAAAAATCTTAGTTTTCAGTTATAAATTAACAGATCTATTCTAGACAAACTGTAACATTCAAGCTTTATTTTAGTCTTATCAATATGCCTAGTAGTATTCTTATTGAATATTGAGGGTGTATTTTTAACAATAGAAATATGATTGAAATTAAGGACTTACACAAATCTTATAAGATGGGGAGTAATTCCCTTCATGTCCTCAAAGGAATAAATTTTAGTGTTGCCGAAGGGGAGTTAGTTTCTATCATGGGCTCTTCAGGTTCTGGGAAATCTACCCTTCTAAATATTTTAGGGATGCTCGATGAGGCCGATTCTGGTTCTTATACCTTAGATGGTCTTCCTATCAAGAATTTAAATGAAAAGATAGCCGCGCAATACCGCAATAAATTTCTCGGTTTTGTATTTCAATCTTTCAACCTTATAGCATACAAAAATGCTTTGGATAATGTGGCTTTGCCATTATATTATCAAGGAATAAAGCATAGAGAGCGCACAGATATTGCCATGAGTTACCTGGAAAAGGTAGGTTTGGCAGATTGGGCTTCTCACTTGCCAAACGAACTTTCTGGAGGTCAAAAACAGCGTGTGGCAATTGCAAGAGCGCTGGCTTCTAATCCAAAAGTATTATTAGCCGATGAACCAACAGGGGCTTTAGATTCTAAAACCTCGTATGAGGTAATGGATCTTATTCAAGGGATAAACGATGAAGGAAGAACAATATTGGTGGTTACGCATGAGCACGATATCGCTCAAATGACCAAACGGATTGTAAATCTAAAAGACGGTGTAATTATAGATGATTCTAAAGTAAATCAAGTTAGAGCTTTAAGTAATGTTTAATCTGGAAAGATGGCAAGAGATTTTTGAAACGATAGGCAAAAACAAATTGCGTACGTTTTTAACCGGGCTTTCGGTAGCATCGGGGATCTTTATATTGGTGATTCTCCTAGGAATTGGCGAGGGGATGCAAAATGGTATAGCTAAGGAATTCGAACGGGATGCCTCTAATATGTTATTTGTTTGGACCAATGTTACTTCCAAAGAGTATAAAGGACTGAATCCAGGTAGACAGATCACTTTAAAAAATGATGACTACAATCAGACCGTAAATAAATACGAGGATCAGCTAGAGTATAAATCTTCTGTATTTAGAATCTGGAGTGGACTTGTGAATTATAAGAAGGAGTCTGGCAACTATAGAGTAGAAGGAGTTTGGCCAGATTTTCAATTTCTGGAGAATGCCGACATGACCCAAGGGCGTTTTCTTAATTATAAGGATAATGATAACGTAGAAAAGGTAGTTGTTCTTGGGAATAAAGTTAAGAACGATTTGTTTAAGAATGGGGAAGATATAATTGGTGAATATGTGCAGGTATCCAATATTAATTTTAAAGTTATTGGGGTGTTCTTAGATCCAGGAGGAGAACGAGAAGAGTCACGTGTGTTTATACCAATCTCCACCGCACAAAAAGTATTTAATGGAGGAAATAATATAAGAAACCTTGCCTTTACACTTCCACAAAGAGAAAGTTTTGAACAAGCATTAGCAGAGTCCGAACAATTTTCTGAGGAATTAGTTACTTATTTAAAAGAAAAACACAGCGTTGCCCCGGATGATACTCGGGCCATCACTGTTAATAACAGCTTAGATAATATGAAGAGATTCTATGATCTTAATAAGATGATCAAGATCTTTTTCTGGGGTGTAGGGATCTGTACTATTATCGCTGGAATTGTGGGAGTTAGTAACATTATGTTAATTATAGTAAAAGAGAGAACCAAGGAGATAGGGATAAGAAAAGCTTTGGGAGCACAGCCGCTTAGTATTATAGGAATGATCCTTCACGAATCTATTTTTGTTACAACTATTTCAGGTTTTATTGGACTCATCTTTAGTTTGGCTCTTTTGGAGTTTGTAGGACCCCTTATAGAGACAGCATACATTGCTAATCCATCTGTAGATTTTAATGTAGCATTAACAACTGTATTTATTCTAGTGTTGGCGGGAGCCATTGCAGGATTTTTTCCTGCTTGGAGAGCTGCTAGAATTAAACCAATAATCGCTTTAAGAGACGAATAACATGTTTAGTAAAGATAACTGGAGCGAAATAATAGAAGCACTAACCTCTAACTGGTTTAGAACGATTCTCACTGCGTTTGGAGTGCTATGGGGTATCTTTATATTGGTTATTCTGCTGGCTGCAGGAAAAGGATTGGAGAATGGAGTAAAACAAGGTTTTGGGGGAATTGCTACTAACTCTATGTTCATGTGGGCACAAACTCCTTCGAAACCATATAAAGGCTTGCCAAAGGGGCGTAGCTATAATTTTAAGATAAGCGATGTTGAAGCTATTAAGCAAAATGTACCGAATCTTCGTTTTGTATCACCTAGAAATCAATTAGGAGGTTTTGGGGGAGCAAATAACGTGGTACGTGGACTTAAAACTGGAGCTTTTAATGTTTATGGGGATTATCCTGAAGTGATTCAGCAAGAACCTATGGATATTACCTCGGGAAGGTTCGTGAATTATTCCGATATAGAACAAAATAGAAAAGTAGCAATTCTTGGGGCGGGTGTTATAAATGACATGTATGATCCTGGGGAAGAAGTTATAGGCTCTTATATCAAGGTTAATGGAGTAAACTTTATGGTGATTGGGACCTATAAAAAGAAGGGAAATAACGGAAATCCAGAAGAGAATCAAAAACAGATCTACGTGCCATTCACTGCCTTTTCTCAAGCATTTAATATGGGAGAAACCGTAGGTTGGATGTCTATAACTGCCGAGGACGGCTCTTCTATCACCGATTTAAAAACTCAGATTTTCGATGTTATAAAATCCAGACATACTATTCATCCAGAAGATGATAGGGCTATTGGTAATTTTGATCTTTTTCAGGAGTTCAGCAAGATCAACGGATTTTTGTGGCCTTAAAAGCGGTTGCTTATTTCGTAGGGATCTTAGTGTTGCTTTCAGGAATAATCGGGATCTCTAACATCATGCTTATTGTGGTAAAAGAACGAACCAATGAAATAGGAGTTCGAAGGGCATTAGGCGCAACACCTTGGGATATTAGGGGACAAATATTAATGGAGTCTATATTTTTAACTATTATTTCCGGGATGGCAGGTATTGTACTAGCCACAGGAATTATTGCCTTGGTAAATGGGCAATTAGAAGGAGTAGACACTTCTGAAATGATGTTCGCTAACCCCAGTGTAGATCTGGGAGTAGTATTTATTGCCCTTAGTATTTTAATTATATCGGGATTATTGGCTGGGTTAATTCCTGCACAAAATGCAATTAAAGTTCAACCGGTAGATGCGCTTAGAACAGAATAATTACAACTTGAATAATAACTAAACAAATGAAGAAAGTATTTACAGTGATAATCCTAATAGTTATCGCCATCAGTTTTGTGGGAGCTTTGTATTATTTATATCAAAAAAATCAGGAAGATCCTATTGTTTACGAAACAGAAACTCCAACCCGGCAATCTATTGTTAAGAAAACGGTAGCTACTGGAAGCATAGTTCCACGAGAAGAGGTGCTAATAAAACCAAACATCTCTGGTATTATAGATGAGATCTATATTGAAGCCGGTGATGCAATAAAATCTGGGGATCTTATCGCAAAAATCAGGGTAATCCCTAATGTGTCTTCTTTGCAAAGTGGAAAGGATGCTGTTGCAACTGCTAAGATCAATTTAGATACAGAAAAGAAACTATACGACCGTCAAAAATCACTTTTCGATAAGGGAGTGATCTCTGCAAACGATTGGGATAATGCACAAGTTGCTTATCAAAGATCACTTCAGAATTATAAATCGGCACAGCAGAATTACGAGATCGTTAAAACAGGAACAACTAGTGGGCTTGGTAGTTCTGCAAATACCTTGATACGGTCTACCATAGATGGAATGGTGCTTGATGTTCCCGTGAAAACAGGAAACCAAGTGATTGAGAGTAATAATTTTAATGATGGTACCACCTTAGCCACGTTGGCAGATGTAAATAATATGATCTTTGAAGGAAAAGTAGATGAGAGTGAAGTTGGAAAGATCAAAGAAAACCTTCCGTTAGAAATTACTGTGGGAGCCATAGAGAACAAAACATTCGATGCAGTTCTGGATTATATTGCACCAAAAGGAATCAGTGAGAATGGTGCAATTCAATTTGATATAAAGGGAACTTTAAATAAGGCTGATACTACATTTATTAGAGCTGGTTTAAGTGCAAATGCCTCTATTATTCTTGCTAAAGTTGTTGATGCCTTGGCAATTAAGGAAGCATTGGTTCAATTTCACCCAAAAACACAAAAACCATTTGTAGAGGTAATGACTGGCGATCAAGAATTCACAAAAAAAGATATCGAGTTAGGTGTGAGTGATGGTATATATGTACAGGTTTTAAGCGGAATTTCAGAAGGTGACAAGATCAAAGTCTGGAGCCAACTAAAGCCAGCTCAAGCCATGAACAATAACTAGTTTCATCTTTTGTGTAACAACTTCCTAATTTCTTAGACCAATCCTTCACAATCCTAATTATGAAAAAATCAATTTTACTGGCTTGCCTATTTTTAATTTCCGCAGTGGTGACTGCGCAAACTGAAAAATGGACTTTGCAAGAATGCGTAGCATATGCATTAGAAAATAATATATCTGTAAAACAGTCGGCTTTAGATGTAGAGTCTGCTGAAATTGAACGCTCAGATGCGATCGGAAATTTTATTCCATCTCTTAATGCTAATGCCAACTTATCCAGTAATGGAGGTTTAAGTATTAATCCTACCAATAACAGATTCGAGAATACCAGATTCACATCGGTATCAGGTGGTGCTTCCACATCTCTAACACTTTTTGATGGCCTTAGGAACTTTCGACAGTTAGAGCGATCGAAACTTTCAAAATTAGCAAGTCAATATTCATTAGAACTAATGAAGGATGATATTGCACTTTTTGTAGCAAATTCATACTTGCAAGTGTTATTCAACAAGCAAAATTTAGAGGTTTTAAGAGCTCAAAGCACTATTACCGAAAATCAATTGAGTAGAACTCAGGATTTAGTAGATGCGGGAGTATTGCCAAAAGGAGATCTTTTGGAAATTCAGGCTACAGCTGCTAACGAACAACAACGAATAATTGTTGCCGAAAATAATGTTCAAATTTCATTAATCAGCCTTGCTCAATTATTGCTGATCAAGGATTATCAGAATTTCGACATTGTTGAAAGTGAATATGAAATTGTTGGGAACGAAATATTAGCGAAGTCTCCTTACGAACTTATTGAAAAGGCGAAGGAAGAGCGTTATGAGATTAAAATTGCTGAAGAACAGAAACTGATTGCCGAAAAAGATGTGCAAATAGCAAAAGGTGCTTATTTGCCAACGCTTTCAGCATTTTATAATTACAACACCAGATATTCGGATAATGATGCTTTCAATAGAGATTTCACGCAGCAATTGTATGAGAATGATGGAACTTCTTATGGACTTCAACTAAGTGTACCAATCTTAAATGGTTTCGGTACTAGAAATCAGGTGAAGCGAAACATGATAAATGTAGAAAGAGCAGCATTTCGTTTGGAACAAGCGGAGTTGGATCTGGAAGCAAATGTATATCAGGCGTATGTAGATGCCCAAGGAGCGTTGAAAGCTTACGAGGCGGCACAAGCAGCATTAGATGCGCAAGATCAAGCTTATTTGTACGCTACAGAACGTTTTGATGTGGGACTTACTAATGCATTCGATTTTAGTCAGTCTAAAGTGAGATTGGAAAATGCACAAACAGAATTATTGCGAACTAAATACGATTATATATTCAAAATAAAGGTGATCGAGTTATATTTTGGAATCCCGGTAACCGATCTTAAATTTTAAATCATGAAGAAAAAAACACTTATTATAATTGGTGTAATTGCAGTTTTATTAATTGTTGTTCTACTTGTAGGTAAAAAAGCCGGTTGGTTTGGAGCTTCAGGAAACCTTAAGGAGATAGAGATCACTAAAATCGAACTATTAGAAATTATTGAAACTGTTTCAGCAACGGGAAAAATTCAACCGGAGATCGAAGTGAAGCTTTCTTCAGAAGTATCTGGAGAAATTATAGATCTTCCTATTGTTGAAGGGCAAATGGTAGAAAAAGGTGATCTTTTAGTTCGAATTAATCCAGATATTTATCAATCTAGTTTGCAACGTTCAAGAGCAGGCCTTCAAAATGTAAAGGCAAACTTTGCACAATCTGAAGCGAGTTTAAAAGAGGCTAAATCTAATTACGATAGAAATAAGACCTTATTCGATAAAGGAATAATTTCTAAATCTGAATGGGATCAAATAGTTGCTGCGTACGAACGATCTGAAGCAATGAAAAATGCCAGTTATTATAGCATGCAAAGTGCTGCGGCAACCGTAACTGAGGCTACCGATAATCTTGCTAGAACAACCATTTATGCGCCTATGAGAGGAACTATCTCTAAGCTAGATGTAGAATTAGGGGAACGCGTTGTAGGAACTCAACAAATGGCAGGGACAGAGATTATGCGTGTGGCCAACCTTTCCAAGATGGAAGTAGAGGTAGATGTAAACGAAAATGATATTGTAAAAGTTTCTGTTGGCGATAGTACCAAAGTAGAAGTGGATGCGTATCTAAAACGTGAATTTAAGGGTGTGGTTACAGAAATTTCTAATTCTGCAGTGCAAGGATTAACCGCAGATCAGGTTACAAATTTTAAAGTAAAGGTGAGAATATTGGAATCTTCTTATAATGATCTCTTAGAATGGAAAAAGGAAAATTATTCGCCTTTTAGACCTGGAATGACAGCTACGGTTGATATTATAACTCGTAGAAAGAGTAACATTATTGGAGTGCCAATTAGTGCCATCGTTATAAAAAATGATACTACCACAACAAAATCTTCTAAAAAGAAGGAGGAGGCCATAGAAAATAAGGATCAAAAATTCGAAACTGTTTTTGTAAAAGACGGAGATAAAGCTAAATTGCGTGTAGTTAAGACCGGAATTCAGGATGATAGAAATATTGAGATTATTTCCGGGTTAAAACCAGGGGAAATTGTGATCACCGGACCTTACAACACCGTTACTAAATCCCTAAAATCTGGAGATGAGGTAACCTTGCTTAAAGAAGAAAAACCTACAGAATAAACTTAAAGATTTGTCTACAATACTTTGTATAGAAACCGCATCTACCAATTGCTCTGTGGCAATTGGAGTAAATGGAAAGTTACTTGCTTTAAAAGAAGATTATGATTCCAGTTATTCGCATGCGGAAAGACTACATAACTTTATAAAAGATATACTTGCTGAAAATAAGCTGGAACTTTCAGATTTGGATGCTATTGCAGTAAGCAAAGGCCCAGGATCTTATACCGGTTTACGAATTGGTGTTTCTGCAGCCAAAGGCTTGTGTTTTTCCTTAGACCTTCCACTAATTTCTGTGGCAACCCTTACTTCTTTGGCTAATCAAGTTGAAAATGAGGGGACTATCATTCCTATGATGGATGCACGACGTATGGAAGTTTATACTGCCGTATTTGATAAGGATAAAAATCAGATTGAAGATACATCAGCTAAAATACTAGATGCAGAATCTTATAAGAAATATCTAGATGAACAAATAGTTTATTTTATTGGTAGTGGTGTAGAGAAGTTTAAAAAGATCTGTGAACATCCAAATGCGCGATATATTGAAGATAAATTGCCCTCGTCCTCTCAGATGGTTTCATTAGCAACTATAAAGCACAAAAAAAGCGACTTTGAAGATGTCGCTTATTTTGAACCTTACTATTTGAAAGATTTTATGATGGGTTAACTTCTAGTTATCCTCCTCAATATCTTCCTCATTATTTTCCTCTTTATTTTCCTCTTTCTTATTCTCTACTTTATCACCTTCCTTGTTATCTTTTTTATTCTCTTCCTTAGTGTTTTCTGAATGATTATAGAAATGCACATCTCTTTGTGGGAATGGAATTCCTACTCCAGCAGCTTCTAATCTTGTTTTTGCTTCTTCGATAGTATACCAATGACAATCCCAGAAATCTTCATTGGTTGCCCAAAATCTTAAAGATAGATTTACAGCGCTGTCGGCA
>JAGXIJ010000117.1 GCA_024635675.1 Gillisia sp.
ACATCGAATAAGTTCACAGATTGCAATAGTCTTTTTTCTGTTTGCTTTGCTATATCTTCAATTTGCTTGTAATTAATGGTGTCGTCAATTAATAATGCAAAATCGCGACGCACTGCCGGAAACTTAGGGATTGCAGTGAATTTCGTTTTTTGTTTTTTAGCAGTTTCTTGTACTAGGTCCCAATTAAAATCGGCAAATAAAACCTCCTGGTTAATCCCGAAATGCTTTAAAATTGATTTCTTAAGAACTCCAAACTCTACTAATTTCGCTTTCCCTGCGCTTATTGAAATTCCTTCAGAAAACACGTCCGATTTAACTTCTCCGGTTTTTAAAGAATTAATTCCTAATCGTTCCAGGATTCGTTCAATAATTCCTTTTGTGAAAAAGAAATTACTATTTGTGTCCCCTAAATTCCAGTTCTCTGAAAATTTATTGCCGGTAACAAACAAACTTAAGTGCTTGTTCTCTATTCTTCCGCTTTCGTAATTATGGTAAGTTTTTCCAAATTCAAATAATTTAAGATCTGCTTGTTTTCTATTAACGTTGTAGCTAACCGCTTCCAGCCCGGAAAACAATAAGGATTGTCTCATTACAGAAAGATCCTGACTTAACGGATTTAACATCACAACATTTTGCTCCTCTTGTAGCTGCTCAGATAATTTTATATAAGCTGGTGTAGTTAAAGAATTAGCCATGGTTTCAAAGAAACCTTGCCCTACCAGTTGGTTCGCAATTAAATTTTGAAGTTTGTAATCTTCAAATTTTCCTGAATTTGCAATAGAGGCATTCAGCTTGGTTCCAGATTCGATATTGTTATACCCGTAAACCCGTAATATTTCTTCAATTACATCCGACTCTCTCTGAACATCTACTCTATAAGCAGGAATTGTAAGCCCCATACCAGATTCGGTAACATTGTTCACTCGAATTTCTAACGAAGCTAAAATAGATTTGATAGTTTCTTCTGCTAAGTTTTGCCCTATTAGTTTATTGACCTTTTCGAAGGTTAAGAAAACCTGGAAATCTTCTATTTTATTAAAATAAAGATCATCTATTTCACTTGTAATTTCACCACCGGCTATTTCTTTAATTAAAATAGCAACCCTTTTTAAGGCATATTCGGTTATGTTAGGGTCTATACCACGTTCAAATCTAAAAGAGGCATCAGTATTTAAACCGTGACGTTTTGCTGTTTTACGAACGCTTACAGGGTTAAAATAGGCGCTTTCTATAAATAATTTGGTTGTGCTTTCTGAAACTCCGCTAATTATACCACCAAATACACCGGCAATACACAAAGGTTTTTCAGTATCGCAAATCATAAGATCTTCTTCATGCAATTCACGTTCCACTTCATCCAGGGTGGTGAATTTTGTTCCTGTTTTTAAGGTTTTAACATGAATCTCGTTTCCAGCGATCTTTTCAGCATCAAAAGCGTGTAGAGGTTGTCCCAGCTCATGCATCACATAATTGGTAGCATCTACAATATTATTCTTCGGATTAATACCGATAGATCTTAATCTATTTTGAAGCCATTTTGGAGATTCAGATACCTTAATACCAGAGATAGTAACACCACAATATCTAGGTGCCAAATTAGAATCTTCAACATGAATTGGGATCCTTAAGCTCCTGCTATCCACATGAAAACCACTAACAGAGGGTGTAATTAATTCCAGATTTAGATCCTGTTGTTGGAAACCTGCTTTTAGATCTCTTGCAACTCCCCAGTGACTCATAGCATCTGCGCGGTTTGGAGTAAGTCCAATTTCAAAGACCTGATCATTTTCAATTTCGAAGATTTCTGCAACAGCCTTTCCCGGTTTTAGATCCTTTTTTAAGACCATGATCCCGTCATGACTGCTTCCTAGTCCCAGCTCACTCTCAGAGCAAACCATTCCGTTACTGGCTTCACCTCTTATTTTTCCTTTTTTTATCTGCCATGACTCCCCTTTATCATCATATAGTGTGGTTCCAATAGTGGCAACCGGTACATTTTGTCCAGCTGCAATATTAGGGGCACCACATACAATTTGCAATGCTTCCCCATTACCAACATCTATTTTGCATAATTGCAACCTATCTGCATTTGGGTGAGGAATGCAGCTTAAAACATGCCCGGTAACAATTCCTTCTAATCCACCTTTAACACTTTGGAAGCTATTGATGCCTTCTACTTCCAGACCCAGGTCTGTTAGTAAATAGCCTATTTCCTCAGGATTTTTAGGGAGTTTAATAAATTGTTTAAGCCAGTTATATGAAATTTTCATCGAATGGGTTTTTCAAGCAGCAAAGATAGTATTACGAATGGTTTTGGCATAATTACCTAATTGTTTTTTAACGGGTTTTATGGCAAAAAGAAAGGAGGTGTAAAACACCTCCTTTAAACTTTATGCATTAAACTTACTGTATCACTTAGATTTGTTGAAATTTTGTACAGTCGCTTTTTCCCAACTTTTAGAATCGTCATCTTTTTCGAAGATCACCCATTCTACAGCGCCATTATTTTTCATGATCTCATGCCTCACGCTTTGCTCTTTTCCTTTTCTATCTACATAAGTTTCCATTAATTCTACCTTATTATTCCCAAGGTCTTTAACTTTAATATGAGATACGTTAATTCCAAAAGGATCTGTGGGATTTAAAAAAGCCATATCATATTGATCTTTTATTGCATCATATACCACAATCCTTTTTCCAACGCTGTTATTGGCCTGATTGGTGAAATTTACCGTTAAGATATTTCCTGCCTCGTCATAACTAGCAGCGCTATGGAACTTATTCTTATTAGTAAGCTTACCATCTTCATAATTGGAAATATCTACATCGTAATTGCCATCCATAAATTCAAACATTCTATGCTTGTTGTCCAGTTTAGCAAGTTTTGCTGTGGAGGCTCTATAAATTTGTTGATCCAGATCGGTGTCGCTTATTTTGGCAATATCAACAGATTTTTGAAGATTTTTTTTCGCTTCGTCTTTGTTTCCCATTTCTAGTAATAGATCGGCGTAGGAATCGTAAGGATTGGCTTCTTTACCATACTCTGCAATTTGAGCTTCAAACACTTTTTTTGCAGCTTCTAAGTCTTTGTCTTCTAACATTAATTGATATCCTAGCATATTCAAAGGCTCCTGAAAGCCATTGTAGGTTTTATCTGTATCTAATTTTTGATATGTTTTAAGGCTCTGGTCAATCCCATTCGCTTTATATTCTGTGTGTAGCTGATCTGCCAAATTTGCTTCAGCTTTTTCTTGTCCTAGTACAATAGAACTAATGCTTATAAGCAGTACGCCTACAATCCATTTAAGGTTTAATCGTGTTCTCATAATTTTAATTTAATGTTAGTAATAAAAGATTAAAATAATATTGGGAGGAAAAATTGAATTCAGAACTTTAGATTGAGAATCTTAAAGTTAAACAGGCTAGTAGTTACCAATGCTATTAAGGCATGCGACCTATTTAAAAATAGGATTTTGAAAATATTTGTTTACATCGTTTTAGAATAATTCTGAACCGTAGATTTTTTCCATTTATCAGTATCAGCCTCTCGTTCGAAAACGATCCATTCTATAGCATTATCGGAATTTTTCATTACCTCATGACGAGACTTATGTTCCTTCCCTTTTCTGTCTGTATAGGTCTCCAATAACTCTACCTTATTGTCTCCCACTTCCTTTACCTTAAGGTGAGAAATTCTAATACCTAAAGGATCCACCGGGCTAATAAAGGCCATATCGTATCTTTCTTCCACTGCATCGTACACCAAGATCCTCTTGGTAACCGGATTTTTCCCTTGATTGTAAAAGTTAACAGTTAAGATATTTCCATTTTCATCGAAACTGGAAGAGCTATGTAATGTATTTGTAGAGGTCACTTCATCCTCCTTAAAATTTGAAATGTCCACGGTATAATCCCCTACCATGAAATCGAAAATTCGATGCTTATTTTCCAAGATGGCAAGTTTGGTTTTAGAGGCTTCAAATATTTCATCATCATGATCCAGATTGTTCTTGTGGGCTATATCTATAGATTTTTGCAGGTTTTCTTTAGCTTCGTCTTTATTGCCCATTTCCAACATAAGGTCTGCATAAGAATCATAAGGATTTGCCTCGGTGCTATACTCTTTAATTTGAGCTTGGAATACTTTTTTTGCAGCATCCATATCTTTGTCTTCCAGCATCAATTTATATCCCAGCACATTCAAAGGTTCATTTATTCCGATATATTCTTTTTCGGTATTTAATTTTTGATACTTTTTAAGGCTCTGGTCTATGCCTTTCTCTTTATATTCAGTGTATAGCTTATCTGATAGTGTTGTTTCAGATTTTTCTTGTCCCAGTATTATAGAACTTAGACTTATAAGCAAAACACCTAGAATCCACTTAAGGTTTGAATGTACTCTCATGATTTTTGAATTAAACGGTTTAAAATATGTTTGTTTGGATACAGGAAATAGGATTTCCAGATCAAGAATCTTTAAACGGTGGAGTAGAAGTGGCAAATACCTAATAGAGAAATTTGCAGGGAGTTCAAGATACGAAATTCCGTTCAATATTCTGGCAATCAAGATTCAAGGAAATAAAGCAGTGAAGAAGTTAACTAATATAATTCCAGATATTCTTATGTTTAGCCACCTGTTGGTAGGTGTATTTCACCATGTTATGCTCTGGTAATTCGAGGTTTGGATCCTCGGTCAGTAATTTTTTGGCGTAGGCTCGTGCAGATTTAAGGATCTGATTGTCCTTTACAATATCGGCGATCTTTAAATTAAGAACTCCACTTTGCTGGGTTCCCATAAGATCTCCCGGGCCACGTAATCTTAGATCTACCTCGGCTAATTCGAAACCATCATTGGTGCTTACCATGGTTTGCAGCCTAGTTTTCCCATCTTCAGAGAGTTTGTGGCTGGACATAAGTATGCAATAACTTTGTTCTGCCCCACGACCCACACGTCCACGAAGCTGATGTAATTGCGAAAGCCCAAACCTTTCGGCGCTTTCAATGATCATTACACTGGCATTGGGAACATTTACACCAACTTCTATTACAGTAGTCGCTACCATTATTTGAGTATCCCCATTTATAAAGCGATCCATTTCGTAATTCTTGTCGGCAGATTTCATCTGTCCATGAACAATGGAGATCTGATATTTGGGCATTGGAAATTCCCTTGAGATACTTTCGTAGCCATCCATCAAATCTTTATAATCCATAGTTTCCGATTCCTGAATTAAAGGATAGACTATATAAATTTGCCTTCCTTTTTCGATCTCATCTCGAATAAATCGGAATACTTTTAGGCGGTTATTATCGTACCTATGAACTGTTTTTATAGTCCTTCTTCCGGGAGGTAATTCGTCTATAACAGAGACGTCCAGATCGCCATATAAACTCATCGCTAATGTTCTTGGAATTGGCGTTGCTGTCATCACTAAAATGTGAGAGGGGAGTTCATTTTTTTGCCATAATTTAGAACGCTGTTCCACTCCAAATCTATGTTGCTCATCTATGATCGCAAGGCCTAAATTTTTGAATTTAACCTTATCTTCCAAGAGGGCATGAGTCCCAATTAAGATGTTTAATTCGCCGCTTTCAAGTTTTTTATGGATTTCTCTTCTCTTTGAAGTTTTAGTTGAACCAGTTAATAGTTCTATACTGGTATTCAAGTCTTTACATAATTCAACTAATCCGGTATAGTGCTGTACTGACAAAATTTCAGTAGGGGCCATTAAGCAGGCTTGAAATCCGTTGTCAAGTGCTATTAACATTGACATTAGCGCTACAATGGTCTTCCCTGAACCTACATCCCCCTGTAATAACCTGTTCATTTGTGCACCGCTCCCAAGATCGCTTCTTATTTCCTTGATCACTTTTTTTTGTGCACCTGTTAATTCGAAGGGTAAATGCTCCTTGTAGAAGGTCTCAAAATTATCTCCAATCGTATCAAAAACATATCCTTTAATACGCTTTTTATGGATCATATTTTTAACCAAAAGCTGCAGCTGAATGTAAAATAATTCTTCAAATTTTAACCGAAATTGTGCCTTAGATAATAGCTCTTGACTCTTCGGAAAATGAACATTAAAAAGTGCTTCAGCTCTTGAAATTAATTTGAGATCTTCATGAATATTTTGTGGTAAAGTGTCGTAGAATTTTCCTCTAGTTTCAATAAATAATTGTTGCATTAATTTATTGATCACTCTATTTGTAATTCCCTTATTGGTCAATTTTTCTGAAGAAGGATATACGGGTTGCATTGCCGTTCTTAAACTTTGCTCATGCTCTTCCAATAATTCCATTTCTGGATGAGGAACACTAAACATCCCATTGAACCAATTAGTTTTTCCGAAGATCACATAGGGAGTGTTCATTTTAAGATTATCCCGGATCCATTTTTGGCCCCTAAACCAAACCAGCTCCATTTTTCCGGTTTCATCTACAAATTCCGCAACTAAGCGTTTTCCCCTTTTTTGCTCAACAGTTTTAATATTAACTATTTTGCCTATTACCTGTACCTCTGCTGAAGTTTGCTGAAGTTGATTTATCTTGTAGTATTTGGTTTTATCCAGATACCTGTTAGGGAAGAAATTAATAAGATCCTGATAGGTATGAATGCCTAGCTCTTTTCGTAATATCTCTGCCCGGCTGGGGCCAACTCCTTTTAAATAATCGATGGGGGTTTGTAGCAAATTGGCATTCATGAAACGAAGATATTAAATTCCTTTTTTTAATCCCTCCTCGAGGGTTTATTTCCTCAAGATTAGGCTGAATTTAAAAATAAAATTTTAAAAAATCTTACGGCTGAGCTTGTCTCGAGAGAGTTATGCAGTTGTGGGAATTAATGTTTCATTGAATAAACTTATTAGAATTCGATGGTGAAATATTTCAAATTTAATAAATGGATTTTGTATTTTGCTCTACCATAGATGCCCCTTTTCATGAAACAAATTTTATTGCTATTATCACTAGTATTCTATTTTGCAGGATACGCTCAATACGATAGTTCTCTAGATCAAAGTGAAAAAGTTAATTTCCTTCAGATATTTGCTGAAGTAAGTATCCTTCCGAAGAGTAAAACTGTGAGGGGAGAGGTGAGTTTTCAATTTGAAAGTTTAGAGCAGCTGGATTCTATCTTTATAGATGCGAAAGACATGGATTTTTCAGAAGTCCTTCTGAATGGAAAGAAGGTTGCTTATACTAATGATAGATCGAGGATTTGGATAAAAACAGCCTTTTCTTCCAAGAAAGAGTATCTCCTTCAATTAAAATATGTAGCTCAACCTAAACAAACTATGTATTTTATTAATTGGAATGCTCCTAAGGATCCCAATTTAAGTAAACAGGTTTGGACCCAGGGACAGGGAAAAAACACGTCCCATTGGTTGCCTAGTTTTGATGATATGACTGAAAAGGTAATTTTCAACCTAACATTTAATTTTGTTAAAGGATATCAGGTAATTGCTAACGGAGAATTAATTAGAGAAAGTGCCGTTAATGATTCTATTGTGCAATGGGAGTTTAAAATGGAAAAACCTATGAGCAGTTATTTGGTAGCTGTTGCAGCAGGGAATTACTCCAAAAAAACTATAGAATCTAACACGAATGTTCCCATTGAATTATACTTTGAACCGAAGGATTCGCTTAAAGTGGAACCTACGTACAGGTATTCTAAACAAATCTTCGATTATTTTGAAAAGGAGATAGAGGTAGCTTACCCATGGAAAAATTATAAGCAGATTCCTGTTCAGGATTTCCTGTATTCAGGAATGGAAAATACCGGAACCACTATTTTTGCTGATTCTTTCGTGATAGATTCTACCGCATTTATAGATCAGAATTATGTTTTTGTGAATGCACATGAACTCGCACACCAGTGGTTTGGGAATATGATTACAGAAACTAATGGAAAGCATCATTGGTTGCACGAAGGTTTCGCGACTTATTACGCATGGTTAGCTGAAAAAGAACTTTTTGGGGAAGACTATTTTTACTGGAAATTATATGAATCTGCCGAACAGTTAAAAGAATTAAGCGATTCGGGAAAAGGGGAGTCCTTATTAAATCCAAAGGCAAGTTCCTTAACATATTATCAGAAAGGAGCATGGGCATTACATATTCTGAAAAGATTGATAGGGGAAGATAATTTCAAACAATCTGTAAAGAATTATCTTCTGAAAAATGCCTATTCCAATGTGACCAAAGAGGATTTCTTGCGAGAAGTAGAGGAAACTTCAAAAATGGATCTTTCTGCATGGCAAAAGGATTGGTTACAACAAAGTGCTTTTCAAGGAACCGAAGCATTAGCTTCTTTAAAACGATCTGGTTTTATAACAAATTATATGGAACTGGCGCCCTTACGGGAAACCCCAGTATCGGTTAAAAAAGAATATTTAGCAAAGGCATTGGATTTTCCTGTAAATGAGTATATAGGGCAGGAAGCGGTTTTTCAATTGTCCGGAGATAGTTCTCAAGAGTCTATCGCACTTTACAAAAAGGCTTTTGAAACAAATAACACCTTGGTAAGGCAAGCAATTGCAGTAAGTATTGAGGAAATCCCTGCACAATTAAAGGCAGATTTTATTGAGCTTTTAGAAGATGAATCCTATATAACCAAGGAGAATACACTTCTAAAATTATGGATGCAATTTCCCGAGGAAACAGAACTATATTTAAGCAAGACACAAGGTATTCAAGGCTTTCAGAATAAAAATGTGCGATTATTATGGTTGGTAATTAGTTTGGTAAGCCCGGAAATAGCTTCAGAAGAGAAGGAAAAATATTTTAATGAGTTATCGGGTTATACCAGTGCATCTTTGCCATTTGGATTAAGACAAAACGCCTTTGGCTATCTATTTCAAATAAATGCGTTCACCGACCAGAATTTGTTGGATCTAATGGAAGGAGCGCAACACCATAATAGCAGATTCAGGTCTTATTGCAATAGTTTATTGGATAGGTTGCTAAAAGAAGAAGAATACCGTGTAAAATATGTAGCTTTAAGTAATACTATGGAAAAACCAGATTTAGAATTTATAACCAAACGATTACAAAATTAATGCGGGCATTGGTAATTTCCGGAGGCGGTAGTAAGGGAGCATTTGCTGGCGGTGTAGCTCAGTTTTTAATTGAAGAGATGGGAAAAAATTACGATCTCTTTTTAGGAACTTCTACCGGTAGTTTATTGATCTCTCATCTGGCTCTGAATAATACTCAAAAGATCAAAAAGGTTTACACCTCTGTCAATCAAAACAGCATCTTTAGCAACAGGCCTTTTTTAATAAGGAGAAAACATGGCCAGGATCAGATAAGTATCAACCATTTAAATGTTCTTTGGAATTTTTTAAAAGGAAAAAAAACATTCGGGGAAAGTGAAAACCTTAAAAAACTGATTCTGAATACTGTTACCAAAGAGGAATTTGAAGAGTTAAAAGAGAGTAAGAAGGATATAGTGGTAACGGTTTCCAATATTTCTTTAAATGAAGTAGAATATAAATCCATACATGATTACTCTTATGAGGATTTTTGTGAATGGATATGGATCTCTTGTAATTATGTGCCTTTTATGAGTTTAGTGCAAAAGAATAGCTGCGAATATGCCGATGGTGGTTTTGGGTCTATGGTGCCAATAGAAGAAGCGATTAAACGTGGAGCTACAGAAATTGATGCAATTATTCTTCAAACAGAGGTTACATATTTCAATAGATTACCGTCTAAAAATGTTTTTTCATTAATCACTAATTTGTTCAGATATATGCTGGATAGAATTGAACGACAGAATATAAGAATCGGAAAATTTGAAGCCGCTAATAAAGATGTAATTATAAATTTTTATTACACCCCGACAGTATTAACTACAAATTCTCTTATTTTTGATAAGGCAAAGATGGAACGTTGGTGGGAGAGTGGCTTTAGTTTTGCCAGATATAAAAACGAAGAATTGAACCAAATTGAACCTTAATGCGAGCATTGGTAATTTCAGGAGGTGGAAGTAAAGGAGCTTTCGCCGGGGGAGTGGCCCAATATTTAATGGAAGAAGAAGGGAAGAAATATGACCTGTTTCTAGGAACCTCTACAGGAAGTTTGCTAATTCCCCATCTAGCAGATGGTAATATTAAAAAAGTGTACGATATCTACACGAATGTCAATCAGCGAAAGATATTCAGTCTTAATCCCTTTATAGTTAAAAAGAAGGATGGAAGGGAATATGTGACAATTAACTATTTTAATATGTTTCTGCAGTTTGCGAAAAAGAAACGCACGTTTGGAGAAAGCAAGAATTTACGAAAACACATTAAAAAGCATTTTTCTGAAGAAAATTTTAATTCAGTAAAAGACAAAGCAAAAGATGTAGTTGTTACAGTATCTAATTTGTCTAAAAATAGAGTAGAATATAAATCTATTCATGAGTTTTCTTACGATGATTTTTGCGATTGGATCTGGATCTCTTGTAATTACATTCCGTTTATGAGTCTTGCTACCAAGAATGGCTATGAGTATGCCGATGGTGGATTGGGATGCGTTGTGCCTATTCGGGAGGCTATTAAACGAGGTGCAACCGAGGTAGATGCAATAATTTTGGAGGCTGAAAATATGGAGTACAATAAAGTGCTCGGTAAAAACCCATTTTCTTTAATGATCAATCTCTTCGGATTTCTATTGGATCAGGTTGAATATCACGATGTAGTGGAAGGAAAACTGGCTGCCATGAATAAAAAAGTAAAATTGAACACCTATTATACCCCTGTTCAATTAACAGAAAATTCACTGGTTTTTAATAAAAAGGCCATGACCTCTTGGTGGCAACAAGGTTTCGATTATGCTATGGAACGTGGGATTCAAAAGAAAAATGAGCCAAGCATTTCTTTTAAGAAGATAATTTAAATTAATTCGCTTCAGTTAAGTTTAAGAATATTGAGTTTGAATATTTTTTAATCCAGCAAGGCTCTCCAATTTAAGCCATCTTAAAGAAATTAAAGTATATTCCGTACTTCCTTCTTTATATAACCCAAAGCAGCTTCAGTAGGAGGCACTTGATCCATCAATGCACTTAAAATATTTTGTCTTAATTCATCGGCAGTCGTAACATCTTCTTTTTTTGCTGTTTTCCGAATAATTCCTATCGTAGCATTTTTCGAAGTTTTAATAACATTCCAGCATTCAGAAGTCAGATAGATTTGTTGTGCTAAATTATGATCGAACTCTTGATCTACAGTTTGAACCAGCAGATCCACATATACCTCCAAATCATTAGATTTAGGCTTTACTCTAAGTAGCAATTTCCCCATAGAAATTCTTTCTAAGAAAAGCGCCATCCGTTCAAAAGCTTGTAATTTAATGGGTAAGCCAATTTTCTGATTATCCAGTCTTAAAAGATATCGTCTTCTTTTTTCTTCGTTGGAGGTGTGCATTTTGAAGAAATAAAAAGAGATTACACCAACAATAACAGCTGGTAGTAAATAAAATAATAATTGAAATAGGTTAATATCGGTCATAATTACTTGGTATGGTATATAGATGTTTCTTCGGTTTCTGCTTCTTTGGTTTTCACTTCTTTTCCCTTAGAAAAAGTTCCACCTAAATATGGGCAGTCTATATGCTGCTGAACAGATGTAAATGGAACTTCTGTTTTATGATAGGCAAACGTAGAAGCCAAGGTCATTGTTATATTCTTATCGCTTAAATTAATGTCTACATCGTCCATTGTGAATTGTGACGGATGTTCATATCCACAGGCGTGAGTGATCTCGAGCAATTCCTTTTTAAATTTCGCAAAATAATAATTCACTCTTTCCGCCTTATCTTTTACATTGATTCCTGCTTGTAGCCATTTGTTATGAGTAGTTATTCCAGTAGGGCAGGTGTTGTTATGGCAGGATTTCGCCTGAATACATCCTATACTCATCATCGCCTTTCTGGCAACATTTATACAATCGGCACCCATGGCGAAAGCCATCGCTGCTTTAGCGGGAAACCCAAGTTTCCCACTGGCAATAAATACAATTCTATCTATAATCCCTTGCTTTAGAAAAACATTATACACATCTGTAAATGCATTTATAAAAGGTAAGGAAACATGATCTGCAAAACTTGGAGGAGCAGCTCCGGTACCACCTTCACCACCATCTATGGTTATAAAGTCTGGTCCGCGTTTAGTCTCTTTCATTATTTTGGCCAATTCTTCCCACTGGCCTAATTGTCCCACTGCCGATTTTATACCAACTGGCAAGCCCGTAGCTTCAGCTATAGTTTCAATAAAACCTACCATTTCAGGAATATTACTAAAGGCAGAATGAGTTGGAGGAGAAAGGATATCTTTTCCCAAAGGCACGTGTCTTATTTCGGCAATTTCTTTGGTGATCTTCGATGCAGGTAGTACACCGCCTTTTCCGGGTTTAGCGCCTTGAGACAACTTCACTTCAATAGCACGTACTTGCGGATTTTCTTTAACCAACGCTATGAGCTTTTCCATAGAGAAATTTCCATCGTCTCCCCGAACGCCAAAATATCCGGTTCCAAAATGAAAAACAACATCTGCTCCCATTTTATGATAAGGAGATAGCCCACCTTCACCAGTATTGTGGTAAGCATTAGCGAGTAAACATCCTTTATTTAAAGATTCTACAGCTTTTGCAGATAGCGAACCAAAACTCATCGCCGACACATTAATTACAGAAGCAGGTCTATACGGTCTTCGTCTTTTGTTAAAGGATCCCATTACCTTCGCGCAAGCTATAAAATAAGGATGTTCAAAGTTTGGATGTGATTTTTCCAACCTATAAGCAAGCATGGAATTATTTATAAAAATATAATTGGTTCTGTAGATATCTTCAACTGTACCAAAACCTTCATAATTGTTCTCATTCTTTGCCGAGGCATAGATCCAACCTCGTTCATTTCTATTAAACGGGAGTTCCTCTCGATCACTGGCAACAATATATTGCCTTAACTCGGGGCCGATGCTTTCCAAGAAATATCTTAAATGCCCTACAACCGGGAAGTTGTGTTTAATAATATGTTCTTTACTAAAGAAAATATCCTTAATTGCAACGAGGACCAAGAAAATTACAACCCATCCCCACCATGGAATACTTCCCAGGATATTTAAGACATCGTTCATTTTAATCGTTTAAATAATCTAAGGCTAACTGGGACATCACTTTTACACCTAATAACATTCCACTTTCATCTATATGAAAATCTGGAGTATGGTGTGGAGCGGCAGTTGTATCTCCTGGTGTTTTACCTCCAAGGAAAAAGTAAAGTCCTGGAATTTCTTTTGCAAAAAAAGAAAAATCTTCTGCTCCTGTAATAGCCTTTTGTATGTGTACATTCTCTTTTCCTGCCGCTTTTTCTAGAGAAGGTAACATTTTGCTAGTAAGTTCTGGGTCGTTGTAGGTAATTGGATAGCCTTTTTCTATAGTAATTTCTGCTTGTGCTCTATAAGCAGCTGCGATAGCAGGAACCATTTCTTTCATTCGCTGATTAATCATTTTTTGCATGTCGTAATCTAGCGTTCTTAAAGTTCCAATAATAAGAGCTTCTTCAGGAATAATATTACTACGAACTCCACTTTGTATTTTACCTATAGAAAGTACAGCTGCTTCATCTGTTAACTTTGATTCTCTGGAAATAATTGTTTGCAGCCCATCGATTATTTTTACTGAAGCCATAATTGGGTCTATTCCTGTCCAAGGAGTAGATCCATGACTTTGTTTGCCTTTAACAACGATTTCGAAACTTTGAGACGCGGCCATAATTCCTCCCGATTTGTACGAAATTGTATTGATATCTTGATCTGCAGAAATATGCAAGCCAAAAATAGCATCTACATTGGGATTCTTTAATACATTTTCCTTCATCATTAATTCAGCTCCACCTTCTTCTCCCGGAGGCGCTCCTTCTTCTGCAGGTTGAAAAACAAATTTTACAGTTCCTGCAAAATCATTGTTTTTAGATAATAACTCAGCTACTCCCATTAATATTGCAATATGAGTATCATGTCCGCAAGCGTGCATTACAGGAACTTCTTCCCCACGAAATTCTCCTTTGGCAATAGATTTATAAGGGAGATCTCCTCGCTCGGCCACTGGTAACGCATCCATATCTGCACGTAATGCCACTACTTTACCAGGTCTTTTTCCTTTTAGAATTCCAACAACTCCAGTTTTTGCAACTCCAGTTTGAACTTCTATCCCAAGAGAATTTAAATGTTTTGCAATTATTTCAGCAGTGCGAAATTCACGATTTCCTAACTCTGGATTTTGATGAAAATCTCTTCGCCATTCTATAACTTTTGGCTCGATATCGGCTATTTGTTTATCTAAACTTTGTCCCAAACCTATAAATGATGTTAAGAGAAAAGACGATAAAAGGAGTTGTGTGGTTAATTTCATAAATTAATTATTTAAATAATCTAGTGCTAGTTGTGTCATTGATTTAACGCCTAATAACATTCCGCTTTCATCGATTTGAAAGTCTGGAGTATGATGAGGTGCAGATTCTGTTACACCTGGTGTTTGACCCCCTAAAAAGAAGTAGAATCCAGGAACTACTTCCTGAAAGAAAGAAAAATCTTCCCCGCCCGTTGTTGCTTTTACCAGTTCCACATGATCCTTTCCGGCAACACTTTGTAATGTTGGTAACATTTGGTTTGTTAATTCAGGATCGTTGTAGGTGATCGCGGTATTATTTTGAAACTCCACAGTTGCATCGCCACCATATGCTTTAGCGATTGCAGGAACCATCTCACTCATTCTTTTTAGAATGGTAGCTTTCATATCGGCATCTAAAGTTCGAATTGTTCCAATTAATTCTGCGGATTCCGGAATAATATTGAATCTAACCCCGCTGGTTATTTTACCTACCGTGATCACAGCGGCTCCATCTACCAATTTTGAGTCACGACTTATAATTGTTTGTAATCCATCTATGATCTTTGCCGAAATTAAGATCGGATCGGTACCACTCCAAGGGGCAGATCCGTGAGTTTGTTTTCCTTTTACATTAATCACAAAACGCTCTACTGCAGCCATAGTTCCTTCCGGTTTGTACCGAATTGTCCCAACAGGAGTTCCAGAATTTATATGTAATCCGAAAATGGCATCTACATCTGGGTTTTTTAGTACGCCTTCAGCAATCATCACAGAAGCGCCACCTTTTTCTCCCGGAGGCGGTCCTTCCTCTGCAGGTTGAAAGATGAATTTTACGGTACCATTAATTTTATCTTTGTTTTTGGATAATATTTCGGCAACTCCCATTAAAATGGCAGTGTGAGTATCATGTCCACAAGCATGCATAACTCCAGTCTTTGTTCCTAAAAACTCTGCGGTAACCTCGGATTTAAAAGCCAAATCATTTCTTTCGGTAACTGGCAAAGCATCGATATCTGCCCGTAATGCAACTACTTTTCCGGGATTATCTCCTTTTAAAACTCCAACTACTCCGGTTTTTGCAACCCCGGTTTGAACTTCCATACCAAGACTTTTTAAGTGCTTCGCAATTTTTTCAGCAGTTTTAAATTCCCGATTAGATAATTCTGGATTTTCATGGAAATCTCTTCTCCATTCTATCACTTTAGACTCAATATCGTTAATTTGAGAATCGAGCTCTGGTTTCATTTGGGCTTGAGTCCCTGTTACAAATAGTAGGGATAAGCATAAAAAGATGTATTTCATGATTGTATTTTTAGGTTAGAAATTAATGAGTCGGTAGCCGTCATTTTGAAGTTGAATCAACGCAGTTAATGCTGAAAGTGCTATTTGTACTTCTGGTAATGCTTCAGCTTTTGTGATCTTTCTACTTGCTGCTGCCTGTCCACAGAGAATTACTTGAACCCCTTGGTTTGCTAACTGAGAAATTAATTCAGCATTCGGATTTATTGCATTTTCAGGAAATATTTTATGGTAAAATTCATCTTTTAAAATATCATTTGTAGCAGATCCATGAATAACCAGCGCCACTTTAATATTTTTAGCAGGAACTCCTGCCTCTCGGTGCATATTTATAAATCTGGCTGCGGTTTCTATTAGTTTATTTGGCTGTTCTGGATTATCAAAATTCCTGCCTACATCTAAAACAACTTTGTATTGCGCAGTAGTATCAGTTTTGAATTCTGGATTGTTTACGGAATAGACCTTACCGTAATCCTCAATTATTTGACCTGCATGAGGCTCCTGAGCGTAAGTTAGAGAGGTAGCTAAAAGCGCAACTAGTATTATAATTTGTTTGATCATTTTGGGTTATTTTATGTAATTAGGTGATTTTGTTTTTTGTGAAGCTAAATATATTTAAAATTAAAGGCAAGTCATAATTTACAGGCTCTTTGTTTAAAAGTAAGACCAAAATGAGTTTTAAAGTACGGCTTAATTGGTTAAATTCACAGCATAAAATAAAAGACAAATTTGGAATCTTATTTAGCAGAATTAAACGATGCCCAAAGGGCTCCCGTTCTTCAAAAGGATGGGGCAATGATAGTGATTGCTGGAGCTGGGTCCGGGAAAACCAGGGTGCTTACCTATAGAATTGCTTATTTGATGAGCAAAGGAGTAGACCCTTTTAATATACTTTCGTTAACCTTTACCAATAAGGCAGCGAGGGAAATGAAAAAAAGGATCTCCCAAATTGTTGGAAGCACAGAGGCAAAGAGTTTATGGATGGGAACCTTTCACTCTATTTTTGCTAAAATGTTGCGTTTTGAGGCCGATAAGTTAGGCTATCCCTCTAATTTCACCATTTACGATACTCAGGATTCTCAACGCCTTATCTCTGCCATCATCAAAGAGATGGCTCTTGATAAAGATGTGTATAAGTACAAACAAGTTTATTCCAGGATCTCTTCTTATAAAAATAGTTTGATCACGGTGAAAGCCTATTTTCAAAATCCTGAATTGAGAGAGGCAGATGCGATGTCTAAAAAACCACGCCTTGGAGAGATTTATAAGAATTATGTGGAAAGATGTTTTAAGGCGGGGGCAATGGATTTTGATGATCTATTATTAAAAACGAACGAACTGTTGAATAGATTTCCAGAGGTACTTCACAAATATCAAAACAGATTTAGATATATTTTGGTAGATGAGTACCAGGATACCAACCATTCACAATATCTTATTGTAAAAGCACTTTCAGATAAATTTCAGAATATATGTGTGGTAGGGGATGATGCGCAGAGTATTTATGCCTTCCGTGGAGCGAATATCAATAATATCCTGAATTTTCAGAAGGATTATGAAAATGTACAAATGTATCGTTTGGAACAAAATTATCGTTCCACTAAGAACATTGTAAATGCAGCCAACTCTATCATAGAAAAAAATAAGACCAAACTGGAAAAAGTAGTTTGGACGGCAAATGATGATGGGCCAAAAATCATCGTGAACAGATTGCTTACAGATGGAGATGAGGGGAGATTTGTAGCGAGTTCTATTTTTGAGAACAAGATGCAAAAGCAAATGAACAATGGTGATTTTGCTATTTTATATAGAACCAACGCCCAGAGTAGGGCCATGGAGGATGCTTTACGAAAAAGAGAGATCCCTTATAGAATTTATGGAGGGCTTTCATTTTATCAACGAAAGGAGATCAAGGATGTTCTTTCGTATTTAAGATTGTTGGTAAACCCCAATGATGAAGCAGCCCTGAAAAGGATCATTAACTTTCCGGCAAGAGGGATTGGATCTACAACCATCGATAAGCTGACAATCGCGGCAAATCAATATGATAAATCGATGTTTGAGATCATAGAAAACTTAGATCATTTAGACCTGAAGATAAATTCGGGAACCAGAACTAAGTTGGCAAATTTTGCCAACATGATCAAGAGTTTCAAAATTCTTACTGAAAATGCAGATGCTTTTGTAGTTGCAGATACGGTAGCCAAGAAAACCGGGCTGGTCCAGGAGCTTAAAAAGGATGGGACTCCAGAAGGAATTGCAAAAATTGAAAATATTGAAGAACTTCTTAACGGGATCCGCGATTTTGTGGAAGGCCAGGAAGAATTGGCAGATGCTTCTGGCTCTTTAACAGAATTTCTGGAAGATGTGGCCCTGGCAACAGATATGGACAAGGAGACGGGAGATGATCACGTTGCACTTATGACCATACATTTAGCAAAAGGATTGGAATTTCCATATGTATATATTGTTGGGATGGAAGAAGATCTTTTTCCATCTGCAATGAGTATGAATACACGCTCTGAACTGGAAGAAGAACGAAGATTGTTTTATGTTGCAATAACTAGGGCAGAAAAACAAGCATATCTTACCTATACTCAATCCCGTTATAGATGGGGGAAACTTGTGGATGCAGAACCAAGTAGATTCATCGAGGAAATAGATGAAGCTTATATGGATTTCATGATCCCTCAAGATGACTATAAATACAAGCCCTTAATGGATGTTGATATTTTTGGGGATGTAGATAAAAGTAAATTAAGACAAACTAAGCCTAAAACAGGTACACCACCACCTGCACATAAGCCGAACGAAGAGCAACTTAGAAAGCTAAGAAAACTTAGACCAACCACTACAAATTATCCCACAGCTTCCATAAAAGATACTGTGAAATTAGAAGCGGGTAATGAAGTTGAGCATATTCGTTTTGGAAAAGGAAAAGTGCTAAACATCGATGGAATAGGACAGGATAAAAAAGCCGAGATCAATTTCGAAAATGGAGGGGTTAAAAAATTATTATTAAGATTTGCGAAACTAAAGTTGCTTTCTTGATTTTGATACCGTTAAGTCCTTAGAACGTGATATTTTTAGAGCCGAATCATCATGCAAGTCATTCAGAGATCTTGTTTACTGCCTTTACAATATGAAATTACTAGGTAGAATTAACATTTCTTCATATTAAATATTTTGGAAGCTTCCTTTTGGAGTGGTTCTAACCTATTTAGTGTTCACCTTAATGATTAGGTCAGATGTAATTTTATTTGTTATTGATTCTGTCATATTAATTTATTCACCGTTTATTTCTTAATTATTCGATTATAAATGGTGAATCCTTGATAATATTTGTAATTTTTCACATTATTAAAAAATAACTATAATGGCCATTCTTATAAGAATTTATGAAGAGAACCCAAATCCTAAAGACATTAAAAAAGTTGTAGATGTGTTAAGAAAAGGAGGCTTGGTAATTTATCCTACAGATACTGTATACGGGCTTGGTTGTGATATAACTAATACAAGTGCTTTAGAGAAAATTGCTCAAATAAAGCAAGTGAAGTTGGATAAGGCTAACTTTTCATTTATCTGCGAAGACCTCAGTAATTTGTCAGATTATGTTAAGCAAATCGATTCTCCAACTTTTAAATTACTAAAACGGAATTTACCGGGACCATTTACTTTTATTCTTCCCGGAAATAATAGTCTTCCAAACGTTTTTAAGAAAAAGAAAACTGTTGGGATTAGGGTTCCTGATAATAATATTTGTCGGGCAATTGTGAGGGAATTGGGGAATCCAATTGTTTCAACATCTATAAAAGATGAAGATGAGGTTATCGAGTACACTACAGATCCAGAGTTAATCCTTGAAAAATGGAATAACCTTGTAGATATTGTAATTGATGGTGGGTATGGAGATAATATAGGTTCTACTGTAATAGATCTTACCGGAGATGAGCCTGAGGTTTTAAGAGAAGGTAAGGGTAATATAGAATTTATGTGAATATTTGGATAAGTAGTTAATTGCATATTAAACTGGCTCGATTCTTTTTAATCTTCCTAACGAAAAATTAACTTTAGCTATAAAGTTTAATTAAAAAGAAAAGGAATGAGTTATTTTAAATCCAAAACAAAAACTGAAGAAGTAAATATATTTTACGAAGACTTTGGTAAAGGACAACCAGTAATCTTAATACATGGCTGGCCATTAAGTCACAGAATGTGGGAATATCAAATAGAAGAGATCGTAAATGCAGGATATAGATGCATTGCGTACGATAGAAGAGGATTTGGGGAAAGTGATAAGCCATGGGGAAAATATGATTACGACACTTTATCTTCAGATCTTAATAATTTAATTGATCACTTAAGTCTTTCCGATGCCATAATAGTTGGATTTTCTATGGGTGGAGGAGAAGTAGCCCGATTTATTGGGAACTATGGAACCATTAAGATCGCGAAAGCTGCACTTATATCTGCCGTTCCTCCATTTATGCTTAAAACAAGTGATAACCCAGATGGGATAGATAAAGAGGTTTTTGAAGGTTTCAAGAAGAATATCCGTGAAGATCGAGCTGGATTTTTGGCTGGTTTTGGTGATAAATTTGTGAACTATTCAGATAATAAAGAAAAAATAAGCAAGGATCAGGTTCACTTAAATTGGAGTATCGCCTGTAACGCTTCACAAAAAGCCACATTAGATTGTGTAGATTCTTTTGGACTTACAGATTTTAGAGAGGATTTGAAGAAATTTGATATGCCAACGCTAGTGGTACATGGAGATGCAGATGAAATCGTTCCCATAGCGGTGTCGGGTAACAAAAGTAAAAATCTAATTTCCAATGCTCAATATGAGGTAATTAGAAATGCACCTCATGGCTTGATATTTACACATAAAAAAGAATTTAATAAAATTCTAATTGACTTTCTAAAGACTTAGTGTTTAGCAAATAAGCATAAAAAAAGCCCCGCAATTGCGAGGCTTTTAATTTTTAAAGAATGTTCCGCTTATTTAGCTTCTTTCATTCCTTGCTCTATAAGATTGTAGAATTGATCTAATTTAGGTAAGATCACAATTCTTGTACGTCTGTTTTTAGAACGTCCTTCCGCATTATCGTTAGATGCTACTGGAATATAGTAACTTCTTCCAGCTGCAGTCATTCTTTCTGGAGGCACACCAAATTCGTTCTGAAGAATTCTCACTACAGAAGTTGCGCGTTTAACACTTAAGTCCCAGTTATCTTCAAACATTCCAGTTTTAATAGCTTGATCATCTGTGTGACCTTCAACCATAAATTCGATTTCTGGTTTGTTCTTAACTACCATTGCAACTTTTCCTAATACTTCTTTAGCACGAGTTGTTACGTTGTATTTACCGCTATCAAATAATAATTTATCTGAAATAGACACGTAAACCACACCTTTTTCAACATTAATGCTAATATCCTCATCGTTCATGTTTCCAAGAACACCTTTAAGGCTAGTAACTAATGCTAAAGTAACAGAATCTTTTTTAGTTATAGCATCCTGCATACGTTGGATCTTCATATCCTTTTCCTTGATGCTCTCTAAAGATTTTTCAAGGTTAGAAGCTTCTTTCGTAGAAAGAGTTGCTAAGTTTCCAACATTGTTTAATAATGCAGAATTCTGATTATTAAGGGTTTTTATTTGTTCTCCTAATCTTTCTTTTTCGTCTAAACAAGAATTCAGTTTAACTGTCGCAGTGTTTAATTGATCCTTTGTCTCTTGTTGAAGGGTTTCCAACTCAGCATATTTCTTCTGTGACACACAAGAAGAAAGTAATAAAGCGGCTGTAGCCGTAAGTAACATGATTTTCTTCATAATTTGTAGTAATTGTTTAATTGTTAGGTTTTTCCAAAGCTATCAAAATTAGTGCCGATATACTAGTTTTTGCTTTGAAACATTATAAATCGGAATATTTTTTTTTGCCCAATAGATAATGGCTGCAAACAACGGTAATTTTTGAATAATAATTCCCTTTCTTGGGAAGATTTCTTCGTTTTTTTAACATTTTATTTAAATAGCGATAAAAGCTCATATGTGCTTGAAAAACAGCTATAAAGTGACTAAATTTTAATTCGACTAAAAATTTTATGGCTGCGATTCCGTCTAAAATCATTCTAGCGATCAGCACAAAAAAAACGGAACTGGAAGAAACATTTTTTACAAGGTTAAATAAGCTGTTTCTGAAATTGAAAAATGTCTTTTTAGGATTCATAATATTCAAGGTTGCCCCACCTACATGAAACACCACAGAATTTGGGGTATAAAGCACCTTATATCCATAATTATGAAACCTCCAGCATATATCTATTTCTTCCTGATGCGAGAAATAGTCTTCGTCTAGTTTGCCTACTTTGTTAAACGCTGTGCTACTTACCGCGAAGCATGCGCCACTTGCCCAAAATATTTCTGTTTCATTATTATATTGTCCTTCATCCTTTTCCAGACTTTCAAATAGTCTTCCTCTGCAATATGGATACCCGAATTTATCTATAAATCCACCTGCAGCACCTGCATATTCAAAATGTGTAGGTTTTTTATAATCTAAGATCTTTGGCTGGACCGCGGCTACAGTTTCATCTTTTTCGAAAATGCGTTTTATTGGCGAGATCCAATTTGGAGTGACCTTTACATCGCTATTTAATAGGATGAAGATATCCTCGGTCAATCCTTCTAACGCCTCGTTATACCCTTTTGCGTAGCCTCCATTAACTTTGTTTAGGATTATTCTTATCTCAGGATAGTGAACTTCAATAAAAGAGACAGAAGAATCTGTTGAAGCATTATCTGCCACATAGATAGTAGCCGCTTCAGAATATTTTACCACTTCCGGAAGAAACTCTTTTAATAATGCGAGTCCGTTCCAATTCAATATTACTACGGCAACAGATTTACTCATTCTAGATTCATATTTTTTTATTCGCTGGCTTCAAAAGTAATCAGAATAAATTTTAGGATTAAAGGTGTTTGTTATAATTGATAGGATGGAAGGGATTCTAAAAAATTATATTTCTCCAATTCATAATCTAACTGGCAATAATAGTGGTCCAGACCATTAGTGACCATTAGGTAGGAAGCATCCAGACTCATATTATATCTTGCAATTTGATCGAAAGTATCTTGGGTGATCTTTATGGAAGGCGCTTTGCACTCCACAATTATATGGATCTCCCCAAGGGTATTATATACTACAATATCATATCTTTTAATTCGCTTCCCTAGCTTTAACTGTTTTTCAACATTAATAAGGCTTTTTGGGTAATTTTTTTCAGAAATAAGATATTGTATGGTATGCATTCGCACCCATTCCTCGGGTGTGAGGATTATGAATTTTTTCCGGATCTCATCGAAAGCGGCTATTTTATTTTCGCTATTTTTGAACCGAAATGTATATTGCGGGAAATTCAATTTTTGCATCGGTTCAAATAAACAAAATAATAAAGTTACTGCGCATATTTTTAATGAATTAATGCCCGATTTAACGCTTCAGATAATGAAAAATTAGATCGTTTTGAAGTGAAACAGCTTCAATAAAGTGTGCCTAACCGCTAAACATCACTATGGAAGACGCCATTCAGATAGTTACTTCAATTAAAAACGGACAGGTAAAACCTATCTATTTTTTAATGGGGGAGGAGCCTTTTTATATAGATAAAATCGCCAATTATATAGAAGATAATTTAATGCCCGAGGAGGAAAAAGGCTTTAATC
>JAGXIJ010000118.1 GCA_024635675.1 Gillisia sp.
AAAAAGGCTATTCATTATTGGATAGCCTTTTTAATTTTATCGAATAGATAGCTAAGATCATGAAAGAATTAATGCTAATTTTTGGGGGTGTTTATGGTGGCTTGGCTGTATTGTTTGGCGCTTTTGGTGCCCATGCCTTAAAGAAAAAGTTTTCAGAAGAACTTCAGAAAAGTTTCGAAACCGGTGTGCGCTACCAAATGTATCATGCTCTAATAATTATAATTTCTGGGGTGATCTTTCCCTTTATAAAAACCTCTCAGCAAATTATGGGGTGGAGTTTTATAATTGGAGTAATACTATTTTCATTTAGTATCTATGGATTATGTTTGAGTTCTGCTAACAATAATAAATGGAAATTTCTAGGCCCTATTACTCCATTGGGAGGATTGTTGCTGCTAATTGGTTGGATCTTGTTCACAATCAATGCTTCAGAAATTGCACTATATCTTTAATAAAGCCATTTAGGTGTTTTCTAAAGACACTCTTTTTCTATATTTTTCAGCAAAAAAGGTTATAACTAAGAGTTGTAATATATGATACAGCATTATTGGCAATAAAAAGATCCCAACGCTTGCACTTGCTCCAAAAATAATCTTCACCATTACAGAACCATGTACCAAGGATTTTTTGGTTCCACAAAACTTTGCTGTGATAGTGTCTTTTAGATTAAATCCTAACCTTTTGCATAGGAACCCCAGTAGATAATACATCGAAAAGAACAAGAGAATTACAATACCTGCAATTTTTAGAAGGTCAATTATTTTTACTATTTCGAATAACCCGGAATTGAAAGAGTTGCTGAAG
The DNA here is from genome assembly GCA_024635675.1 of Gillisia sp. Taxonomy (GTDB): domain Bacteria; phylum Bacteroidota; class Bacteroidia; order Flavobacteriales; family Flavobacteriaceae; genus Gillisia. The sequence goes on from JAGXIJ010000118.1 coordinate 805, forward strand.
CTGGTAAATACAATAAGGACGATAACAGATTTATCGAAATATCCCAGCTCTCTACTATATTTACGTGCATTTTTACCAAAATATTGCTGAAGTAATAATCCGAGGATTAAAGGCAGGACAATTTGCAAAAAGAGCTTGTATAGGATGCTCAGGAAATCAAAATCCCCAGATTTAGCCATAAAAAAGCTCATCCAAAGAGGAGTAACAAGAATTCCAATTAATCCTGAAATACTGGCATTAAAGATTGCTGTTGGGAGATTACCTCTTGCAATTGCTACCATTACTACAGAGGAAGAAACAGTAGACGGTAAAACTCCTAAGAAAAAAATGGACAGCCATAATTCTGAATGAATTCCACCTTCAAAAAGAGGGATAAAAAGGAAGGTTAATAAGGGAAATAATAAGAATGTTGAAAATTGAATTAACAGGTGCGATCTATAATTTAGAAATCCCAGTTTCAATTCTTCCGGGGCAAGCTTAAGTCCGTAGAAAAAGAAGATTAGTCCAATTCCTATATTGGTAATTAAATTCACTGGTAATTCTTGCAACGCAGTGGGAAAGAAATAAGCCAGTATTATGGCGATTACCAAACTAATTATAAAACCGTTCACTCTCAATTAGCGTAGTATTTTTACATTATGATCTTCAAAAAGATGCATATATTCCTCTGAAGAAAAATCTGTTTCGTGAAATTCTTTTTTACGTTTGAATTTCATTTTATTTCGTTTTATACTCTTAACAAATCTTCTAATGTCATGATCGCTCTCAAGGATGAGCCCAGGTACTGGGAGGGAATTTCCATCTTTATCTTTTGCAACCATGGTGAAATAAGAGGAATTACAATGATTCACCTTGCCAGTCTGGATATTTTCAGATTCTACTCTTATGCCTATAACCATAGAGCTGGTCCCGACATAATTTACAGAGGCTCTAAGTGTAACTAACTCCCCAATCTCTATAGGTTTCAGGAAATCTACCGTATCTACACTTGCAGTTACACAGTATGCTCTGGAGTGCTTAGAGCTGCAAGCAAAAGCAATTTGATCTAATAAAGATAATATATGACCCCCGTGTATTTTACCATTGAAATTGGAATGGGAGGGAAGCATTAATTCGGAAATTATTACTTGAGATTCTGCTATTTTTTTGAATTTGTTATCCATTACCGATCTCTAAAATGTGGGGATTGTCCTTCTTCTACTTCAGTTATAAAATATGTAGTATCGCCCCAAAAGAAGAAAGTAGCATAGCGTTCTATGTACGTTAGTTTAACGTAGTTACCTTCATTTTTTTGAAGGTCTTTAATAACTTCATCATTTTTATCCAAAACAGAAAATTGGAAGATCTGAGCCCCACTTATACCTTGACTTATCTCGCCTTCCCAAGTTTTAGCTATCACGCCTTTGTGACTGAATTTAATAAGTTCGCCAGAACGCGTTCCTTCACTATAAGGAACTAAACTTACAAAAGTGAAATAGAGCATGAAAATTAAAAAGAGCGCTCCTAGAAATAAAAATAAAAATCTTTTCATGTTATAGCGAGTTATATACTTTGTTGATAAACGATTCAATTTGAGACGGTGCTAGCCATCTTGTAACTATTACTAAATTTTTGGCTTGATCTATTACAATAAAATTTCCGCCAAACCCGGCTGCATAAAAGATATCTTCAGATAGTCCCTTCCAGTGTCTATTTCCGGGCTTATTTAACCACCACATAAATCCGTAATTAGAATTAGGAGTAGAAGGCTGAATTGCTTTTTTTATGGATTTTTCAGATATTAAGGGGTCTTCATTCCATTTCCCATTACTTTCCAAAAGTAATCCAAATCTTGCCATATCCAAGGTGTTAATAAACATCCCTCCACCAGAATGTCCACCTCCGGTAACCGATTGCATTTTTAATCCATCCAAGTCTACCCAAGCATTATCAGATCCAAACCACCTCCAAGTTGATGATGCACCAATAGGATCCATAATCTTCTCTTTAAGGACTTGTGGAAGCGGTTTACGCCAAACTTGCAGGAGAGAATAAGCTAATAAATTTACGCGAACGTCATTATATTCGAAAACAGTGCCCGGTGAATTTAATTTTCGATTCTTCCATTCGTCCAAATTCCCTTCAGATGGAGGTCGATCTGCCCAATCTAATCCACCCCAAAGTTCCCCACTCCAGTCCGAATTTTGTTGCAATAAGTGCTTCCAGGTGATTTTCGAATTGTGTTCCCCTTCAAAATTGGAGTCCCAAACATAATTCTTTAAAGGATCATCGACATTAGCTATTATCCCCGAATCTAAAGCAAGTAAAGCGGTAGTAGATAAAAAACTCTTGGTTACGCTAAAGGTCATATCCACTCTCTGTGGATCTCCCCATTGAGCTATGATGTATCCATCTTTCAATATAACTCCGGCAGGACCTCCTCGTTTTTTAGTTGGTCCTGTAATCTCATGAAAAGGCTCTTTTTTAAAACCATCCAAAATGGCAATTCTTAAGTCTCTGGAGCCTGTATACTCATTTCCTTCAGCGAATTTTACGGCCTCATTTAATTTCGTCTTATCGATCTTAAAGAATTCAGGATCTTTCTGTTCCCAGGAATTTATGTTTGGAAAATAGGTTGTTTGTGCTATCAACGAACTCGGTAACAAGAAAGAAATTAAAATTATTCTCAATATTATATTCATAGTATTACTCTATTAAAGAATTGCTATTTGTTTCTATTTTCTCTTCTGAATCTTCCTGAGATTTAGATAATAATTTGGGATCTAACTGTTTACTTGCTTTAGCGCCCAATATTTTTAATCGCTCTACTTTTTTAATGAGATTTCCTTTTCCGGTTAGTTTTTTCATTGCAGAATCATAGGTGTTCTGGACAGTTCCTATTTGCTTACCTACCTTGAGAAGGTCTTCGGTTAAATTAGTAAAAGAATCGTATAAAGCTCCAGCTTGCGTGGCAATGTCTATTGCATTTTGCTTTTGCTTTTCATTTTGCCACATACTATCAATAGTCTTTAGAACTGCTAACAGGGTAGTGGGAGTTACTATAATTATATTTTTATCGAAGGCGTCATTGTATAGATTAGGATATCTGTTGGATGCCACGGCAAACGCTGCTTCAATTGGAATAAAGAGCAAGACAAAGTCCGGGCTTTCCATTTGGTACAGCGTATGATAGTTCTTTGCGCCCAATTCGTCCACCCTGTTTTTCACTGCAATTACATGATTCTTAAGATGTAGATCTCTTTCAGAATCATCATTTTCATTCATGTATCGCTCATATGCAGTAAGAGAAACTTTAGAATCTATGATCATTTTTTTGTCTCCAGGCAAATGAATCACCACATCGGGCATTACTCTTTTGCCGGAATCAGTTTGAAAGTTCTGCTGAACAAAATATTCGCTGTCCTTCTGAAGTCCGCTGCGTTCTAAAACTCTTTCCAAAACCATTTCTCCCCAATTCCCCTGCATTTTATTATCACCTTTTAAGGCTTTTGTAAGATTGATGGCTTCTTCGCTTATTTTAAGATTTTGGATATTTAAATTCTGAAGTTGTTCCCCTAATTGGGCATGTCTTTGAATAAAATCGGTGTTATTTTTTTCTACTTTTTGCTCGAAGCTTTTAATCTTTTCCCCAAGAGGGTTAAGGATGTTTTGAATATTTTCTTTATTCATCAAGGTGAATTTCTCCGATTTTTGATCGAAGATCCTATTGGCAAGATTTTCAAATTCTTTGCTGAATTTCTCTTGTAATTCTTCTACTTCCTTTTTTTGTTCAACATTTTTTTGAGCTAAACTTTCGAATTCTGAATTTCGTGTGGCCAGCTCTGTGCTTAAAAAATCCTTTTCTTTTCTAATAAATTCCCGGTCATTTTCAATTTTAATCAATTGTTTTTCTAAAATGGCTGTAGCTTCAGAATTTGATTTTTTTATATCTTCTATTTGAATTTTTAAATGATTGTTTTGCTCTTTAAAAATCTCTAAAGAGGCCTTCATTTTAAGTTTGGAAAGGAGATATCCAAGAAATACACCTATTGCTAATGCAATACTTAAAAAGAGGGGGAATAGCATGATATCGGTCATATAGAGGTTGCCTTTCTTCAAATATACTTAATTGAATTTCTTTTGAAGAGAATAATAATGAATTCTAAAGGTATCCTCTAAGTTCTAATTTTAAAGGAAATGGTTTCTTTATCGAAGTATATAAGATCTTTTGGGAAGATGTTTGAAAAGGCATTTTTTTCAATAAGCTCTTTAGGAGAACCAGAGAGTACCTTGTCCTTTTCCATAATAATGATTTTATCACAAAGCTGAAGGGCAAGGTTTATTTCGTGAGTGGCAAACAAAATACTCTTATTAGTATCCTGGGTTAGCTTTTTTAAAAGTTTTAAGACGTAAGCTTGATGATACATATCCAGATGGGTCGTAGGTTCATCTAATATTATTAATGGGGTGTCTTGTGCTAACGCCCGGGCAATAAGCACCTTTTGAAGTTGTCCATCGCTCAATTCGAAACACCTTTTGTGTTTAAGAGCTTCAATGTTCACCAAATCTATAGAAGCTTGAATTTTCTCTCTATCTACTTCAGATAGTGATCCAATCCAGTTAGTATAGGGTTGCCTTCCTAAGGCTATCAATTCAGACACACTTAAATTTTTGGAAATTGGTTGTTCTGTAAGTACAACGCTAATGGTTTTAGCCAGTTCTTCAGGAGATAGTTTA
>JAGXIJ010000119.1 GCA_024635675.1 Gillisia sp.
ATGTATTTATATGATATTAGATGATATCATATAAAATGAAAAACCCCGTAAACATTGATGTTTACGGGGTTTTAGTAGGTTTTGATACCTATTCAGCGGAGAATGAGGGATTCGAACCCCCGGAGGTGTAACCCTCAACAGTTTTCAAGACTGCCGCATTCGACCACTCTGCCAATTCTCCAGTGTGTCTCATCAGGTATTCCCTGATTGCGGGTGCAAATATAATGAGCTTTTTTTAAAATAATGAACTATTTCCCACCTTTTTTCAGGATTTTTTTATTTTCAAAAATACCTTCCTGAAATCATCTTACTATCAAGACACTACACACCCCCCTTAAAACAGGAACTTTAGAACTAAATATTTTTAGCGTTTAAAAACTAGTCTGAAATCGGCTAATTATTTACAATTCAACTATATTGCGGGAGTTTTTAAAATAACTATTTATTTATGAAAAATATACTTTTTGGAGCTTTCGCAATTACATTATTAGGTTGTGGCGCCCAACAACCACAAACCATAGAGGAAGTAGATCCTATGAATTATGCCAATAGTATCACATCCAAGGAGTTAAAAGAGCATCTTTATATTTTTGCGAGTGATGATTTTGAGGGTAGAGAAACCGGGGAACCAGGACAAAAGAAAGCCGCCGAATATCTTAAAGCAGCTTATAAAGCCTTGAATATTATTTCCCCTCTTGGAGGTGACGATTATTATCAGGAAGTTTCCTCTTCCCTGTTTAGAGGGGATGTAAAAGATTCAGAAAATGTATTGGCTTATATCCCGGGGAGTGAAAAACCAAATGAGATCTTGGTGATCTCTTCTCATTATGACCACATTGGAATAGATGACAAAGGGAATATCTTTAACGGAGCCGATGATGATGGTTCCGGGACAGTTGCGGTTTTAGAAATTGCCGAAGCTTTTGCAAAAGCCAGAAAAGATGGGTTTACTCCAAAGCGTTCTATATTATTCTTGAATGTAACCGGGGAAGAAAAAGGATTAATAGGTTCTAAATATTATACAGATAATCCGGTTTTTGCGTTGTCTCAAACCGTTGCCGATCTAAATATCGATATGATTGGACGTACAGATGAGGCTCATAAAAAAAATGACAACTACGTATACCTTATTGGAAGTGATAAATTAAGCACCGAGTTGCATGAACTAAGTGAAGCTGTAAATGCTAAGTACACAAAATTAGACTTGGATTACACCTACAACGACGAAAACGATCCAAACAGGTTTTATTACAGAAGTGATCACTACAATTTCGCTAAGAACAACATTCCAATCATTTTCTATTTCAACGGGGTACATGCAGACTATCATAAAATGACAGATACTCCAGATAAAATTAGATATGATCTTTTAGAAAAACGAGCTCGTTTAGTATTTCTAACAGCTTGGGAAATTGCAAATAGAGAAGAACGTCCATTTGTAGATAAAGGGAAAAGTACTTCTTCGAATTAAGAGGTACTCAATTTAAAAGCAATAAAACCCCCTGAAAGGAAACTCTCAGGGTTTTTTTGTGTTTAAGAGGCTTCGACTGACTTAATAACAATCCACAATGTTACCCTGAGGCTTCGACAGGCTCAGCCTGACAACTTAGTTTCAATCCACAATGTCACTCTGAGCCTGTCGAAGAGGGCTTCGGAGTACAAACCTGGCTTCGACAAGCTCAGCCTGACAATCAATTTTAAACCGAGAATGTCACCCTGAGCCTGTCGAAGGGCGGACGAAGGGTGTCGAAGGATCTACTAAATTGTTTAAATTTCAATATGAAATTTTATACGGACTATATTCTCGAATGTAATGACAAGTCTTTTTATGTTGGAATAACTTCCAATTTAGACATAAGAGTAATAGAACATAACACAGGAAAAGACAAGTCTGCATACACCTCCAAAAGAAGACCCGTAATTCTCAAATGGTTTCAAGATTTCACCACCCCAACAGAAGCAATTAAATTTGAAAAACAACTTAAAGGTTGGAGTCGAGCTAAAAAAATAGCTTTGATAGAAGAAGATTGGGAGCGTTTAATTAAATATTCCAAGAATCATACAGATCACGGAAAACCGGATGGGACTTCGACAGGCTCAGTCTGACATCTAGAACGCAAGGTTGCTCTCAGTTAGAAATATCACTCTGAGCTTGTCGAAGAGTGCTTCAGAGTTCAAACCTGGCTTCGACAAGCTCCCCTGAGACTTCGACAGGCTCAGTCTGACATCCAGATCGCAAGGTTACTCTCAGTTAGCAGTTTAACCCTGAGGCTTCGACAAGCTCAGCCTGACAGCCATTATTTCATCGTATCCAAGATCAAATCGATATCTGCTTCAGTAGTATCCGGATTTATAAAACAAAATCTTGAGATCGTTTCATCCTTCCATTTAGTAGGCGTTACCAAGGCAATTCCCTCCCTATGGTTCTTATACGTCCAATCCCTATATTGGTTTGGCGTCCACCCAATCCTTCTGTATAACACCACCGAAAGACTTGCAGGTCGCACCAGTTCCAAATAATCTCTTCCTTGTATTTTTTTAGAAGCTATTTGTGCCAATTCAATTCCGCGTTCTATAGAATCCCGATATTTCTCTGTTCCATGCATGGCCAGTGAGAACCATAAAGGCATCCCGCGTATTCTTCTGGTTAACTGAATTTGATAATCTGCCGGATTAAATCCGTGCGCTCCTTCATCTTTAAAGATCTCCAGATAAGATCCTTTTTGGGAATGAGCATTTTTAGCTAATTCCATGTTCTTATATAATACCGCACCACAGTCATAGGGTGAAAAAAGCCATTTATGAGGATCTATGGTAATACTGTCTGCCTTTTCAATTCCGTTAAATAGTTCTCTTACAGATGGAGCCGCCAAAGCCCCACCGCCATAAGCACAATCCACATGAAACCAAAGCTTTTCATGCTCACAAACCTCAGCAATAGTATCCAGCTCATCGATAATCCCTGCATTGGTAGTTCCACCGGTAGCTACAACTGCAAAAAGTCGCTTTCTGTCCTCCGCTGATAAATTTTCTATTGCCGATTTTAACTCGGTACCTGTCAGGTTTTCACCAATACATGAAACCATTTCCAGATCTGCATCCATTACCTTGGCCATGGCCTGAATAGAACTATGCGCCCCATCTGAAGTTAATAAAAGCCCTTTTACTGCTTTATGCTTTTCATCTTTACTACGCCAATCTTCTCTTGCTGCAACAAGTGCCGATAAGTTAGCTGCTGTACCTCCACTTGTAAAAACTCCAAAGGCATCTTTAGGTAAGCCGGTAAGGGAAACCAACCATTTCATGGCCTGATTTTCACAAAAGATCCCTCCTGCTCCTTCCATCCAATAAGCTCCATGAATACTAGAAGCCGAGGTCACCAAATCGAACATAATAGCTGCTCTCGTAGGTGCTGCGGGCACAAAAGCCAAATGCCTTGGGTGATCTATGGGAACGGTGGCTTTTACAAGCACATCCTTAAATAGTTTGAAGGCAGTCTCGCCCCCAATTCCTTGTGGAGTAATGGTTTCTCCAACCATTTCGAACAATTCTTCTTCTTTTTTAGGGGCTCCAAGTTCTGGAGTAATATTGGATATACGGTCTATGGTATATTTCATGACATCAAGGGTCATCTCTACCAATTCCATATCTATGCTGTGCATTTTATTTTTCTCCAAAAGTCAGTATTTTAAAGTTTAATTCTAAGGGGTCTAAATTATCGATTAATTTAGGGATCAGGGATTCACCAAATTCCAGATACATTTCAGAAAAATTGGTTTCCCGCTCCTGCAAACTTTTATTCGGAAAAAGTTCGTTTTGCAGCATCGCGATTCTTGAAACCTCATCCTTCAGTTTTCGTTTTTGAGCCTGGAGTAATCTGTTCTCCAGATTCTCCAATCCCTTTAATTGTTTTACTTCTTGCGCTTTTACTGCGCCCACAAATGTAGAATCCGTCTTTTCTGCTAATTCATATAGTTGCTGAAATTGCTTCACCAAATGTTCCTTCTGCGGAGTAAAATTGATATCTATATTAGATATTTTTCGCACTTTTCTATTGATAAGCTCATGTTGCTTCAAAAACAATTCTGAGCGGGAAATATCTAATTTTTTTCGCTTTTCATTTTGCTTACTCGTTTCGATCAATGCCGAATTCCGAAGTAACAAAATTGGAAAAGGCACATTTAAATTTTCAAACATGTCCTTTAGTTCAAACCAATAGGCTAGTTCTCCTCCTCCACCTATATAGCAAAGGTTAGGTAAGATCACTTCCTGATATAAAGGGCGAAGCATCACATTAGGACTAAATCGCTCCGGAAATTCCTGAACCTCCTTCTGCATTTCCTCTTTACTCCACTTAATTTCAGTTTGATGAACAGAAAAGGATCCTTCCTTCTCTATAATGCGTTCCCTTAAACCATTGTTTAAATAAAACAAATTGATCTCTCTTGGATTTACCTGTATCCCATAGCCCAATTTCTCCAAATTTTCAGCAGTAGCAATTGTAGTTGTATACGATACCTTCTCGAACAACTCCTTTTCGATATAGGGAATAAATTCTTTTTTTAGTTCCGGGTTATGAGCATCCAGAATAACAAGTCCGTACTCCTTAAAAAGCTCATGTGCGAGAAATCTTGTGGCATCGGTTAGATTAGCATGATTCAGGTAAGCCGACTTAAACAATTGTTTAAGATCCTCTGCATTCTTCCCTCCTCCTATTTCTGCGGAAAAAAGATTGAAAACCTCCTCTAAGCCATCTGTTTTTAATTCCCCAACTGCATTGTCACCAGCTTCTTTTTGAAGGATATTCCATTTGAATTTTTTACCATTCAGATTAAAATAATTGATCTCCTCAAAATCGTGATCTTCTGTAGCCATCCAATAGATTGGCACGAAATGAGACTCGGGATGTCGTTTTTTTAATGCTGAAGCTAAATTTACTGTGGAAACAATTTTATATAAGAAGTAAAGCGGACCGGTAAATAGATTTAACTGATGTCCTGTAGTAACTGTAAAGGTATTCTCGCTTAACAAGGATTTTATATTAGCGGAAACCTCTTCTCCTTGCTCCAGTTCTGCATATTGATTCTCCAAAGCTTTCACCAAAACACCCCTTTTTTCCGAAGAAAAGACTCTTTTCTTATCCTGCATTTGAGGTTCAAAATTCTCGATCCCGGGAAATCTATGATAGAATGGCTTGAGTTCCTCTTTTTGATCCAGATAATCTGTGATAAGCTTGGAGTAGTAATTGGTTTCCCGATAGGAGAGACAGTCTGCAGGCATAAATTAATTTTAAAGGGTAAAGATATCGAAGATAAGTATTTTAGACTCTAATTTTTAGTTAATTCCCTGCTGGTTGCTATCTTTACTAGACAAATTTCAACATCATCTTACTTAAATGAAAAAATCGTACTTATTCCTCCTTGTTAATTTTCTAATTACATCTACTCTAATCTCTCAAAATTTACAGTCCCCGGAGCAATTCCTGGGATATGAAATTGGCACGCAATTTACTCGGCATGCAGAGGTGGTAAATTATTTTAGGCAGGTTGCAGAGAATTCCAGTTTAGTAAATTATACTACGTATGGAAAAACCAATGAGAACAGACCGCTTACCTATGCGGTAATTTCTTCAGAAGAAAATTTAAAGAATTTAGAAGAGATCAGGAAAAACCATTTAGCCAATTCCGGGGTGCTTTCTTCTAATAATGCTGGAAAAGCAGATAAAGCTATAGTTTGGTTGAGTTATAATGTTCACGGAAATGAGGCTTCCAGTACTGAAGCTGCCATGAAAACCGTTTATGAACTGGTAACTAATAAAAAAGAATGGCTTAAAAATACAGTGGTTATTTTGGACCCTTGTATAAATCCCGATGGAAGAGACAGATATGCCAATTGGTACAATCAGGTAAAAGCTACTCCGTATAATGCTTCTCCTTTGGCAGCAGAACATAACGAACCATGGCCCGGAGGAAGACCAAACCACTATCTTTTCGACTTGAACAGAGACTGGGCTTGGGCTACACAGGTAGAAACTAAGAACCGACTTAAAATATACAATACCTGGATGCCTCATATTCACGTAGATTTCCATGAGCAAGGCATCAATGAGCCTTATTATTTTGCGCCTGCAGCAGAGCCATTTCATGAGGTAATCACTCCTTTTCAGCGAGATTTTCAAAGCGAAATTGGGAAAAACCATGCTAAATATTTCGATGAAAAAGGATGGTTGTATTTCACAAAGGAACGATTCGATCTTTTATATCCAAGTTATGGAGACACCTATCCTACGTATATGGGAGCAATAGGGATGACCTATGAACAAGCAGGAAATGGGGCAGCGGGACTCGGAATTCAAACTACTGAAGGTTACGAATTAACACTGGTAGATCGTGTGGCGCATCATTTTACCACAGGATTATCTACTGTAGAGATAGCCTCCCAGAATGTTGAAAAATTAAATGCTGAATTCAATAAATTCTTTCAAAACGAGGAGATTTCGTTTAAAAGCTATGCCTTAAATGGTAGCCCCGATAAAATTGCAGCCTTGCGATCCCTTTTAGATCTTCATGAAATTAAATATGGATCTACCAATACCGGGAAGATCAATGGTTTTAATTTTTCTCAAAACAAGCAGGCAGACTTTAAGACGAACTCAAACACCCTGCTTGTAAGCACCAATCAGCCAAAAGGGAAAATGGTGAAAGTATTGTTTGAGCCTAAAGCAAAATTAAGTGATTCCCTTACCTACGATATTACAGCATGGAGTTTACCATACGCCTACGGACTTGAAGCTGTGGCCAGTAACAAACTAATAAGCAATACTCCAATTACTACGGCTTCTCCTGTACTTAATACTGTGAGCAATGCAAGTGGTTATATCTCTAAGTGGGATAGTATGGAAGATGCACGGTTTTTAGCAGCTTTACTGAAAGAAGGGATTAAAGTAAGATTCAGCACGTTGGAGTTTGAAAACGGGGATCAAAAATTTAATCCCGGAAGTCTGGTAATTACAAAAAGTGACAACAGAACTTTTAAAGATTTCAATACTAAATTGATAGAAATTGCAAATGAACATGCTAGACTACTTACAGCAGCCAACACGGGTTTTTCTAAAAGCGGACCCGATTTTGGCTCTTCAGAAATAAAGATCATTAATCAGCCAAGAGTTGGTGTACTTCGGGGAGAAGGAGTTTCTTCCTTAAATTTTGGTGAGATCTGGTACTTTTTCGAAAAGGATCTAAACTACCCAATAACTCCAATTGATACCGACCATTTTAAAAATATTGATTTCTCACTTATTGATATTCTGGTAATCCCGGCAGGAAATTATGAGAGTTTATTGAATAAGGAGACTTTGAAAAATCTCCATTCCTGGGTAAAAGAAGGGGGAAAAGTAATTGCAATTGGAAATGCAGTAAAAAACTTTGCCGGAAAAGAAGGATTCAGCTTAAAAGAAAATAAGCCGGAATCGAAAGAGGACACTACTGCAATTGTAAATCTAATTCCATATTCCTCCCGCGAAAGAGAAAATATCAAGGAGCTAATTACCGGGAGTATTGTAAAAACTACAGTAGATAAATCGCATCCAATGGCGTTTGGATATGGAGACACCTATTTCAGCTTAAAACTTAGTAGTGACAGTTATAGCTATTTAGCTAAGGGGTTTAATATTGCTTATTTAAAGGATTCTCCTGAAGTTGTTTCGGGATTTGCCGGGAGCGAAGCAACAAAGAACATGAAGAATTCCATGATATTTGGGGAAGAGCCTATTGGAAAAGGGAGTGTGATCTATATGGTAGACAACCCATTGTTCAGGGCGTTCTGGGAAAATGGAAAGTTGTTTTTTGTGAATTCAATATTCTTCGTAAATAATGATAATTATAGATTGAAGATTTAACTAGCCGCCTTCAGGTTTTTCGTCATGCTGTCCTGAAGCATCGGGGGATTCAGCATCCCAATAATACTGGAGGAGACCCTGAAACTATTCCGATAGCTATCGGAACAAGGTGACGAGGTGTTTAGATGTCTTACTCGACGAAAAAGGACTATACATAATATTTAAAATACACTTAGAATAAAAAATATGAAGAATACTTTTTCAGCTTTATTACTCCTTTTCTTAGTACTTCCTATTTCAATAGTAGCCCAGGAAAAAGGCGCCGGCATTAATGTAGATTTTGAAACTTTCAACCTGCAAAATGGGTTGCGTGTAATTTTGCATGAAGACAAATCAGATCCGGTAGTTGCAGTTGCACTTACTACTCACGTTGGTTCTGCCAGAGAGATTGAAGGAAGAACAGGTTTTGCACATCTCTTTGAACACCTGTTATTTTTAGAGTCGGAAAACCTAGGCAAGGGAGGTTTAGACCAAATGAGTGCTCGTATAGGTGGATCTGGAGCAAATGGGTCTACCAGTAGAGATAGAACTAATTATTTCCAGACCGTGCCTAATGATGCGCTCGAAAAAATGCTCTGGGCAGAAGCCGATAAACTGGGCTATTTTATAAATACCGTTACAGAGCCGGTGCTTGCAAAAGAAAAGCAAGTGGTGAAAAATGAAAAAAGACAAAGAGTAGACAACAGTCCCTATGGACATACTATGTCTGTAATAGACAAAAACCTCTATCCAAAAGATCATCCTTATCATTGGCAAGTGATTGGTTCTTTAGAAGATCTACAAAATGCCACCTTAAAAGATGTAAAGGATTTTTATAAAAAATGGTATGTGACTAATAATGTAACCCTGACTATTGCCGGGAACTTCAATAAGGAGCAGGCGAAAGAATGGGTCCATAAATATTTCGATGAGATCCCGTCCGGGGAAAAAATCGCCAGACAAGAGAAAAAAGCTGCGAATTTAAAAGAGACAAAACTCTTGTCTTTCGAGGATAATTTTGCGAATCTCCCGGAACTCACACTTACTTGGCCATCGCAATATTCGTATCATGAAGACTCCTATGCTTTGGAGATCCTGGCTAAATATTTGGCGGCCGGTAAAAATGCACCTCTCTATAAAAAATTGGTGGTAGAAAAAGAATTTACAGATAAGGTTTCTATGTTCGATTATACTTCAGAATTAGCCGGACAATTAATGCTTCAGGTTAGAGCTTATAAAGGTGTGGATCTGGATAAGGTGCAAAAAGCCATCAATGAAACTTTTAAGGAATTCGAAAAAAAGGGGATTTCAGAAAAGGATCTGAAGAGAATAAAAGCAGGACAGGAAACAGAATTCTACAACGATATTTCCAGTGTTCTTGGGAAAGGCTTTCAACTGGCACAATATCAGATATTCGCAAATGATCCTAATGAGATCAACAAAAATGTAGAGAAAATCTTAGCTGTTACCTCTAAAGATGTGAAACGAGTATATAACAAATACATTAAAGGAAAACCATTTGTTGCTACCAGTTTTGTTCCGAAGGGACAAATAGAACTCGCCTTAGAAAACTCTAAAGTCGCTAAAGTGGTAGAAGAAAAAATTGTAGAAGATGCTGAAGATAAATTTGATCCTAATATGAGTGTTTCCTATAAAAAAACACCGAGTAGTTTCGATAGAAGTTCGGAGCCTCCATATTGGGGAACTCCGGAAATAGTGGCGCCAGAGATATGGAAATTTAATTTACCCTCCGGCTTGAGTGTTTCAGGAATAACATCTCATGAAGTGCCAATTATTCAATTCAGCTTAGAAATGGAAGGTGGCCTATTGCTTGAAAAACTCGATAAAACCGGAGTTTCTAATTTACTGGCCACGCTACTTACAAAAGGAACAGCTAAAAAAACTCCTGAGGAATTAGAAGAATCCATCGAATTATTAGGCTCTAGCATATCTGTAAATGCTGAAGAAGAGAAGATAGTTCTTAGTGGAAGTTGTTTGACTAAAAATTTCGAAAAAACCATGAAATTAGTAGAAGAAATTCTACTGGAACCTAGATGGGACGAAAAGGAATTTAAATTGGCAAAACAACAAGTTATTAGCCAATTGCAACAACAGCAAGCTAACCCGAACAGTATTGCTGCAATCGAATTCAATAAACTGATCTATGGGAAAGATCATATTCTTTCGAAAAATATATTAGGGACTTCACAATCTTTAGAAACTATCACTTTAGAGGATCTTAAAGATTACTACAACCAAAATCTCTCCCCAATGCGAGCTAAATTTATCGCCGTAGGAGATCTGGATCTGGAAATGGCGAAGGAATCTTTAAAAGCTATTTCTGCTAATTGGAAACCGGTATCGGTAAAGATCCCAAAATTCCCTACTCCTACTCCGCCGGAAAATTCTAAAATATATTTCTATGACGTTCCTGGTGCAAAACAGTCTGTATTAAAGATTGGAGCTCCGGCATTATCTGCAACTAACGCGGACTTCTATAAAGCTGAAGTTATGAATTACAGACTTGGAGGTGGAGGATTCGCATCGCAGCTTACGCAAGAGTTACGGGAAGGAAAAGGTTACACCTATGGTATTAGATCCAGATTTAATGGGAGTAATCTCGTAGGTACTTTTGAAATTTCCAGTGGCGTGCGATCTAATATCACTTATGATGCGGTAGCCCTGATCAAGAAGATTCTGATGAATTATTCTGATAGTTTAGATCCTACAGACGTAGATGTTACGCAAAGCTTTATGATTAAAAGCAATGCCAGAAAGCTGGAAACCCTTAATGCTAAATTGAGCATGTTAAGTGACATCGCAAACTATAATTATCCGGAGGATTTTATAAAACAACAAGAAATTGTTGTGAAAGACATGAGCTTAGAAGATTTTCAAGCCCTGGCCGAAAAGTATGTGAATCCGTTTAAAATGTACTACCTGATAGTTGGAGATGCAGCTACTCAATTAGAAAAATTGGAGCAACTTCAATTTGGGAAACCTGTTCTTTTAAATGAAAAATAATTCTTCTTCAATTTTAAAAAATACTATAGGGGTTTTAAAACTTCCTGCTGTCGCGTTTTTTTTATTAAAAAATGTACAGCAACAAAAAAACTATATTAAAAAGAGTTTACTTCTGGAAATTCAACCTTTCCTGGAAAACCCTGATGGAAGTATTAGTCCTGCAGATATAAAGAAGATCACCGGTTACTATGCACTAGGGGTTCCTGCAATTCTGGGTTACGGATTTAGTCTTTTAAGAAATCAACCTTTAAACACAAAAGAACGTGCCTGCATGACCTATCTG
>JAGXIJ010000004.1 GCA_024635675.1 Gillisia sp.
GCTTAACCTATTCATGGAAAATGCAAACTACGGAAAACTCACCTCTATGCATTTCTATGCATGGAAAAGCGGACTTAAGACAGGAATGTATTATCTAAGAACTAAGAGTGCAGTAGATGCTATTAAATTCACTCTTGAAAAAGAAGTAGAGAAGGAACCTGTTGTCGAAGCTTTTGCAGAAGCGGCAAAGCCTGAGGCTAAACTTTTGGCTCCGATTAAAGTGGAAGGCGAAGGAGATGCACTTTCTCCAGATGAGTTACGTGCGCTCATTGCTCAATCCAAAGAAGCTGAAGGCGACGATTGCCTAATGTGCGGCTCTTAAAAATGTATTTTACTCCGACTAATATATAGTTACCAATAACCAAAGGGAAGTATTCGCAAGTTTACTTCCCTTTTTTATTGAATTAATTACACCTAAGCCCACAGATTTCATCGATAAACACAGGAAAATGGGATAGCGTTATGCTTTTAATTGATGTTTTAGCAAATCCGATTCAACATGTCCTTTTAATCAAAAGGAATTCATTCTTGAGATAATATTAATGAATATTAGAAAGCAGCTTATTAAATTTTAACTTAAATTTGTGAAATAATGGAGCTTATATAAAGCTCCATTATTTTTATAAAGTATTACAACATGATGAATTGGGAACAACTCCTTTCTTTAAAAAGATATGGAGATACTAATAAAAGATTACGAAAAGAACAAGACGAAACCCGTCTTGGTTTTGAAGTAGATTACGATCGAATCATTTTTTCTTCGGCGTTTAGAAGTCTTCAAGATAAAACTCAGGTAATCCCACTTTCTAAAACAGATTTTGTACACACTCGCTTAACTCATAGTTTAGAAGTTTCTGTAGTGGGAAGATCTTTAGGTAGACTAGCAGGACAAAAGATTCTGGAAAAGCATCCACAGTTAAAGGAAACCCACGGTTATAGAATGAACGACTTTGGCGCTATTGTAGCAGCTGCTGCCCTAGCCCATGATATTGGGAATCCTCCCTTTGGACATTCCGGGGAGAAAGCAATTGGAGAATATTTCAGCCTTGGGAATGGAAAGCGTTTTAAAAATCAACTTTCAGATAAAGAATATCAGGATCTTATAAAATTCGAAGGGAATGCTAACGGCTTCAAGATCCTAACAGAAAACAGACCTGGAATAGAAGGTGGTTTGCGTTTGTCCTATGCCACTTTAGGAGCATTTATAAAATATCCAAAAGAATCCCTTCCGCATAAACCCACAAAAAATATAGGAGACAAAAAATTTGGAGTTTTTCAAACAGAAAAAGAAATATTCGAAGAGATCGCTACAGAATTATGTCTTAAAAATGTTCGTAAAGGGGAATTTTCTGCGTTTTCCAGACATCCACTTGCATTTTTAGTGGAAGCTGCAGATGATATTTGCTATACCATCATAGACTTCGAAGACGGGATCAATCTAGGTTTGATAGATGAGGAATATGCTCTGGAATATTTAATTAAGCTTGTAAAAAATAGCATAAACACTTCAAAATACAATTCCCTTACCAACACTGCAGATAGATTAAGCTATTTAAGAGCCTTGGCAATTAACACCTTGATCACAGAAGCAGTAGCTATTTTTCTGGAAAATGAGGAAGCTATTTTAAAGGGAGAGTTTCATGAAGCCTTATTTGATAAGAGCAGTTATGAAGCACAAATCCAAGACATTATAAAGATCTCTGTAGAGCGAATTTATCAAAGTGAAGAAGTGATCAACAAAGAGATCGCGGGATATAAAATGCTATCTCACTTATTAGATACCTATACTGAAGCCTTTTTACCGGGATCTATAGAATTAGAAGATTCCAATTACAATAATCTGGTTAGAAAATCCGTTCCGAAATTAAAAATTCAGGATAACCAATCTATATATGAAACCTTAATGCAGCTATGTTCCTATACTGCTTCTTTAACAGATGGAATTACCGTGGCATCATTTGAAAAATATAAAGGCTTAAAAATTTAATTTACCTTATACCTACCCTACAACACGAATTCATGAAAAAGACAGCCGAATTATTAAAAAGTAAGCGTGATGAGGTCATAGCTCTTTGGGAAAAAGAGGTATTAGTGCAAGTAAAAGCAGCCAGAAATACCAATAAGATAGCAATACACGACCATGTCCCAAATATTCTGGATGATCTTATAGATATCATGAATCGTTATGAAAATATAGATGATTATCTTAATGATGAAGAGATCCATCAAATTGAGGAAAATAGTCTTGAGCATGGCAGGCATCGGGCGACTTCTCCTAACTATACAGTAGACCAGATCATTCATGAATACATGATCTTTAATAATGTGATCAATAGGGTGCTTCATGCCAACAATATTAAAGAGGAGTCCTTATTTCATCTTATAAAAAGTGCCATTGACCAAGCAATGCTTAATTCCGTTTCCTCTTTTACGGAATCTATTCAGGAAATGCAGAATCAATTGATTGGAACACTAGCCCATGACATCAGAAACCCGTTAGCAGCCGCAAGAATGTCTATTGAAATGCTAAATTATGAAGCTGGCGAGGAAAGATTAAAAAAGGTTAAAAAAATGTCTTATAATAGCGTAAACAAGGCTATTGATCTTATTGAAGGATTATTAGAATCTATTACTGTAAAGGCCGGAGAAGGCATTATGCTCTCTTTTTCTGAAATGGATCTTAATAATGATATTCAATCCGTTTATGAAGAAGCTTGTGAGATATTTTCAGAAGAAATAATTCTGGAGAAAAAGGACGAGCCTATAAACGGCATTTTTGATCCTACTGCGGTTAGACGTTTACTGGAAAATCTGGTAACTAATGCTATAAAATATGGTCATTCTGAAAAGGCGATTGTTGTTAGAATAAAGAACGAGGAAGAGTGGCTAAATATCTCTGTCCACAATCACGGAGAACCTATTCCTAAAGAAAAACAAAAAGCCATATTTACATTTATGCAATTTGGTAAACAGCAAAGAGAAAAGGAATTAAAAAGTTATGGAATTGGTCTCACCCTTGTGAAAATGGTTGCTGAAGCCCATGGAGGAAGTGTTGTTTTAAAGAGTGAAGAAGGATTTGGAACCGAATTTCTTGTCAAATTACATAAGAATAGTAACGTACCGGGCAAAAAGAGGGCACTCTTAAATGCCGAAGCTTAATGAGGGTTATTGAAGTTAAAACACAAAACCTCCGAAAATTTGTTTAGAAGTGCATTCCATTTATTGATAATGAAATCTCCTATTAGAGTAAAAATTAAAAAAGGCATAGATTTAAAAATCTATGCCTTTTTTGAATTAATTATTTTTTGATCAGCTTAATTGTTTTGGTTTGGTTAAGGTCATCCTTTATTTTAACTAGATAAATCCCTTTAGGAAAGTTGGAAATGTCCAATTCCCCGCTCTTTCTAAGTTTATATTTGTGGTACATTAATTTCCCACTCATATCATAAATCTCAAGGCTTCTTATAGACTCCATTCCCTCTGTGGAAAATTGTGCAATATTTCGAGTTGGATTTGGAGACATTAAAAATTTGATCGTTAAACCCTCATCGCTTTTTGACAAATTAGTCTTAGATAAGGAAGTTTGAACTGAAGATTTTTGAGCTCCACTGGTACAAGTCAATAAATTACTACTACTATCATAAGTTAATGTAGCATGAGTCACATTATCTACACAAAACTCCACCGATACAGTACCCTTAGCACTTCCCGTTGTTTGCATAATGGCATCCCCATCACTGTTTGTAAGTGCAGAATTTTGTTCGCTAAAGCTTCCTGAGAATGTGCCAGATACCGTTGCGTTGGATACTGGCTGTCCTAGATCATTAAGTATTCTTACTGTAACCTCACCAAATTTTGCTCCTTTTCCTGCATCTGCCGTTCCTGTAATTATGGAATTAACATGGACACTTACGGGCGTTCCTGTACTTGTTCCAGTGATACTTATTGCCTGTGAGATTGTACTTGCAGTACTATTATCTGTGGCGCTTGCAGTTATTTGTGATGTTCCCTGGAGTACTTGCCAATCCATTGTATATGGTGATGACGTGTCAGTGCCTATACTCGTACCATTTATAAAAAACTCTACCGAATTTACTGTCCCGTCTGCATCCGCAGCATCAGCAGAGATAGTAATGGTAGATCCACTGGCAAAACTTTGGTCTTGTGTTGGATTGGTTATTACGATGGATGGACTTTGATTTGAAACGGTTCCATTATCTACATTATAACTATCCAGATTATCATAATAGTAAGTATCTGAAGTAAAAGTGTTTGAGTTAAATAGTAAATACATAGTCTCCACAGCGGTATCTAATGCTGCAGGGTCCGGTTCATCCAGCAAGTCGAATTCCAGCCTATGCCAGGAATTATTTTCCTTTATTACGGAGGTATACCTACTATGTCTCCCGACTGGAAAATTAGAGGCGGTTGCATCGGCAGTTTCTAATTGTAAAATAATTTCAGTCCCAATTGGTGCAGAACTAAATACATCGAGATAGAATTTTTTGTCTTTCAACACGTAAGTAGAAGCATCAGGAATGTCACTTACACTATATTTAATCAAGTCATATTGACTCTGGCTATCACGTATATATTTTCCACTTGTTTCACTTGAATTTACTGGATTGGATGCTGGATTGCTAACTTCAGTAAGTGTTCCGGTAGAAGAAACAAAAGTTGTTGTTGAAGGATCGTCAAAATTTTCAAATGAAAACGATTTAATATATGGTGGCTCCACCTCAACAGAAAGGTTTAGAGACTGAGAAGCACATCCATTATCAAAAGATGCAGACACCAATCCACTTTCAACTCCAAAATCAACCAATACAGAGTTGGAACCTTGCCCGCTCACAACACTTGCCCCGGTAGGAACACTCCAAGTTACGTTTATGTTAGAATCAAGATTTCCGAGAGTATACTGAACCCCGGATTCTTGGTTGGACACTACAGAATCTCCATTTAAATAAGGTTTAAAACCATCGTAAACCCTTACATAATCTACTTCCATTGTTGCAGGGAGCATACTGTCTACAACATCTCCTCCAAGGTTACCACCAACGGCAACATTTAATAGAAAATGAAAGTCTTTGTCGAAGGGCCAATTTGATGGGGAGATATCATCTGGAGTTTTCTTGGAATATAAGATCCCATCCATAAACCATCGAATTTCTCCCGGTTCCCATTCAATAGCAAATTCATGAAAAGCGTTATAGAAAACATCGTTATTAAGTTCTATGCTATTCCCTTGAGATTGATTATTAGGATAGAGATCCCCATAATGAATATATCCCAAAATTTCATTTGGTGTGGAAGCCACATACTCCATGATATCTATTTCCCCACTTTGAGGCCAAGATCCATATAGCTCATCTGTAGATAACATCCAAAATGCCGGCCATAACCCATCACCAGCTGGCAATTTAATAGATGCTTCAAATCTTCCATAAGTGAAGTCACCTTTTCCTTTAGAGTTTATTCTCCCTGAAGTATATTGGGCACCTCTAATTCGTTCTTTCTTCGCTGTTATTTTCAGGCTACCATTGCTTACAACAACATTGCTTTCTTGATAAGACTGCAACTCATTATTTCCCCAGCCACACAAGCTTTGATCACAGCCGTCACCAATTTGATAACTCCATTTGGTTTGATCTAAAGTAGTTCCATCGAATTCATCTTGCCATACAATTGTAGGACATTGACTAAATCCTTGTTGAAACCCTAAGAAGGCAAAAATGCAAAAAGCATATTTTTTTAGCCTTTTAATTGTAAAATTATCCATAGTTAAGTGGTTAAATTATTAGTTCCTTATAAAACTATGCGCAATTTATCTCGATTACAAAATATACACCTATACAAAACCTCTACACAAGTGAGAATAGGACTACTTTTAACATTAATTAGGGCACCCTTTTAAGTTATATTATGAAAACTCAACAATAATTGAATGTGGGCCAAAAACAATTTTATATAAAAAGGGAAGTGAAGAGATAATTCTTTAGAAGAATTATTTCAGAAAAAGCCAACAAATAAGGCAAATTATTGATAAACTAGAGATGAATATTAAAGTTAAACTCTAAAGGAGATTTAACTGAAGTAGCTATTAATATTTAGGTCATGAATAATGATAGATTAGAACTCATACATCACTCCAACTCCCAATAATTGTTTGAACTGAATTTTGGGGCCTAATGTTTCCAATGAACCATCATCGTTGGTGTCTTCTTTAAATTTCACATCGTCATCGTAAATAAGATGGGTTCCAATATTGGCCTTTACAAACTCGTTAACCACTAAATTCAGTTTTAACTCCCAATCAACATCAATATTTCCAAATTTATTAAGATAGTCTGTATAAAAACTCACGTGAGTATCCAGGTTAACATTAGTAAAAACCTCTTTACTAAAACTACTGGTAAGTAAAATCCCGACCTCTGTCCGTACATTTTCACCCTTAACAAGTATGTTTCCAATACTATCACGAACAGCAGGAGTAACCCCAAACATTCCTTCGTTGGCCAACCTCTGATCTAAAACAAAGGTAGATTTTTCTGTAAGCGGGGAAAGATAGGCCGTAAAATCCTCATTAGGCGCAGAATATTCTGCTCCTACTCCCAAAAAGACATATCCAGGGGCCATAAAGCTGGAGATGGCTTTATCCCTTTGCGGATATTTGTACCCATCTGCAAATTGGGTTTTAAAATTAAATTTTGCCGAATACCTGAAATTAGAAGTGGAATCTTTTCTATATCCATAAGTCGAATTTAAAGAAATCTCATCATCAGTCTTTCGAAGCTCCCTCCCTTCCTGAGCGTTAAGACCATACCTAATGGATGCTGAGGTTTTCCAAAGCAAAAGTTTCTTTTTAAATCTTCTTTCGAAATTGCCATAAAACAAGGCTGAAATAGAATTGTTTCCACCGGCATTCCAATTCACAAAAGCTACTTCATTAAGATTTACTCCTACTGCATTTTTTTTAGACCATAACATTACCATATCCTGGCTACGCTTATCTTTTGTAGAATCTATTGCAGAGGTATCAATTTCAGTTTTTTTAGTTACAGTGGTGTCTGGTATTGTAACAGGAAGAATCCCTGAGAAGGAATTCGAAGTTGACATAACTAAAAGAAATAGAAAAATAAAAGACTGTAAAAACGGAAACTTCATTAAAAACGGGGCTTATTATTTACTGTAAAAGTTTAGAAATAGAGTTGGCTATACTTTTAACGTCCAGTTTTACGATTTCATATAATTCTTTCATATTTCCTTGTTCAATAAATTTATCAGGAATTCCCATGCATTTAATTTGACTTTGATAATCGTTTTTTGAAGCAAACTCTAAAACGGCAGCACCAAATCCTCCCGCCAAGGCTCCTTCCTCTATAGTAAGTACTTTCTTGAATTTAGAAAAGATCTCATGTAGCATTTTTTCATCTAGAGGCTTCACAAATTTAGCATCGTAATGGGCTACTTTATCTTTTGCTCCCAACGAGGCGATTGCCAGCTTAACATTTTCAGCAATGCTTCCAAGACTAATTATGGCTAAGTCTTCTCCCTCACTCAAAACTTCCCCTTTTCCAAAACCTATTTTTTTAAATTCTTGTTTCCAATCCAATCTAATCCCTCTCCCTCGAGGATATCGAAGTGCAATAGGACCATCCAAGCCTCCTAATTGAACCGTGTATAATAAATTTCTTAGCTCCACCTCATCTCTTGGAGCAGCGATCATTAAATTAGGAATACACCTTAAATAGGCAATATCAAAAACTCCATGGTGAGTCGCGCCATCTTCTCCTACCAAGCCTGCTCTATCTAAACAGAAAATAATAGGTAATTTTTGAAGCGCCACATCATGTATCATTTGATCGTAAGCCCGTTGTAAAAACGTGGAATATATAGCACAATACACTATAAAACCTTGGGTTGCCATTCCCGCAGCTAAGGTAACTGCATGTTGTTCGGCAATTCCCACATCGAAAGCCCTTTTAGGAAAGGCTTCCATCATATATTTTAAAGAACTACCCGTTGGCATTGCCGGAGTGATTCCAATTATTTTTTCATTTTTTTCGGCTAACTCTACTAAAGTTAATCCGAAAACATCCTGGTATTTGAGAGGTAAGCCATCGGAGTTAGAAGGAATTAATTCCCCGGTCTCTGGAGTAAATTTTCCGGGAGCGTGATATTTTACCTGATCTTCTTCTGCTTTCTTCAAGCCTTTTCCTTTGGTAGTAATTACGTGAAGAAATTTAGGGCCTTGTATCTTCTTTAATTCCTCAAAAGTATTAAGTAAACCCTCTATATCGTGACCATCTACCGGACCAAAATATTTGAAATTCAGGGCTTCGATAATATTATCCTGAGAGGGCTTATGCCCTACTTTTGCTTTTGTAAGATATTGTTTTAAAGCTCCCACGCTGGGGTCTATACCTATTGCATTATCATTTAAAATTACCAATAAGTTGGCATCTGTAACACCGGCATGATTCAAGCCTTCGAAGGCCATACCGCTGGCAATAGAAGCATCTCCTACAACTGCAATGTGTTGTTTGGAAAAATCTCCCTTTAAATTGGAGGCTAGTGCCATTCCTAATGCAGCCGAGATGGCTGTGGAAGAATGCCCTACCCCAAAAGTGTCATAGTTGCTTTCTTCCCTTTTTGGGAATCCGCTAAGTCCGTGTAGTTGTCTATTTGTATGGAAACTATCACGTCTCCCGGTAAGGATCTTATGCCCATAAGCCTGGTGTCCCACGTCCCAAACCAGGAGGTCTTCGGGAGTATTAAACGCGTAGTGAAGCGCAATAGTAAGTTCTACAACCCCCAGACTAGCCCCTAAGTGACCTTCTTTGGTCGCTACTATATCTATTATAAATTTCCTTAGTTCAGATGCTAATTGCGGTAGCTTTTCTTTAGGAAGCTTGCGCAGATCTAAAGGAGAATCGATAGTATTTAAAATACTTTTTTCCATGAAAAGCAAAGGTACATTTTGAATTTGTATTTTTGGATATGCAAATGATTTTTGACGACCAGTATTTTATGCGAAAAGCCTTAGACGAGGCGAATTATGCTTATGAAAAAGGAGAAATTCCTGTTGGAGTAGTAATAGTTACTAATCAACAAATCATAGCACGAGGGCATAATCTTACTGAAATGCTAAACGATGTTACAGCGCATGCCGAAATGCAGGCAATTACTGCTGCCGCTAATTATCTGGGGGGGAAATACCTAAAAGATTGTACCATGTACGTTACGCTGGAACCTTGCCAGATGTGCGCAGGTGCTTTGTACTGGAGCCAGCTTTCTAATTTAGTCTTTGCGGCAACAGACAATGAACGTGGCTATAGAAAATTGGGGACACAATTGCATCCCAAAACCACGGTGAAAAGTGGGGTGATGGAAGAAGAAGCTTCTCAACTTCTTAAACGATTCTTTATTGAACGCAGGAATTTGAATTAGTTCCTTCAATATATTTCGGGGGACATCTCTATTTAGTTGTCATTCCGACGAAGAAGGAACCTCTTATAAATAAAAATTCTGCTTCGCTGAGATCCTTCGACAGGCTCAGGATGACATTCTAGACTTTTGTCATCCTGAGCTTGTCGAAGGATCTAGTTTACCACCTTTTTTGCTTCTTCAGGGATATCCCACATATCTTCCAGCTCTTCCAAAGTTTTACCTTTAGTCTCAGGAATATATTTATAAGTAAAGAATACTATTCCTAGTATAAATATTGAAAAGATGAAATAAGGTAAGGATCCATTCCAAAAGTCACCTTCATTCATCTTACTTTCAGCAACCATAGGGAACGATTGGGTTACCATATAATTTGCTGCCCATTGTGCGGCTACAGCTATAGACATTGCTGTACTTCTTATACTATTCGGGAACATTTCTGAAAGGATTACCCAAACCACAGGGCCCATAGACATTGCAAAAGAAGCTATAAACATAAGTACACCAATAAGAGAAAGTATTCCTACAGAGTTAGTCATTAGGGTAAAACCTAATAATAGAAATCCTGCTAACATCCCTAAAGACCCTATGTATAATAGAGGTTTTCTACCAAACCTATCTACGGTTGCCATAGCAACAAAGGTGAAAAGTAAGTTTATACCTGCCAGCAATACTTGTTGTAGCAATACGTCGTCTTTCCCAAAGCCTAGCGCTCTTTCAAAGATATCGGCTCCATAATACAACACCGCATTAATTCCTGTAAACTGTTGTAAGACAGACAATACAGTCCCTATCAAAATAATTCCAAAGATCCCTTTGGCGAAAATGTTGAGTTTTAAATTGTTCTGATCTTTTTGAAGAGATTTCTCGATATCCCTAATTTCAGTCTCAGCGATCTCTGCACCATGAATTCGGGTCAATACTCTGAGAGATTCAGACCTTAGACCTTTCATTGCAAGCCATCGTGGACTTTTAGGCACAAAGAACAAAAGCACCAGAAATGACAAACTAGGAATTAGTTCAGACCAGAACATCGTTCTCCATCCATACTGTATGTTTTCTGCTTCTGTAGCACTATTTCCAATAAAGTAGGTTGCTAAGAAAACCACAAAAAACCCAACTACAATTGCCAGTTGGTAATATGTAACTAGAGTTCCTCTAATTTTTGCAGGCGCAATTTCAGCAATATAAGTGGGAGCATTCATAGATGCTATTCCAATTCCTAAACCTCCTATAATTCGAAA
>JAGXIJ010000018.1 GCA_024635675.1 Gillisia sp.
AAAATGCTTGACAAGGCAGGTCTAAATTATGTGAAAATAGCCGCCTCCAACCAGTTGGATGAATATGTTATTAAGAGCTTATTAGAGCAAGATGCCCCAATAGATATTTTTGGAGTTGGTACCAATTTAGTCACCGGAGGTCCGGATGGTGCGTTAGATGGAGTTTATAAACTAACTGTTTCCAATGGAATTCCCAGATTGAAGATCTCTGAAAGTCTATCCAAGGTGACCATACCTCATAAAAAACAGGTATATAGAATAATGGGCGAAAATGGAGAATTAATTGGAGCCGATGCTATTACCATGCGTGACGAATTAACAATGAGTAGGATTTACGATCCTCAGGAAATAGTTAAATCTTTGCCGGTAAAAAATTGTAAGACCGAAGCTTTGTTGCACCTGGTAATGAAAGATGG
The DNA here is from genome assembly GCA_024635675.1 of Gillisia sp. GTDB lineage: Bacteria > Bacteroidota > Bacteroidia > Flavobacteriales > Flavobacteriaceae > Gillisia. The sequence goes on from JAGXIJ010000018.1 coordinate 417, forward strand.
TAAAAGAACTAAGGAGTCCAGAAGTTTGATCGAAATAGCTGCATATTCCCGAAAGCGATTGGAAAGTTTACCCATGGAATATAAACGTTTTGATGATCCACACATTTATAAAGTTGGAATTAGTAAAATCCTGAAGAAGGAACGAGAAGCACTATTAAAAAAATATAAAAGTTAAGATGAAGGCATTGGTTATTATAGATATGCAAAACGATTTTATTCCCGGTGGGTCTCTTGCAGTTCCCGGTGGCGATGAAATTTTGCCAATAATTAATGAGCTTCAACAGAAATTTGAATTGGTGATAGCAACTCAGGATTGGCATCCACAGGATCATTCTAGTTTTGCTAAAAATCAGCCTGGGAAGAAGGAATTTGACACAATTATTCTTCATGGATTGGAACAAAAATTATGGCCGGTTCACTGCGTTCAGAATTCTCAGGGAGCCGAATTTCACCCGAATTTAAAATCTAAAAAAATTGAGGCGATATTTAGAAAGGGAACCAATAAGGAAATAGATAGTTATAGCGGTTTTTACGATAATGCTCATTTAAAATCTACAGGACTTTCAGGGTATTTAAAAGATAAAGGAGTCAACACTTTATATTTTTGTGGTCTGGCGGCAGATTACTGTGTGTATTTCTCGATTATCGATGCTTTAAAAGAGGGTTTCGAGACCATTTTGTTAGAAGATGCCACAAAAGCTATTTCCAAAGAAGATTTTGAAAGTGCAAAAAAGACCATCCTTCATGCCGGTGGAAAAATCATCAATTCTTCAACTCTGGATTAAAAGATCTCCTTAAAAGCAGCAATTAGCTTTTGAACCTCTTCCTTGGTATTATAATGCACCAAACTCACTCGTACAACCCCTTCATGTTGCTCCAGATTCAGGTCTTTTATTAGTTGTTTAGCATAAAAATCACCGAATCGAATCCCGATATGTTTTTTATCTATAAATTCCACGATCTCAGAACTTTTGAATTTTGGATGAATAAATGAAATTGTGGGAACTCGTAGCGAGGCATTTGCTTTGGTGCTTCCAATTATTTTTATGGCTTCTACAGAGTTTAAATAACTCAATACTTCTTGTGCCAATTGGGCTTCATAGGTAGCGATTAATTCAAAACTTGCATCATATTTTTCTCTTCGACTGAACCTATTATTTTCAAAATGATGATCATAGAGGTCTGCCAAATATTCGGGAATGGCTTTTAAACTGTAGGTAAGCTCGAAATTATAATTCCCCGGCTGGAACTTATAGGGAACATCCTCCGGTTTAAAAAAGTTATGATTAATACCAGGCATCCCAATTAACAGCGGTAATTTTCCATACATAACCGCCTGGTGAGGGCCAAAAACTTTATACCAGCTAAAAACATAAAAATCTACATCTAATTCCTGAACATCTACTTTTCTATGTGGCGCAAAAGCAACTCCATCTACACAAATAAGCGCCCCAGCTTCATGAACGATCTTCGCGATCTCTTTAACTGGATTGATGGTTCCTAACACGTTGGAACAATGAGTAACTGCTACTAATTTGGTCTTATTGGAGAGTAAGTTAGAAAGTTCGTTTAATTCCAGTTCAAAAGTTTCTGGATTAACCTTCCAAACCTTGATCTTAATTCCTTTTTTTTCAAGGTCCTTCCAGCAGGAAATGTTTGCTTCATGATCTGTATTGGTTACAATAACCTCATCTCCCGGTTTCCAGTTATCGCTAATACAAATACTTAATATTCTTAAGAGCATGGTGGAAGATTGCCCAATGATAATTTCCTGAGGCTTCGCAGCATTTAAAAATTCTGAAACGATTTCGGTAGCGCTTTTTAGCGCTTTTCCCGAATTGGCAGATACTTCGTAGGATGCACCTAACTGCACATTATATTTTAAAAAAAATTCAGAAATATAATTGATCCCACTCCCCAAAATTTGGGAACCCCCGGCATTATCCATGAAGGTATATCCTTTTTTAAGGGCTGGGAATTTATCGCGTACAAACTCGATATCCATAAAAGTATCTTTTAAATTGCTAGTTGCAATATCGGAACAAAAAATACAGTTTAAAGGGGATACTGGGTTTTTGTTGAAGTACTTTCTCTCAAGACTTTAGAAGAGAAATTTTTAGTCGTCTAATTCTTACATTTATTTTTAATATACAACTGATTTTTAACGTATTAGATTAATTGTGGATGTAAAAATTCTTTAATTTTGAATCTTTACTAACTAATTATAAATAGCGTCATGAAGAAACAAATAAACTTCAAATTGCCGCCCCACATTTTCCAATCCCTTTTCACCCTTTTCATCTTTCTTTTATTAATAAGTTGTCAAACAGATTCTCTGCCAGATGTCAATCTTGAATCATCTGATGTAGACCTTTTAAAAGCTCCCAAAGATTCAGAAAAAGTAAACACCTTTTATGGACCTGCTCAGCAATTGGGTGATGGAGTGCTTAGATCTGCTGTAATTATGAGCCATGATGGCACTCCAAAATCCATAGGATTGCGGATTTCCGAAAAAGTTTTTGAAGGTCTACCAGCTTCAGAAACCAATCTCAGTTTACGATTACCTAATAAAATGAAAGGTATGGCTTTCGATCATATAGATTTTGGTTGGAATCCACGTGGGCATGAGCCACCAGGAATTTATAATGTGCCTCATTTCGACATCCATTTTTATATGGTATCTGTAGAGTATCAAAACAATATTCAAGATCTTGTAAAAGCTAATATTATTCCATCTAGTGAGTTTATACCAGAAGGTTATATGGATATTCCTGGGTTTGTTCCTGCTATGGGTAAACACTGGATAACTCTTGATTCAGACGAATTTAGTGGGCTCCCTTTCACAAGAACCTTTATTTATGGTTCTTACGATTGGGAATTTCATTTTTATGAACCAATGATCACATTAGCTTATTTGCAAGAAAAAGGAAATGAACAAATACCAATCCCACAGCCTGCAGAATTTCAAAGAACGGGGTTTTACTACCCAACCACGTATAGCATCAACTACGATCCTGTTAAAAAGGAATATCTAATTAGTTTAGAAAATATGGTGTGGAGGTAATTTAGAATTTAATCATTAAAAACAAAGCCGCTAATTTTTAGCGGCTTTTTCATTTTATAGTCTTTATAAAAGTTCTTTTAAAAAAAGATATATTTGAAGAACTTAGTCTAATTCAAATCCATTTATATGAAAAATAAGTTTTTACTCATTGTCTCATTTTGTTTTTCGGCAGTGCTTTTTGCTCAAGACCAATCTGCTGTTATCGAAAATATTGTTAAAGAAGCCTCAGAAAACTCTCAACTCGAAAAACTTGGGCATGAGCTGTTAGATGTAGTTGGGCCACGACTGGTTGGTACTCCGGAAATGAAACAGGCTCACGATTGGGCAGTTTCAAAATACAAAACATGGGATATTGCTGCGGAAAATGAACAATGGGGAGAATGGAAAGGCTGGAAACGAGGAATCACACATATAGACCTTATAGAACCACGGGTAAGATCCTTGTCTGGAATGCAATTAGCCTGGAGCCCCAGCTCTGGTAAAAAACCGATTGTTGCTGAAGTAGTTATTTTACCGGAAGCAAAAGATTCTGAAAATTTCAAAGAGTTGTTAGCTGGAGTGAAAGGAAAATTGGTGATGATCTCTATACCTCAAAAAACGGGTAGACCAGATTATAACTGGGAAGAGTTTGCTACAGAGGAGTCTTTTGAAAAAATGAAGGAGGATAGAAAAGAACAAGAGGAAGCCTGGGATTTAAATATGGCAAATACCGGATACAACAATAGAACTATTGCTGAAGCATTAGAAAAAGCTGGTGCTGTTGGGATTATCACTTTAAATTGGTCACGAGGTTTTGGAGCAAATAAGATTTTTTCGGCTTCAACAAAGAAAATACCAACGGTAGAACTTTCCTTAGAGGATTACGGAATGGTATATAGAATGGCAGCATATGGTGATAATCCAAAGTTGAGAATTGTTGCCCAATCTGACGATTTAGGTGTTGTCCCAACTTTTAACACCATAGCGACTATAAAAGGAACCGAAAAACCGGAAGAATATATCATTTTATCGGCTCATTTCGATTCCTGGGATGGAGCAACCGGCGCCACAGATAATGGTACTGGAACTATGGTGATGATGGAAGCGATGAGAATCCTTAAAAAAATGTATCCAAACCCAAAGAGAACAATTATTGCAGGACATTGGGGTAGTGAGGAACAAGGATTAAATGGTTCCAGAGCTTTTGTTAAGGATCATCCGGAGATCGTGGATAATATCCAGGCAGTTTTTAATCAGGATAATGGAACAGGGAGAGTAGTTAAGCTTTCTGGCGGCGGATTTTTAAATTCTTACGATTATTTGGGTAGATGGTTAGAGGCAGTACCAGAAGAGATCTCTGGTGAAATTGAAACCACATTTCCCGGAATCCCGGGTGGTGGTGGATCAGATTATGCTTCCTTTCTTGCAGCAGGTGCTCCGGCATTTAGTTTGAGTTCTTTAAGTTGGTCTTACTGGAATTATACATGGCATACCAATTTAGACACTTATGATAAAATTGTATTCGATGATGTTCGGAATAATGTAATTCTCACCGCGATCATGGCATATATGGCAAGTGAAGATCCTGAAAAAACCTCACGAGAGAAAAGGGTATTGCCAATTAGCAAGCG
>JAGXIJ010000120.1 GCA_024635675.1 Gillisia sp.
CTTTTTTACATCAGAAAGGCTATGAATTTCCTGTTATCATGGAAGTTACAGAACAACTTAATCTTTAATTTTATTCTTTTTGTGCGTGTTAATTATGGCTTGTTGGTTCTTATAATCTATCCATTTTTGACCTCTAATTTTGCGCATATAATTGTCGAAATAACGCATAAAAGCAAGGTTGTAAACAGCTTTGGATAAATTACCGATATTTCTGGAGGTCGCACGTAAACTCATAGAAAATCCAGGAGTCAAATAAGTCATCTGGTGCCAATACCCTTCAGGCATGTACAAGGTTTCTCCATGATTCAAATTAGTCACATATCCTTCAGCTTCTTTTAGGGCCGGAAATTTTTCGAAATCAGGATTTGTAAAATCTATATCTTCTCTGGAAATTAAAGCATGCGGCACTTTGTAGAGGTATTTACTCTGTGATGGGGGATAAAGAATACACTGCTTTTTCCCATGGAAATGAAAATGGAGGATATTAGCAAAATCTATATCATAATGCATAAATACCTTGGAATTTTCTCCGCCAAAGAATAACATTGGCAATTGCTTTATAAACCGCAACCCCATATTGGGGAAATCAAAATCTTTTTGCAACTGTGGAACCTCTTTCATTAAATGATATAGAAAGATCCTATATTTAGTAGGTTTAGATTTTAAGAGGGAAATATATTCACTCATTTTCATCGTTAAATGTGGCTCGTTGAATTTAAACTTCGAATCTATTGGTCTGTCATCATACAAGGGTACCATTTTATTACCAGCCACCTCTTCTATATAATCTAAAGACCACTTTTTATAAGCTGGCCAATCTTCAATTAACTGCTCTATCACCACAGGCTTTTGTGGTTTCACATAGTTCTCTATAAAATCTTCCTTAGTAATATTCTTTACTCTAGGGATCTCAGCTAATCGTAGTCTTTCTTTCATCATCAAATTCCAGCATTTTATGGGTGTTCTTAATTGCGCATTTATTTTTATAATCTATCCAATTCTGCCCTCTCATTTTACGCATCAAATTGTCGTAATTTCTAATCAATATTACATTATTAAGCACTTCTAATATTTTTAAAGGCGATGTTGGTAGCGAACGAAGGGTTAATGACAAACACGGAGTCTCATATTTTACGAAATGCCACCATTTGCTTGGGATAAATAAAGCATCCCCATGATTTAAGGTAACTTCAAAGCCTTTAGCAAACTCCAAAGCAGGAAAATTATCAAGATCTGGATTATCTAAATCTAAAGTCTCCATACTCACTATTGAGTATGGCACTTTATATAGATACTTAGTTTCTGAAGGCGGATATAGAATAAATCTTTTTGTTCCCGCGAAATTGAAATGAAAATTATTAGCCAAATCCATATCATAGTGCATCAAAACCTTAGCACCCTCACCCCCAACAAATAATACCGGGAGTTTTTTAAAAAACTTTACACCTATCTCAGGATACTTAAAATCTCCTAAAAGATCCGGACAATTCTGAAGCAAATTAAAGAAGAACATCCTAAGATCTGTAGGGCCCGATTTCAAAATATCTATATACTCAGACATTTTAATCCTCCTCGCTGGCTTGTGGCTTTTTTGTTTGCCTTTAGCAGGCTTCCCATCATAAAGAGGGACAACAACATCTCCCGCCTTTCTTCTAAAATACTCAAATTCCCATTTCTCTCGTGCAGGCCAGTCTTTACTTAAATTTTCCATTACCACAGGTTGCTGCGGCTTAAAATACTCCTTTAAAAAAGTTTCTTTATCTATCGCTGTAACGCGTGGTATGGGTTTTAAGTAGAGCTGCACATCCTAATGAGATTCATTTATATTATTAACTCGTTTTAGATTTTTTTTGAGCCTCTAAGTTTCTTTCAATTTTATGACTCGGTCTAGACCATTTAGGTTTTTCACCTAAATTCTGAAACTTAGATTCGGTTGCATCCACACTTTCCGGTTTCGATTTCTTCACAAAAGGTTTTTGTGGCTTAAGACCTAAAGCCTGGAACATTTCCATATCCTCTGCAACATCCGGATTGGGTGTTGTAAGTAATTTATCTCCTGCAAAAATGGAATTAGCTCCTGCAAAAAAGCACATTGCCTGCCCTTCTCTACTCATTTCAGTTCTCCCCGCAGAAAGTCTCACCTGAGTTTCCGGCATTACGATTCTGGCTGTAGCAACCATTCTCACCATATCCCAAATAGATACAGGTGCCTGTTCTTCTAGCGGCGTTCCCTCTATAGGAACCAAAGCATTAATTGGCACAGATTCGGGCTGCGGATTTAATGTAGACAAGGCAACTAACATTCCGGCACGATCCTCGATAGATTCTCCCATTCCAACAATCCCACCGCTACAAACTGTAACATTGGTTTTTCTAACATTACCTATGGTATCCAATCTATCCTGATACCCTCTGGTGGAGATCACTTCTTTATAATATTCTTCTGAAGAATCTAAATTATGATTATAAGCGTATAATCCTGCTTCCGCTAGTCGTTGTGCCTGATTTTCGGTGATCATCCCTAAAGTACAACACACTTCCATATCCAGTTTATTAATGGTTCTTACCATTTCTAAAACCGAATCAAATTCTTCTCCGTCCTTTACATTTCTCCAAGCTGCACCCATACAAACCCTGGAACTTCCAGAGGCTTTAGCTCTCAAGGCTTGTGCCTTTACTTGATTCACACTCATAAGATCGTTCCCTTCAATATCTGTATGATATCTTGCCGCTTGTGGGCAATATCCACAATCTTCAGGACAACCTCCGGTTTTAATAGAAAGTAAGGTAGAAACCTGAACTACATTTGGGTCATGATTCTCTCTATGTATTGAAGCCGCTTCGTAAAGCAGATCCATAAAGGGTTTATTGTATATTTCAAGAATTTCTTCCTTGGTCCAATCGTTTTTAATCGTCATGAAAATAGATTTGAATTCAAAAATAGCTAAAACTAAGCTTTCTTAGATATTTACTGATAAAAGATTTTGTACGGCTAACCCCTGTTAGTCCGAATATATTAATTTTTACTTATTAAAACTGAAACGGCATTTCCCCCAAAACCAACCGCATTTACAAGAATATTTTCCAGTTTTTTTGTTGCTTTACTAATCGTTGAAAAAGGTACGGGTATAAACTCCTCATGTTGTATCATTAAAATAGCCAATTCCATACTCAGAATCCCGGAGGCTCCAAAGGTGTGGCCAATCTTCCATTTATTGGAAGTTACTGCTGGGATGCTTTCCCCAAAAAGTTCTTCGATGGCTTTTAATTCTGCTTCATCTCCTTTAACTGTTCCCGGAGCGTGCATTACAATAGCGTCTATTTCATTTAGCTCCATATTCCCAATTGCCATTTTCATAGATTTCTGAAAACAGGTCCCATTTGCCGAAATAGAAACCGAATGCTTCAATTTCTCTGTAGCATATCCTATCCCCGAAATCTTTGCAATACTATTTTCTTCATCATGGGAAATACACATAACTCCAGCTGCTTCCCCAAGCACCATAGAATTGTGTTTCTTTTCCATATTCAGGGCTTGACATGGATAATCCAATTTCTGGGTTGCGTAGATCTTCATGGCTTTCATCTGTGCAATAGTAAAAGGGGTTAAAGCGGCTTCGCTGCCTCCCACTATAAACTTGTCCGCAAAACCAGATTGAAGCCAGACTACGCCATTTAAAACAGCGTGTAGACCGGTAGAACATGTAACACTATGAGAAATGTCCGGGCCGGAAGTTCGTAGATCCTGAGCCACCCAAGAGGAAATATTTCCAAGTGTAGTACTTGGAGATGCCAAAACCCCTACCTTTTTGTTTTCTATAAACTCTTTATGATGTTTTTCGAATAGTTTAGTTGCCCCACGGGAGCTACCGATGTTTATTCCAACCTGATCACTGTTTTTCCATCCCGCTTTTTGAAAAGCTGCTCGTGCTGAAAATATAGCGTACAAAACTGAATCGTCCAATCCTTTAAATCTAGCTTCAGAATTTCTTAAATCCGTTAAAACCTTCTTGAGATCTGAAGATAAAAATGAAGCAAATTCTTGGGAGCCCGAAAAGTTATATTGATCAATAAAATGTTGGTCGTTTTTATAATTTTCCCAGATCTCTTCCGATGAAAATCCTAAGGGAGATAATGAAGCGATGGAATTTATATAAACAGGATTTTTCAATACTAGTAATTTTCAGCAAAAATAAGCCCTAGAAAGGGTTTATATAAATATATTATCTTAAAATTGACAGGAAATACTACTTCAGAAAATTACCTCACTTTTTCAGAATAATAAAGCTTCAAAATAGAATCTAATTCCTTTTCGCCTTTTAATACCTGCTGTACTGTAGATTTGATGTTCTGTGGTAACAGTCTTTCCAGGGGTTGAGGGATTTTATTTAATTTTATAAAAGAAACCGACAGTTGAGCATCCCATTCTTTATGAAAATTCAAAAGATCATCCGGATAAACCGTTGTTCGAGGAGTTCCTTCATTCTTAGCTTTAAAGGCTTCAGAAACATTCAAATACCCATAATCATCTGTCAATTCTTCTCCCGGTTGTATATCCCGAATAGCAATTTCAAAATCGTAAGCTGTAGAAAGGCAATTGGAATTAAAGCTATGATTCACATATTTTGCGGTATCCCAGCACATCACATAATTTCCCTTATTATTTCTAAAGGTGAATTTATCGATCATTTCTTGGGTGTATGGCAACATTTTTTCCACTTGCTCGGAAGTATAAACCAGATCTAATTCATCCTGAACCCAAGTGATAGTTCCCTCAGGTATTAACTTGGTAGCAACAATCCCATAGCCAATTTCATCACTAATAAATCGAACCTCTGTATCTGGATGTATCATAGTATGGATTTTATTAAACGAATTTATGTAATAAAAATACTTACTTATTTCCAATAATAGTTAAAATTTTTCCAAAGCATCAAGGATGGAATCGTACACTTTTTGTAATTCTTCTTTTGTAATTATATAAGGTGCCAAGATGTAAATAGTGTTTCCAAGAGGTCTTAAAAAAACTCCATTTCCCATAAAATGCTGAAAGAGTTTATTTCTTAAACCTCCATATCGTTCCATTTCCACATTTAATTCGAATGCCAGAATAACTCCTAGTTGTCTTGGGTTTGTAACTTTTAGATGTCCTTTAATCTTTCCAATAAAGTCCTGATGGGAGTTGATAACTTCTTTTATATTTTGCTGGATCTCTTCGGAATTCAACAATTCTATTCCAGCCAAAGCAGCTGTACAAGCTATTGGATTAGCGGTATATGTATGTCCATGAAACAATCCCTTTGAAATATCATCGGCATAAAACGCATCATATACCTTACGAGAGCAAGAGGTTATTGCCATTGGCACCAATCCTGCAGTTAAGGCCTTGGACATACAAATTATATCTGGTTGCTCCTCCATATATTCTGAAGCGAAATTTTTTCCCGTCTTCCCAAAACCGGTCATCACCTCATCTGCAACTGTAATTATTTCATTTTCGTGGCATACTTTTAAAATAGCATTCAAACCCTCGGCATCATGCATTTTCATTGCAGCCGCCCCTTGAACCAGAGGTTCATAAATAAACCCTGCAAGTGCATGCTCTTTTATTAAATTCTTCAACTTCTGAAGCACTTCACTATTATTCTTTCCATTAGGTGTTGGAATTCGGACTACCTCAAGAAAATGATCTTCGAAAGCTCCATTATATACCGAAAGTCCCGAAACCGACATAGCGCCAAAAGTATCTCCATGAAAGCCTTCTTCAAAAGCAACCATCACTTTTCTATCATTCCCTAAGTTGAAATGGTATTGCAAGGCCATTTTAATTCCAATTTCAGTAGAAGTAGAACCATTATCACTAAAAAACAACTTCTCTTGATTCGCAGGTAAAATTTCCATCAAAGCCTCAGAAAGTTTAATTGCAGGTTCATGAGTAAACCCGCTAAATACAACCTGATCCAATTGTTGCATTTGTTTAGCAACCTTGTTGGTGATAAATGGGTTACAATGCCCATACATGCAGGTATACCAACTAGAAATTCCATCTATATATTCTTTCCCGTTCTCGTCGTATAACATCACACCTTTTGCCCGCACAATTGCCAGCATATCTGGTGCTATTTTATGTTGAGTTAAAGGGTGCCAAAGATGTTTTTTGTCTCTTTCAGATAAATTCATTTTTTAATTCTTTGGTGATATTATTAGATTAAAGTGAAAGTAATTTTTCTCGGAAGATGTCTGCATATTCCTTGATCACGTTATTATCGAAATAAGGCTCGTCGTCTATTCTTCCAATAAATTTAATACCGGTCATTTCCAGGATCACCTTTTCTGTGCTTTCATTTTCGTCTCCGTTAAAAATAATTCCGGCAATATTGAACCCTTTATTTTTAAGGACATCGATGGTAAGTAACGTATGATTAATACTGCCCAAATAGTGCCTAGAAACAATAATTATCTTGTCTGTGGCCTTAATAAGGTCGAGAATAGTTTCATTAGAATTTAATGGAACCATTAATCCTCCTGCCCCTTCAATCACCAAGTTTCTTGATGTTTCCGGGCGCTTAATATTCTTTACTGCTAGATTAACTCCATCTATAGCAGCAGCTGCATGTGGACTCATAGGTGACGTTAATGTTGCGCCTTCCGGATAGAAAAAACTTTCCTCATTAGAAATGAGTTTTTCCACTTTTTTTGAATCACTATTATCAAGTTCTCCTGCCTGAACAGGTTTCCAGTAATCTGTTTTTAAAGATTCTGTGATAATAGCTGCAGTTATGGTTTTTCCAACATCGGTTCCGATGCCGGTTATAAAATAGGTGTTAATCATTTAAATTAAATTTTTGCTTACAGGTTTTTACCTGTATTTGTATCATGTATTAATTGGTAAGTCCGCTAATAGTTGAAGTAAGCTTGTAATTTCCTCTTTTGAATTATAACTATGTAAGCAAAATCTAAGTCGCTCACTTCCCTTTGTTACTGTGGGACTTAATATGGGTTTTATATTGAATCCTTTATCTTGAAATTGATCTGCTATGTTTTTAACCTCATCATTCCCCGAAATTATACAGCAATGAATCGCGGAATCACTTTTTATAAATTTATTTTGAAGTTTAAGTCGATTTACTTCAGACTTGAAAAATCGGATGTTTTCCTGAAGTTTTTTAATCTCTATATTCTCTTCATTGCTCTCTTGTTCTCCCAAGAGTTTGTAGCCTGAAATAATCGCCGCTACCGAAGGAGGAGAAAGCGCGGTAGTATAGATAAAGCTTCTGCAGAAATTTATTAAGTACTGAACAAGTAGATGACTTCCTAAAATCACAGCTCCATGAGATCCCATTGCCTTTCCAAATGTATTTATTCTGGCAAATACCTTTTTTTCGAGCCCTAGCTCTTGAACTAAACCTTTCCCTTTCTCACCAAAAACTCCTAATGCATGAGCCTCATCTACAATTAAATGATAATTTCCCTTTTCTGAATATGCGGAAAATGCCTCTAGGTCCGGACTATCACCATCCATAGAAAAAACAGATTCTGTCACTATATATATTTCGGAAGTGGGTTCAGACGTAATATTCTTCAGCTTCTTCTTAAGGTCTTCAAGATCGTTATGTTTAAATTTATAAGCTTTGGAATGACTCATGGAAATTCCATCCCGAATGGAGGCATGAACTAATTCATCATAAAAAATAAGATCTCCTTTTTGAGGAACTGTTGAGAAAAAACCAATGTTTGCATCGTAGCCGGAATTAAAGATCAGGGCTGCAGGCGCCCCGTGGAAATTTTTGATTTCTTTTTCAGCTAATGGATATAATTTATGGTTACCGGAAAGTAATCTGGAACCTGTGGCTCCATTTTTACACATTTCCTGTTCTTTAAGCAGTTGCTCCGTTTTAAAAAATAAATTCCTGTTTCCTGCAAATCCCAAATAATCATTAGAAGAAAAATCTATGAGATTATTGGAAGTACCCAATGTTCTTAAAGAGTTTTGTTCCTTCCGAATCTCCAGTCTTTTCTCTAATTTTAATGGGAATTTATGCATCGCGCTAAATTACAACATTCAGAAATCTTAAAAATATGGAATTAGTAGAATTTAGGAATCGTGCTGGATTAGCAACTGTTGCAGGTTTAGTAATTGGTGCAGAGCGAGAAGAAATAAGCGGAAAAAGTGCTTCAGAAGAAAAGAATAAAATCCAATAATGACATATAGTAAACCTATTTTAAAGGCTTCTTTTTAATCAATTCTTTTTCCTCTTTTTCTCGCTTCTGTAATTCTTTCACATCTTCACTTTTAAGCTCTTGGGTCGCTTTATGGTATTTCCCATCCATGTCGTCCATAATGGAGTCTTTCCATAATTTTACACCCGAAAAATAACTTGCCCTACCAATTAAATGCCCACTAATTGGAGCAGTAAGTAAAATAAATAGGATAATAGCCATTACTCTTGTAGTTACGGCAAAATCTTCGAAATGAATAGTCGCTGCTAAAAGCAATAATCCAATCCCCAGAGTTGCCGCCTTTGTAGTAACAGATATTCTTAAATAAGCATCTGGCATTCTTATAAGCCCGATACTTGCTAACAGAATAAAAATAGCTCCGAAAAACGAAAATACTGCAACCACTATATCTGTCATTATTTATTTCTTTTTTGAATATAATATGAGAATGCAACTGTTCCTAAAAATGCAATAAGTGCCAAAATCATTGCAACATCTAAAAAGGATGGTCTATTGGTAAGTATGCTATAAGCTGCAATAAATCCAACTCCTGTAGTAATTATGAGATCTAAAGCAATTACTCTATCTACAATACTTGGCCCTTTTATAAACCTCCATAGAATAAGTAATACCGATAATGATAAAATGGGAATTATTATATAATTTATAAACTCATGTAGTGTCATCTCAATATCTCTAGTATACGTTTTTCAAATCCGTTCTTGATACCATCTATAAATTCCTCTCTGGAGTTAATATACATGGAATGTACATATAACACCTTTCTATCATCTGAAACATCCAAACTAAGGGTTCCAGGAGTAAGAGTTATCATGTTTGCCAAAAGGGTGATTTCAATATTAGTTTTAGCAGATAACGGAATTTTAACGATCCCTGGACTCATGTTATAATGAGGAGTCATAACCTCATAGGCAACCTGAACATTTGCTTTCACCAATTCATATAAAAAGAAAAAGATAAAGGCAATAACTTTTGGAAGGATCTTAAAATACTTGGCATTTCCTGTACCCGTAGTGATCATCCTCATGGTGAAGAAACTAAAGGCAAATCCAAAAATATAATTGGCAAAGGTGAAATCTCCGGTAAGAGCCACCCAAATTCCCATTAAAATAATGTTGGATAAAAATCTATTCTTCATGACCTATATTTTGCTCACTACCCAAAACCGAATCTATGTAATTCTGATTATCTATTAATTCATTGGCTATTCTGGAAGATACCTTTTGAATGTGCTCTGCCCCAAATCCAATATACAAAGATATCAAGGATAAAAATATCATAGGTGCAATCATTTGAACTTTCCTAACCGATTTTAATTTATCAAAATATCTAAAATTCAGTCTTTTTGGTAATTCAATTTTTTCTTTCCAGACAACTCCTGCCCACACTTTCGCAATAATTATTAGGGTAATTAAACTTGCAAAGATAATTGCTCCAACAACCCACCATCTTTCAGCTTCAAAGCCGGCAATTATTAAGGAAATCTTAGGCCAGAATCCGGATAATGGTGGAATTCCTACTAAGGAGAACAACGGAATCGCGATCAATAAACTCAATTTAGGATAATCGGCATATAGCCCACCTAAGTTTCTAATACTATTGGTTCCGCGCATTCTAAAAATCAATCCGCTTACCATAAAAAGGTTTGTCTTTACAATGATGTCGTGAATCAAATAAAAGATAGTTCCCGCAATGGCAACTTCCGTAAAAAGTCCTAATCCCGCAATCATATATCCAATATGGCAAATGATAAGATAAGAGAATACCTTCCGAAGATTATTTTGGACCAATGCCCCTAATCCTCCACTAAAAAGGGTGAGCACTGCAAGAATAAGAATTACATTCAATAAAAATAAATCACCTACAAAGATCAACGTGAAAACTCTAATAAGCGCATATACTCCAACTTTGGTTAACAATCCTCCAAATATTGCAGCTACTGCTGATGGTGGGGTGTGATACGAATCTGGTAACCAGAAATATAACGGAAATACTGCAGCTTTGATTCCGAAAGCGACCAAGAACAAGATTGCGGTGATCTCTACTAGTCCACGGTTTTCAATAGCCGCTACCTTAATTGCAAGATCTGCCATGTTCAAAGAGCCGGTAAGCCCATATAAAACTGCAATTGCAGTAAGAAAGATCATGGAGGCAAGGATGTTCAAAGTGAAATATTTCACTGCACCTTCCAATTGTGCTTTTTCTCCTCCCAGAGTTATAAGTACAAAGGAGCTGATAATTATTATTTCAAACCAAACGTATAGATTGAAGATATCTCCGGTTAAAAAAGCACCATTCAATCCTAAAAGCAGAAAATGAAAGATGGGGAAATACCCAAATTTTAATCGGGCAGATACTACAGATGCTGAAGAAAAACTAGATACGGCTAGTCCAGAGATAGCTGTTAATAAAACCAGGGTAGCAGAAAGTGTATCTGCAACGAAAATAATCCCGAAGGGTGGTTTCCAGTTACCGGCTTGAACTATTTGTGTGCCATTTTCCCAGATATAACTGAATAACCAAATAGAAACTCCAACATTAATGATGCTCCCAACTATACTAACAACGCGTTGCCATGAAATTCTTCTCCAGCAAAACATCAACAGAATGCTTAAGAACATTTGAAGCAATAGGGGGTATAATACTAACTGTTGTGTCATGAATCTTTATCTATTGCGTTCATTTCATCTAAATCGTCTGTTTTTACCACTTTATACGCACGTTTCACCAAAATAATAGCAAAAGATTGCAATCCAAAACTAATTACAATTGCGGTTAATATAAGTGCTTGTGGTACAGGGTCGGCATATATAGATTGAAAAACATCTGAATCTGCCGGAATAATTGGAGGACTTCCCTTAACTACTCTTCCAAGTAGAAAGATGAGCAAATTTGCTCCATTTCCCAAAATAATAATCCCAAGTATTAGCTTAACAAGACTTCTACGTAAAATCATGTAGATTCCTGCTGCATACAATACCCCGATCATTATTGCTAAAAGTACTTCCATAAATTAAGCAGATTCTGAAATTGTAAATATTATTGTTAATGTAACTCCTACTACTACTAGATAAACCCCCAAGTCGAAAAACAAAGCGGTCCCTAATGAACCTAAAACAGGTAAATGCCCTGGATACCATAATCCGGTCATAAATGGCAGATCGAAAAACAATACAGGGGTAACCCCTGCCATAAAAGCCAATGCTAAACCTATTGGCATTAAAAATCCCGGGTGCATTCTAAGCAATTCCTTGGTGTTATCTAATCCTCTTGCAAAGGAATGTAATACAAAAGCAATAGAAGCTATTAATCCCCCTACAAAACCTCCTCCCGGAGAATAATGACCCCGAAGAAGTATGAATATAGAAAACATCAGCAATACCGGCAAAAGGTAGGTGGATGCTGTTCTTAAAATTATTGTTTTCATATTATTAATTTTTATCTATTCCAGCTCTTATTATCTCTGATCAGATTTCTTGAGTCTTAATTTCAATAATGCAAATACCCCAATTGCGGCAATTGCCAAAACAGAAATCTCTATCATAGTATCTGCACCTCTAAAATCAACCAATATCACATTCACTACATTTTTACCATGCGCCAATATATAAGCGTTTTCAGCATAATAATCACTTACCGCACTATTTTTTGGTTCTGCTAATACTTCCAGAATTAATAGAGTAATTATAGTTCCAAATGCCAAGGAAAGTACACCATCCTTAATCCTCATCTTATAATCGGATAACTTTAGATACTTAGGTAATTTATAAAGTACCAGTACAAAAAGTATAACCGTAAGTGTATCTATAGAGAATTGTGTCATTGCAAGATCCGGAGCACTATAAATAACAAATAAAATACATATTGCATAGCCAATTATTCCCATTGCAGCGACTGCGGCCAGCCTTGATCTTGTAAAAACAGTATAACCAATTGCTATTAACATTACAATTGAAGTAACTGCCTCATAAACCGTAATTGGTGAAAAGGTGTTAAAATCTACAGAGTAAGTAGCTGTTGTAAAAAAGGTATAACCTATTAAGACAATAGTGAAAACCATTATAGTTGAAACATAATTTCTTAAATATCCATTCTGAAAAATATTGGTCCAGATATTGGAGAATTTATAAAAGAAAGTCCAACCATTAGTTATTAGAGTTTGAGGGGAAAACTTTTCAAATTTACCAATCCATATTTCCAGTTTTTTTGTGGGCTTTATTATGAAATATAGAATGGTTCCTGCGGCTATTGTGATAACACTTAACAATAATATAATATTGAATCCGTGAAATATTTTCAAATGAATCTCCTCACCATTCAACCTCATAGAACTAACCAATGGCTTTACAAGAGATCCCTCTATAAGTCCAGGGAAGATTCCAAAGACAATCCCAGCAACTGCCAACAGCACAGGTGGCACCCACAATAATGGACTCGGCATTCTTGTTTTAACGAAACGATCTGGAAGTGCTCCTGCAAAGGGCTTAATTCCAGCAACAAATCCAGCATACAAAAGTAAGATCTTAGTAATAATAATAAGAGCCATAAACAACACCGCCATATTTTCTAAATGGAATGTAGATTCGTAAGTAAGTTCTTTCCCTATAAAACCAATTGTTGGAGGAATACCAGCACTAGAAAGTGCCGCCAGAAATCCCGCAATTGCAACCGGGAATAATACCTTTCTTAAGCCGCGTAAAACAGTGGTGTCTCTTGTCCCTGCTTGATGATCTATGATGCCCGTAACCAGGAATAACGTGGCTTTATACAAAGCATGAACAATAATAAAAACTGCAGCTGCAGTTAATGCTTCTTTGGTTCCTTGCCCAATAAGAAAGACCAATATCCCTAAAGCAGCGATTGTGGAATAGGCTAAAATTCCCTTAAGATCTGTTCTAAAAAGAGTGTGAATGGCAGAATATACCATTGTTATTGCCCCAACAATAATTAATGTAGTATTCCAAAATTCATGATCTCCTAACACTGGAGTTAACCTCATAAGAAGGTAGATCCCAGCCTTTACCATTGTTGCAGAATGCAAATAAGTAGAAACCGGAGTTGGTGCCTTCATGGCTCCCGGCAACCAGAAATGAAATGGAAATTGGGCCGATTTAGTAAAGGCAGCTCCAAAAATGAGTAAAACAATTAAAATATAATATGGATTCGAAAAGATCTCAGGATTCATGGAGAGCATTTCTGTAATACTGTAAGTACCTGTAATTGATCCAAGAAATAAAGACCCAACCAAAAGGGATAGTCCCCCAATTCCTGTCACTGCCAAAGATATAATAGCAGATTTTCTTGACTTCCTACTTGTATTATTAAAACCAATTAGGAAAAATGAACTTATACTGGTGAGCTCCCAAAAAACAAATAGGGAAATAAGATTATCTGACAACACAAGACCAAGCATTGCTGCCATAAACATGCTTAAATACCCGTAAAATCTATCCAGATATTTATGATTCTTCATATAAGCTGAAGTATACACAAAGACTAGAAATCCAATACCGGTTATCATTAAGGAGAATAACAAGGATAACCCATCTAACGTAAACCCAAGATTTACTCCAAAAGAAGGGATCCAGGAATGAAATTCAGTAATCACCTCACCATTGGAAATTCTTCCAATAAACTGGGAAAAATATACAAATAGCGCTAATGGAATTCCTGCGGCAAGAATGGAAAAATTTCCTTTAAAAAATTTCCCGGCGAATACCAGGAATAAAGAAAATGCAAACCCTAAAAGTATGGCGAAAAGCATAGAGTACTTTAAAATTCAATTTCAAGCAAATATAATAGTTATTATTGAGGAATAGGAGCGAGGGAAATAGTTTAATAATTATTTGCTTAGATTTTAAATTCCTTATTTTAGAGCCAAAATCAATAATCAATTATGCCTAAATTCTTTTTATTCTTTCTAATCTCAGCCATTTCCTTTGCACAAACGAACAGTTATGAAATCTCCTTCGACAATGCAGTTCATCATGAAGCCAACATAAAGGTCAGTTTTCCAAATGTGAAATCGCATGATCTTACTGTGAGCATGAGTAGATCTTCCCCTGGGAGATATGCGATTCATGAATTTGCTAAAAACGTTTACGGATTTAAAGCTACCGATAGTAAAGGAAACAAATTGGAAGTC
Source organism: Gillisia sp. (assembly GCA_024635675.1). Classification (GTDB taxonomy): domain Bacteria; phylum Bacteroidota; class Bacteroidia; order Flavobacteriales; family Flavobacteriaceae; genus Gillisia. Next base: position 14,387 of record JAGXIJ010000120.1, read on the forward strand.
ACTAGAAAAGATCCGTATTCTTGGAATATCACAGGACATGACGGAACCGTGAATGTAGAATATCTTCTATTTGGCAATCGAGCAGATGGAACCTATTCTCAAATTGACAACACTCATGCACATTTAAATATGCCTGCAACTTTTATGTTTGCGGAAGAACTTGAGCACAGACCAATAGAAATAACCTTCAATACACCAGAAAACTCTAATTGGAAAGTTGCTACCCAACTTAAGAAAACAAAGACAAATTCTTTTATGGCTCCAGATCTTTATTATTTCATGGACAGTCCAACCGAATTAAGCGATTTTAGTTTACGAGAATTTAAATTGGATAGCCAAAATATTAGATTCGCTTTACACCATGATGGAACCGATGCTGAGCTAGACGAATATTTCGACCAAGTAAAGCGAATTGTTGAGCAGGAAAAACAAGTTTATGGAGAATTACCCGCCTACGATTATGGTGAATATACCTTTATTGCCTGCTATCTGCCTAATGCATCCGGAGATGGGATGGAGCATAGAAACAGTACAATCATAACAGATACTGAAGGTTTAGCTAATGGTGGAATGAAAGGAAATATAGGCACTGTTTCTCATGAATTTTTTCACTCTTGGAATGTAGAGAGAATAAGACCAAACGATCTGGAACCTTTCAACTTTTCTAAAGCTAATATGTCTGGATCTTTATGGTTCGCTGAAGGCTTTACGAGTTATTATACTAATCTTATCCTTCACAGAGCCAACATTTTGACAGCTGAAGAGTATATAAAGAGTATAAACGGCACTTTTAACTACGTGTGGAATTCTCCTGCCCATAAATTTTTCAATCCGATAGAGATGAGCTTTCAAGCTCCTTTTGTAGACGCCGCAACTTCTGTAGATCCAGTAAATAGAGAAAACACCTTTATCTCTTATTATTCCTACGGAAGCGTTCTTGGCTTGGCATTAGATCTGGAACTAAGAAGCAAAGGTTTAAATCTAGACGATTTTATGAAGCAGGTTTGGAATACCTTCGGAAAAACAGAGGTTTCTTATACCATTAAAGATCTGCATAAAAGTCTGAATAAATATGCAGGTGCAGAAATTGGAGATAACTTCTTTGGAAATTATATCTACAAAAGCGAAATGCCTAAGTACGCTGAACTTTTTAAAACGGTAGGTTTAAAACATATTCAGGAAGTTGAAAAAGGATATTTTGGAGCATCTTTGAGTGCCTATAATAATGTAGTACAAATAAGCAGCAATCCCAAAATTGATAGCCCGGCCTATTTGGCAAGTTTGAGTAGTGGAGATATTATTACTTCTGTAAATGGAAAGCATATTTCGTCTATGAAAGATTGGGAGAATATTATAGATGAAAGTAAATCTGGAACCGAACTGGAACTATTATTTAAAAGAGACACGAAGGAAGAAAAAACCAAGGTAACACTCTCTAAAGACCCCACTTATGTAATAAGTATCGATGAGAATGCCGATAAAAAAGCGCAAAACGCAAGGGAAACCTGGTTGGCTACGAAGTAAATTTTAACTAAGGAAATCCTTCGACAGGCTCAGGATGACAGTAGACTGTCACATTGAGCCTGTCGAAATGTAATTTATTATTATAAAAGTTGTTGTTCATTACACTTTCTTTTTGTGTAACGCTATTTTAGGACTAGACAACATTAAAACAAAAAAAGCCTGTTGAATTTCAACAGGCTTTTTAAATATAATTTATTAGCTAATTAATCAGCCAGTACGATCGCTTTGTTATCCTTCATTTCAAGCACACCGCCTTTTATAGGGTAGAAAAGTACATTGTTAGCTTCTTTTCTGAAGGCTGCTGGAAGACTCTTTAGCATTTCCGGTGTTGCCGAAACTAAATCTATCTTAACTTCTCCTTCAACTAAAAGTGAAACAATTGCAGCATGATGATTTAACATCTGAAATTCCCCATCCATTCCGGGAACTCTTACCGACTCTACTTCTGCACCAAATACAACTGCTTCCGGAGTAACTATTTCTAAATACATTTCTTTCAATTATCAATTATCAATTATCAGTAAACAATGGGCACTTACTGCCAAATGCAACTGAATACTGCGAACTTGGTTATGATTCAGCCAACATTTTTTCTCCTGCCTCAATAGCTTCTTCAATAGAACCTTTAAGGTTAAAAGCAGCTTCTGGATATTTATCTAGTTCCCCATCCATGATCATGTTAAATCCTTTGATGGTTTCTTTAATATCTACCAATACTCCTTTTAGTCCTGTAAACTGTTCTGCAACGTGGAATGGCTGAGATAAGAAACGTTGTACACGTCTTGCTCTATATACCGCTTGCTTATCTTCCTCAGAAAGTTCTTCCATCCCAAGAATAGCAATGATATCCTGTAATTCTTTGTAACGTTGTAACAATTCTTTTACTCGTTGTGCACAATTGTAGTGCTCGTCACCTAAAATTCCAGCAGTAAGGATTCTTGAAGTAGATTCCAAAGGATCTACTGCAGGATAAATACCAAGCTCTGCAATTTTACGAGAAAGTACTGTTGTAGCATCCAAGTGAGCAAATGTTGTTGCTGGTGCTGGATCTGTTAAATCATCTGCAGGAACGTAAACCGCCTGTACAGATGTAATAGATCCATTTTTAGTTGAAGTAATACGCTCTTGCATCGCACCCATCTCTGTTGCTAATGTAGGTTGGTATCCTACTGCAGATGGCATACGTCCAAGAAGTGCAGACACTTCAGATCCCGCTTGTGTAAAACGGAAAATATTATCTACGAAGAAAAGTACATCTTTCCCTTGTCCCTCTCCTGCTCCATCACGGAAATATTCAGCAATGGTAAGTCCAGAAA
>JAGXIJ010000121.1 GCA_024635675.1 Gillisia sp.
CACTATATTAGATAAATAACAACTACAAATGGCAGTATTAAATAAAATTAGACAACGGTCTGTTTTCCTTATCGTAATTATTGCATTGGCATTATTCTCATTCGTTCTTGCCGATGTGATTCGTAATGGAGGCTTAAGCTCTCAAAAATCACAAAATGTGGTTGCAACCGTTAATGGCGAAGAGATAAGTAGAGAAGATTTTGCCAGACAGGTAGATGCTTACCAACAAAACATGGGACCAAATGCAACTACTTCTCAGGTTGTAAATCAAGTTTGGGATCTAAAACTTCGTGAAGTTGTTTTAAAAGAAGAGTTCGAAAAATTAGGGATTAACGTAGGTGAGGCTCAGGTAAGACAGTTACTTCGTCTTCAACTTGCTCAAAATCCAAACTTCGTGAATGAAGTTGGAATGTTCGATGAAAATAAACTTCAGGAATATGTGGCTAATTTAAAGGCTACTTCTCCACAAGCTTATAGTCAGTGGGTCGCTTATGAAAATTCTATTGCAGAAAATGCAAAGGAAAACATCTATTACAATATGGTGAGAGCCGGGATTGGAGCAACCTTGTTAGAAGGGGAACAAGCTTACAGAATGGAGAACGATAACATCGATCTTAAATTTGTGCAATTACCATATACTAGTATTGCAGATACAGAAGTAAGTGTTTCTAAAGATGACATTCGCGATTATGTGAAGAAGCATTCAGAAAGATTTCAGGTAGAAAAAAGTAGAGATATGCAATTTGTGTACTTTCCGGAAGAAGCGTCTTCAGAAGATGAAAGTGATGCAAAAGCAGTTGTTGCAGGAGTGCTTAATAACAGAGTAGAATTTAATGCAGCATCAAATAAAAATGACACATTACCTAGTTTTACTGAAGCTAAGGATGTTGAATCTTTTGTGAATCAAAATTCAGATATTCAATATCAGGACAGAATTTTATTCAAAAGTGATCTTAAAGGTCCTTTCGCCGATCAGATCTTTAATTTGAATGAAGGTGAAACTTACGGTCCTTATAAGGAAGCTGGATATTGGAAAGTGACTAAGATGGAAGAAGTGGTTCAAATGGCAGATTCTGCTAAAGCAAGCCATATCATGATCTCTTGGAAAGGTTTGCCAACTGCGGCTGAAACTTTAAGAACTAAAGAGCAAGCAAAATCTTTGGCAGACAGTATTGCCGGAGTGTTGAAAAAAGACAAGTCTAGTTTTGAAGCCTTGTCACAAGAATATTCTGCCGATGCAGCTTCAAAAGCTAAAGGTGGAGATCTTGGTTTTTTCCGTCCGGGATCTATGATAAAGAATTTTAACGATTTTGTATTTAGTAATAATAAAGGTTCCATTGGAGTTGTAGAAACAGAATTTGGATACCATGTTATTTCTATTGAAGATAAAACTGCTGAAGAACGTGGAGTGAAACTTGCAACTATTGCAAGAGAAATTGAGGCTTCAGAAAAATCTTTAAATAATTTATATACTAAGGTTACCAAGTTTGAAATAGCAGCCAAAGACAAGGCAAAGGATTTTGCAGAAGTAGCAAAAGCTGAAAGTTTCGAAGTGAAGACGGTTCGAGGAATGAAAGCTTTGGATGAAAATATTCCTGGTGTTGGTGCTCAAAGAAGAATTGTACAGTGGTCTTTTGAAGAAGATGTGAAGGCTGGAGATATTAAGAGATTTGAAGTTCCGGGAGGATATGTTGTAGCTCAGGTTACTTCGGTTAAAAAAGCAGGAATAATGCCTGCAGAAGAAGCTTCAGCATCTGTAACTCCTATCTTGTTACAAGAGAAGAAAGCAAAGTTGTTAAAAGAAAAAGCAAAAGGAGCATCTTTAGCTGAAATCGCAAAAAATAACAATGCAAGTGTTCAAACAGCAAGTTCAATAAATTTAAATAATCCGACATTAGCTGGAGCTGGTAATGAGCCAGAAGTTGTAGGAGCTGCTTTTTCTTTAAAAACTGGTGAGGTAAGTAAGCCTATAACAGGAGATAAAGGAGTTTATGTAGTAGAAATGATCGCTATTAATAAGGCGCCAAAAATGGACTCTTATAAGAGTTTTGCTAATAGAGAGGCTTCCCAAAGAAGACAAGCTGTAGTTTCTAGAGTATTCGAAGCATTAAAAGAAAATGCTGAGATCGAGGATAACAGAGCTCGTTTTTACTAGTCTTTAGTAATAAACAGACTTATATAATAAAAAAGCCCTTGATTTTATCAAGGGCTTTTTTATTGCTAAAAAAATTTTCGTGAGTACTTTAAATTTAACGTCAAGCCCACATTTCTATTAGCTCAATGTGACAGCTCTCTGTCATCCTATCTCAATAGCTAGCGGGACAGCTTGATAACCTTTTTTTGTCATTCTGAGCGCAATGAAATGGAGTGAAGAATCTCTGGATTGTAAAGAGATTCCTCCTTTGTCGGAATGACAATGGTGATTAGCACTTTGTCACTCTGAGCTTGTCGAAGAGTTGTCGAAGGATCTTCTAATAAACCCTCCTTTTCGTGTTTCATTTTCTTGAAGATTAATCCTAAAGGATCATATCATTACAAGAAATGACAGTCTGGTAACCTTTTTCTTTAAAATAGTTTTTAGCATTCTCGCGGCCGGTAGCCATTACAAAATCTCCGCCCCAGCCTCCAAGGCTTTTTATGGCGCCCGGAAAATCCGGAAATAATTCCGATTTCACTTTTGGGATCCCTATTAATTTGGAAATTATCGTTTCGTGAATTTCGATATATAGCTCAAATTCTTTTAAAGACTCACAAGTAAGAAACTGACTTGTTAAACCTGATATTTTTTGTATACTTTTTAGTAATTCTACTTTTGGTTGATCCCTGTAATGCTGAATAGAGTCTCTGCTATTTTGTTTCCTGTTAAGGTGTACAAAGAACAACTCATCCTTAAAAATAGGGTCGAAAGACACATTCAGGACGTTGCGTTTGCTATTTAAAAGTTCATAAGTGATAGCATTTAGATGTTGAGCTGCAGCAATATCATACCCACTTCCGCCAAAGGTTAATTGCGATAATTGAAAAGCATCAATATTAAACCATTGTGCGATATTGTTTATTAAGGTAGAGGAAGTACCAAGTCCCCAATTCTTTGGGAAATCTAGATGTGTATTTACATTGAATCCACCGGAATCTTTTAGTAGATCAGGATTTAATGAATTTGCAGTTTGTAATATTCTTAAGAGGTATTCCTCTTCCGTATTTGGTTGACCTAAATTAGATTTTTTTGGCTTGGATATTAAATCTTCTATTTCCAAAAAAGAACTAAGCCAGCTATTGTTCTCATGATCGAAAGCAGTCCATTGTATTCCATTTTTGGAAGTTTTTTCAACGCTTAAACTTTGACCATATTTGGTTGGTAAGGCGAGAGAAATTGCACCATCTAAAACCACATATTCTCCGGTAATTAAAAGTTTTCCGTTGCTTCGAAAAGTAGTCATAAAGGGGTTGTTAATTTCGAATTCGTTCTAATTGTTCGGCAACGCTGCTATGGGTCACCGTATGTTTTTTAAAATAATGAAGAAGTTCTTCTTTTTCATCTGGAGAGGCGTTCTGAGAATTCAGGATATTCATTAAATGCATTTTCATATGCCCTTGCTGAATCCCATTGGTAACTAAAGACTTCACGGCTGCGAAATTCTGAGCCAAACCCGCTACGGCAACAATCTCCATTAATTCTCTTGCAGATGGCTTCTGAAGGATCTCTAAGGCTACTTTTACGAGTGGATGTAGATTTGTAAGCCCTCCAACTGTTCCTAATGCTAGGGGAATTTCCATCCAGAATTTAAAAACACCATTTTCAACGCTCGCGTGAGTTAAACTGGAATAAGAACCATCTTTACATGCATAGGCATGAATTCCTGCTTCCACTGCTCTAAAGTCGTTTCCGGTAGCCAGAACAACAGCGTCGATCCCATTCATGATTCCTTTATTATGTGTAACCGCACGATAGGGTTCTACTTCAGCGATCTTAATTGCTGTTAGAAATTTCTCAGCGAAAGCCTCATGAGAAATATGGTTATCATCATATAATTCAGATACCGGACAAGCAACTTCTACTTTTACCATACATTCAGGCACATAGTTAGAAAGAATACTCATAATAACTTCGAGCTGCTTCTCTTCTTCATTAAATTCCTGATAATTATTTACTTCCACTTTTAGAGTATCTGCAAATTTTTCTAAACAGGAGTTTATAAAATTTGCCCCCATAGAATCCTTTGTTTCAAAGGTGCAGTGTAGTTGGAAATAGCCATCTACTAAATCGGTTTTATCAACTAATTCAATATCTAAAACTCCACCTCCTCTTTTTCGCATATTCTTGGTAATCTCACTAACGGAATTTAATAATGCGGGCTTAGTGATCTTAAAAAAGTCATTTAATTTATCATGATCCCCAATATATATAAAATGAACTTGTCCATTTTTGGTGGTATTTAAAACGTTCACTTTAAATCCTCCTCGATTTTGCCAGAATTTCGCAGCCTTACTCGCAGCTGCAATTACCGAACTTTCCTCGGTAGCCATGGGAATTGCCATTAACTTTCCATTGATCAAGAAATTTGGAGCGATCCCAAAGGGTAAATAAAAGTTACTTAGTGTATTTTCGGTAAATTCTTCATGTAGTTGTTGGACTGTATCATTCTTATTCCAGTACTGTTTCAATATATTTTCTGAAGCTGGGGAATCCTTTAGATAAGTTTTTAACAACCAGTCAATTTTTTCTTCCTTCTTCAATTTGGAAAAACCGGTAATGGGTGTGATCATTTAATAATAGATTTGAGCATCAAAGATACAATTACTGCACTTATTGATGAAACAAGTACTGCGTCAAATAGTGAAATCATACTTTGGCAAGTCTTTTGTATTAACATACTCTTAGTATTTAACAAGTAAAAACGGCTTTTTTTGCTGAATTTTTAGTAAACTTGGCCTACAAAATTTATTTATTCAATTTATGAGAATACCAAAATTTGTCCTTACCCTATTTTTGGTGGGAACTTCTGCAATTTTCGCACAAGAAAAACAAGTCACATTAGAGGATATATGGAGCGGAACCTTTAGTCAGGAAAGACTGGAATCCCTAAATTCATTAAACAACGGAACAGAGTATATCGTTCTAAACCAAGATAAACAGTCTAAATCTTCCAGTATAGATATTTACGATTATAAGTCTGGAGAGAAAAAAGGAAGTCTTTTAAACAGTTCAGATCTTTCTGAGCTTTCCAATTTTCAATCATACGAACTTAGTCAAGATGAAAACATGGTTTTGTTGGCTACAGAGGTAGACCAGATCTACCGCCGTTCTTCTCAAGGGATCTTTTATATCTACGATGTAAAATCTAAAGAACTTAAAAAGTTGAGTGAAAATAAAGTTCAGGAGCCAACATTTTCTCCTGATAATTCTAAGGTAGCTTACGTTTTTGAAAATAATATTTTTGTAAAGAATCTGGCTTCTGGAAAAGAAACTCAGGTTACCAAAGACGGCAAAAATAATGAGGTTATCAATGGAGTTACCGACTGGGTTTATGAAGAAGAATTTTCTTTTGTAAGAGGCTTCGATTGGAATGCCGAGGGAACAAAATTGGCTTTTTTGAGATTTGATGAAATTGCAGTCCCAGAATTCTCTATGGACATAATAGGAAAGGATCTATATCCAACAACATCTACTTTTAAGTATCCAAAAGCGGGAGAGGCAAATGCTGTTGTTTCACTACACATGTATGATGTGGCGAGCGCAAAAACAAGCGACATCAATTTAGGGGATTATAAAGATTTTTATATTCCACGAATTAAATGGACAAATAATCCCGATGTTTTAAGTGTACAAGTTCTTAATCGTCATCAGAATAATTTGGATCTTATTTTTGTAAATGCTAAAAATAATGAAGCTAAGATCGTCTTAAATGAAAAGGATGCTGCTTATGTAGATATCACAGATAATTTGACATTTTTAGCCGACAATAGTTTTATCTGGACAAGTGAAAAAGATGGTTACAATCATATTTTTCATTATGATAAATCAGGGAAGCTATTAAACAAGATTACTAAAGGAGAATGGGAGGTAACCAATTATTATGGTTTCAATCCTAAATCTAAAAAGATCTATTACCAGAGTACAGAAAACGGTAGTGTTAATAGAGATGTGTATTCAATCAATACAGATGGTTCTAAAAAAACACGTCTATCTCAAAAGGTAGGAACGAATAATGCCGATTTCAGTGCAGATTTCACCTATTTCATCAACACTTACAATAGTACCACGACTCCAAATGAATACACACTTCATAATGCGGAGACTGGAAAACTTGTTAGAAAGATCAAGGATAATTCCGATTTAAAGGATTTGGAGAAGGCATTTAATTTTTCTCCAAAAGAATTATCTACCATAGAGATCAATGGAAATAAATTGAATATGTGGACTATTAAGCCATCAGATTTTGATGCTTCAAAGAAATATCCACTGTTAATGTATCAATATTCCGGGCCTGGATCTCAAACAGTTTCAAACTCATACTTCAACACAAATGATTACTGGTACCAGATGCTTGCAGATATGGGGTACATAATTGTTTCTGTAGATGGACGTGGAACTGGATTTAAAGGAGCTGCCTTCAAAAAAGTAACTCAAAACGAATTAGGTAAATTAGAATTGGAAGATCAAATTGCTGTTGCTAAGAAATTAGGGGAGCTGGATTATATTGATTCAAAACGAATTGGAATTTGGGGATGGAGCTTTGGTGGATTTATGTCCACTAATGCAATCTTAAAAGGGAACGATGTTTTCTCCATGGCAATCGCTGTGGCACCGGTTTCGAGCTGGAGATTTTATGATACGATCTATACAGAACGTTTTATGACTACCCCACAGGAAAACGCTAGCGGATACGATGAGAACTCACCAATTAATCATGTAGATAAATTAAAAGGGAAGTACCTTTTAGTTCATGGTTCTGGAGACGATAACGTGCATGTGCAAAATTCTATGAGATTAATAGAAGCTTTGGTGCAAGCAAATAAACAATTTGATTGGGCAATTTACCCTGATAGAAACCACGGGATCTATGGTGGAAACACAAGATTGCATTTGTACACCAAGATGACGAATTTCATAAAAGAAAATTTATAATAACCTAACCAATAATCTAACAACTATATAATGGCAAATACTGCACCTCCGGCAAATCAAAAGGAATTATTCGGACACCCTATGGGATTGTACATTTTATTTTTCACAGAAATGTGGGAACGGTTTTCCTATTATGGAATGCGCGCTATTCTTGTACTATATCTTGTAAGCGCAACAACGGGTGGAAATGCCGGTTTGGGTTGGACTTCGTCTGAAGCTTTAGCTCTTTATGGTTGGTATACAATGTTAGTTTATGTTGTTTCTATCCCCGGGGGTATTTTAGCCGATAAGGTTTTTGGCCAGAAAAAAGCCGTTTTAATAGGAGGTATTGTTTTGGTTTTCGGACATGGAATACTTGCTGTTGAAGAAATGTGGGCATTTTATACAGGTCTTGGTTTAATTATAGCGGGGGTTGGTTTATTAAAGCCAAATATCTCTACAATGGTTGGAGGTCTGTATAAAGAAGGTGACATAAGACGTGATAAAGGATTTACAATTTTTTATATCGGAATAAATTTAGGAGCTTTTCTTTCCAGTTTAATCGTTGGTTATGTAGGAGAAAAAATTGGCTGGCATTACGGATTTGGATTGGCAGGTATTGCCATGGCTTTAGGATTGATCGTTTATTTATGGGGTCAGAAATACTTAACCAATGTAGGTAACCTATTATCTAAAGTAGAAAGAGACGAAGGTGCCTCTTTAGCTAACTTATTTAGTGAATTACTTAGATCACCTGTTCAATTAATAATTTCAGTTGCTTTACTTGGAGTTTCTATTTGGGGCTGGTTAGAACTAGGTTTTGGATACGGTTTATTATTTCTTTTCTTAACCTTGGTGGTAGCTATGATGCTGATGGTTTATAAAGACCTTACCAGCCAAGTAATGAAAGATAGATATGTAGTAATGCTACTTTCTTTTACTTTGGTAATTGTTTTCTGGGGAGCTTTCGAACAAGCTGGTGGTTTAATGAATATTTACGCTTTAGACAAGACCGACAGGATCTTACCTTTTAGCCTACCCTTAATAGGTAATGAAGTGCCCGCTTCCTTTTTTCAATCCTTGAATGCATTATTTATTATAATATTTGGAGTGCTTATCGCCAATTTCTGGGCGAAACGAAAACTAAAGAGCAAAGAAGCTTCTTCCATTTTCAAAATGGCTACAGGTGTAATTATCATGGGACTTGGTTTTGTGTTTATGGCCATGGCTTCTTTAGAATATGCATCTAACGGAGCAGCAGCAATGTATTGGCTTGTATTGGCCTATTTGCTGCATACCATTGGAGAACTTTGTTCTTCGCCGGTTGCCTTATCATTTATCACTAAACTGGCCCCTATGAGATATGCATCCCTAATGATGGGAGTTTATTTTGCGGCCACTGGTTTGGGAAATAAGGTTGCAGGAGTTATAGGTGAATTTTCTCAGGGAGAGCCTACTAATATCGAACTGATTGCGTCTAGTGGGGATCTAACCCCATTTTTAAATGCGAAAGACAGCATTCTGGTTAACAGGAAAAACTTTGAGATTAAGACAAAAATATATCCTGAAAATGGAGAATTCAAAGCAATAGATCTAAATACAAATGAGTCTGTTTTAGGTTTAGTGAAATTCGAAAAAGAAAATGGTGAGAGTGATATCATCAATCTTTTAAAAGAAGAAAATGTAACTCGGGAAAACCCTTATTCTGCCGTTTTCAGTTTTAGAAACAATGATGAAGAATTATCTAATGAAGAATTGAATTATTCTGGAATTGTAATAATTGACGAAGTTCAAACACAAATGGAGTTTAGAACCTTCATGGGTATAACCATCTTTACCGTAATCTTTGCATCTATTGTATTAATGATGTTAAAACCTCTTAAGAGACTAACACATGGTGCCGAAGATGATGAAAGGGAACTACCGGAACAGGAACAGTATGATCTTGGTGAAAAAGATTTTAAATAAGTAGAGATATGGCTGCAGATAAAGCTTCCTCTGAAGATTTCTTTAAATCGAATGTAATTGGTCATCCATCTGGATTGTTTGTTTTATTCTTTACTGAAATGTGGGAGCGTTTTTCCTATTACGGAATGCGAGCCCTATTGGTCCTTTTTTTAACATCGGCTTTATTTAATGAAGGTTGGGCCTGGCCTCGAGAGCATGCTCTTGCTTTATACGGGACCTATACTTCCTTGGTGTATTTAACGCCAATTTTAGGAGGATTCTTGGCAGATAAGTATCTGGGCTATCGCAATGCGGTCGTGATTGGTGCTTTTTTAATGACTCTGGGGCATGCGAGTATGGCTCTGGATACTGAATTCATGCTGTATACAGGCTTGTTTTTTCTAATCCTTGGGAATGGATTTTTTAAGCCTAATATGACTTCCATAATTTCTCATATGTACGAAGGACATGAAGAGAAAAAAGATGGCGCCTTTACCATTTACTACATGGGAGTTAATGCCGGAGCGTTTTTAGGGATCTTACTTTGTGGATATGTTGGAGAACAAATAGGATGGCACTGGGGCTTTGGTCTTGCAGGGATCTTTATGTTCTTAGGTTTGTTACAATTTTATTTTGCCCAAAACATTTTTGGAGAAGTAGGTAAGAAACCGGTAAAAGGAGCAGAAGAGGTAACCTTAGACAAAACAGTAGATAAATTGAATCCGTTCACTTTATTTGATAAAGCTTTTATTGTAATAAGTGCAGTAATAGGATTAGTTTGGATCATCAATGATCCAATGTCTAAGATTGGAGGCATCAATGTGTTCGACTTTACAGTCGCTGGAATGGATGGGTCTAATTTCATGATCTTATTTGCTCTTATCATCTTTATAATTTTGTTGGTTTCCAGAATTATAAGATATAGTCCTGTGGTTCGAGATAAAATGATCGCAGTTTCCATTTTTGCCTTCTTTACAGTTTTCTTTTGGGCAGCTTTTGAACAGGCAGGTGGATCTATGACGATCTTTGCTGCAGATTATACAGATCGAGTGCTGGATGGAAATTCTGCTAATATCTTTAGAATTGTAAACACCTTAATTACTATTATTCCATTAGGGATAATTACCTGGGTTTTGTTCAAACTTTTTCAGCAAACTTTTTCCAAATATGCCTTGTCTAATGTGTTCTTAGGATCAAGTTTTGTTATAATATGGGTGCTAGTTGGATTTATGCTTTACAATCAATATTTACAGGAAAACCCAGAGGTTCCGGCTTCCTGGTTTAGTGTTCTTAATTCCTTGTTCATTATAATTTTCGCGCCTTTATTCTCTAAACTTTGGGAAAGTAAATACAATCCGTCAGTAGCAGTGAAGTATGGTGCGGGATTGATCTTATTAGGCGTTGGGTTTTTATCCTTAGCTTATGGTTCCTACGGAATCCCTTCAGGAGCAAAAGTAGCAGCGGTTAGTATGATCTGGTTGGTGTTTGCTTATTTCTTTCATACCATGGGAGAATTGTGTTTGTCTCCCGTAGGATTATCCTATTTGAGTAAATTGGTTCCGGGAAGAATGATTGCATTTATGTTCGGGATCTGGTATCTGGCAATCGCTATAGGTAATAAGTTAGCAGGAACAACAGGAGGAATGATCGACGCTATTACAAAGGAGTATTCATTATCTACCTTTTTCCTATTGTTTTTTATGATTCCGGCAGCAGCAGGTGTGCTTATAATTATGTTACATCCATTGCTTAAAAAGTTGATGCACGGTATCAAATAAACTATTTTTCAATTCCTTTAATATTTATTAATTTTAATGATTCAGGAAAATTTATTTCGGAATGATATTTGAAAAGTTGATATAAAATCTTAGATATGAAATTATTAATTACGAGTTTAATTGTTCTATTTACCTTTTCCGGTGTACAAGCACAGGAAATTGAATGGATGAGCATGAATGATGCTTTAGAAGCGCAGGCGAAAAAACCTAAGAAGATTCTTATGGATGCTTATACCACTTGGTGTGGGCCTTGTAAGATGATGGATAAAAACACCTTTACAAATAAAGATGTAATAAACTATGTGAACAAACATTTTTATCCTGTAAAGTTCGATGCAGAAGGAACAGAAGAGGTGTTGTACAAAGATTTTAACTACACCAATCCTAATTTCGATCCAAATAGAAAAGGCAGAAATAGTCAGCACTTTTTAGCAAACGCCTTAAAAATTAGCGGGTATCCAAGTTTAGTTTTTTTCGATGAACAATCCAATGTTATTGCTCCAATTGTGGGCTATAGAACTCCAGAACAATTAGAAATCTTTCTAAAGATGATCGCGAATAATGATTATAAAAAACTAACCTCTTCAGATGCCTGGGGGAAATACGAAAAAGAGTTCAAAGGAACTTTTAAAAATTAAGTGTTAATTAGATTTTTTCAGTAATTATTGCTGACTTTTTAAAATAAAAGCTCCCTTTTCTGCAGTCGCATGGAAAGGGATTTTTTTGTTAGAGGCAGTTTTCTTCCATCTTTCAGTAAGCGATTTGTAATTACTTCCATCAGCGATTATTTGTTCTGGATTTAAATCTAGTAGTAGTCTATCCAGGTTTATTTTAGGTGAATTTGTCAATATGACGAGCTTCGGATGAAAATTTGGGACGTTATACATTCCTAAGCTGTCTATTACAAGAATATCATTTTCAGCAAAATTGTAAATGTTTTTAATAACTGAAACTTCGCTGAGCTTAATTTTATGAGCAATGTCATAATCGGTTAAAAAAGTTGGTATTTTCTGAATATTTGAGCTGTGATAGTTAAAGGTGTTCTTATTAGAGATTCCTATAGCTGAACTTCTTGTTTTATGAAAAACGATAAATTCTCCCTCTGACTTTTGAGACTTCTCATAAATATAACCCATTTGGATTATAAGAATTGAAGTTAATACGAATGTCAAATTTTTGAAGCTAACCCTCCTAAGTAAGAATGAAAGGGAAATAAGGAATAAGCAAAATGCTAAACAGAGTAACAGTGAAAATGAAATGTCCTTTATTAAAAAGGTGTCTTTGGAAGCGATAAAGGCAACAAAATAGTTCAGCTTCGAGATCATCCATCCATAAATATGTGATAGCCCTAGTGGGTTTAATCCAATTAAAATAAGCGATATTAATAGTATTCCGACAGCTAAGATCAATCCCATAAATGGCAGAATTATAATATTAGACACAATAAATAATCCAGGGAATTGGTGAAAGTAAAACAGACTTAAAGGCAGCACTCCAATTTGTGCAGCTAGGGTAACGGAAACAATCTTCCATAAATATCTTGTAGTCTTGTTATTAGGATTAACCAACTTCATAATAGCAGGCTGGAAAATAACAATTGCAAATACCGCAGCATAACTTAGTTGAAAACCAACCTGAAAAATGTAATTAGGGTTTATAAGCAGAAGGATTAATAGGGAAGCAAATAAGGTGTTAAGAATACTTGTTCTTTTATTTAATTGCATTCCAATTGCTACAAAGGAGAACATTGTTACAGCGCGAACTACAGATGGTGCAAGCCCGGCAATCAAAGCAAACCCCCAAAGAGCCCCCAATAAAATTATTGTTTTTAATATTTTTCCATAGGGTCGCCGATCTAAAAACCTTAAAACCCAACTGAGCATTAATAAAATTATTCCAACATGTAATCCGGAAACAGCTAAAATATGTATTACCCCTGCTGCTGCATAGTTCTTTTGAATTTCAGAGGATAATTCTTGACGCTGCCCTAATAGAAGCGCTTGTATAACCGCAAGTTCGTCGTCAGCAAAACCTTGTTTTTTAAGATTCAAAGTTATTTTGTCTCTTAGTTTCCCGGCATAGATTCTGGCAGAACTTGTAGTGTTGTTAAATACTTTTAACTGCGTCTGGGAGACATTAAGTTGCTTATAAACACCCAAGGTCTTCATATAACGGTTGTAATCGAACTGATATGGATTTAAAGCCCCCTTAATATCTTCTAATTGGCCATTAGCGGCAATTCGCTGACCTATCTTAAGTTTTTTAGACAAACTATCCTTTGCTACATTTAGAAGTAATTTCCCTTCAGATCTAGACCTATTCAACTCCTGGACCTTTAAGATATATCGGTCTTGATAAGCGTTTGGTTTGAGTATTTCCAACACTTCAGCAACGATAATGGGAGAGGACCCATTTAATTCATGATGAATTTCGTTTATAAAGTGATCCGGACTATTTTTTGGTAAGTGAGAATAGGAGGAGAGAAACCCGATAAAGATGAATAGAGAGAATACCAAAACACCAAAAATGGGATTTTGGTGAAATCTCTTTTTAGCCTGAAAAAAGAAAATTATGAAAAATAGAAATAAAATTACTCCTGTAGTTAAGATTACAATTGGAGCAAATTCCAGATAAAATCCCAATAGAATTCCTGTAATAAGCGAAAAGCAAAGCTTAATTAGTGTGAAATTATACAATCTCCAAAAGTGTTAGATGCTCTTGAAGGTAGTAATTAATTAGATCACTCGCCGTGCCATTACAAAATGATCGAACCAATAATCATCTGCTAGAGAGGATATTATAACTCCACTGGAAGTGGAAGAGTGAATAAATAAGATGTGGCCGGGTTGAATTTCCACAACCAGTCCAACATGATTAATTACTTTTTTGTTCTTATTGGTCTCGAAAAATAAGAGATCTCCAATATTTACATCTACGAGCGATAAACGCTCCCCTTCTAAAGACATCGCTCTGGAAGATCTTGGCAATGCTATGTTTTCTTCTAAGAATGAGGTGAATACTAGCCCGGAGCAATCCATACCATTTTCTGTAGTCCCACCATATTTATATTTAGTACCCTTAAATTTAAGAGCTGTTTCGGTAATATTATAAACTCTCTTGTCTTTTGGCTGCTCGGAAGCTGAGGCAGTTTTAATGGTATTCTCGGGAGCCTTATGGTAGATTATCACTTCATTTGGACTCAAATTTTGCTGTACTACAGATTTTTTAGATCTAGAGGCTCCACAGCTGCTAAGCAGTAGGCTAAGCGTAATAAAACATGCGTAGTAGGACAGTCTACTCATATAGAAACGTTATTTATTAATACTTTGGTAAATTAACTGAGCAGTCTTTTGACTAGCTCCGGCACCTCCCAATTTTCTTTCTAACTCGAAATATGCCTCAAATATTGTTTGCCTGTGCTCAGAATCCAATATTTTATTGAGTTCCTCTTTTAATCTTTCTTTATTAAAATCTTTCTGGATTAATTCGGTGACCACTTCTTTATTCATGATTAAATTAACCAACGAAATATAGTCTAAATCCACTACCCTTTTTGCAATCTGATAAGAAATTGTGCTCCCTTTATAACAAACAACTTCCGGCACTTTATGCAACGCCGTTTCTAGTGTTGCTGTTCCCGAGGTTACCAATGCCGCCGTGGAAAGACTTAAAACATCATAGGTCTTGTTCATTACCAAATGAACATTTTTCTTTTTAATAAATGGTTTGTAAAACTCTGGATCCTGACTGGGTGCACCGGCAATTACAAATTGGTATTCCTTAAAATCATCGGAAAGGCTTAACATCGTTTCCATCATTTTGGAAATTTCCTGTTTTCGACTGCCGGGGAGCAACGCAATGATTGGCCGGTTATCTAATTGATGTTCTTTTTTGAATTCTTCGGGAACCACTAGTTCCTTTTTTGCTATAGCATCTAAAAGTGGATGCCCTACAAAATGTACTGGAAACTGATGTTTTTCTTCGTAAAATTCTTTTTCGAAAGGAAGGATCACATACATCTCATCTACATCCCTTTTAATTGCAGATATCCTATTTTCTTTCCAGGCCCATATTTGGGGGGAGATATAATACTGTGTAGAGATATTTAATTCTTTGGCCCATTTAGCAATACGCATATTAAATCCCGGGTAATCTATAAATATAATGGTGTCGGGCTCATATTCCAGAATATCTTCTTTGCAAATCTTAATATTCTTGAAAATGGTCCTTAGGTTTGCGATCACTTCTATAAAGCCCATAAAAGCTAATTCCCTGTAATGTTTAACCAGAGTTCCTCCAGCTTCCTGCATAAGGTCTCCACCCCAGAATCTGAATTCAGCTTTTGGATCCTCCTTTTTTAAAGCCAACATTAAATTGGAAGCATGTAAATCTCCGGAAGCTTCACCAGCAATAAGGTAGTATTTCATTCTAAGGAATTTTTAATGTTGAAAGTTATCAAATAAATAAATGCCTATTTCATTTTGAAAACCTTTCTCTAGCAATTAGGTAAATTTGGTAATGGCTATAACTACAGCCATGAGAACGCTTGCTAAAAGAACACCTCTCGCTTTGTATATCTGATTCTTTTTTAAAAACACAAAAAACGGAAAAAAGTTCAAAATCGCTCCCAGCGCGATGACCTTTCCCAAATAATCATTCTGAAGGGAATGTTCAAGGGTTTCTTTGAGACCCATTTTTGAAAAAAGCAGGATATAAAAGAACATACCCGCCAGATTCGTAAATAGGCCAATAAAAAATCCGATAAATACATGTTTCTTAATCATTCAGTTCCCAATTATTTAAATCTGTAATATAATGATGAGCAGTAAGGTCGAACTGCACTGGTACTACAGAAATATAACCATTTTCCAATGCCCATTCATCGGTGTCTTCACCGCTGTCTTCATTAATAAATTTCCCGGTCAACCAATAATAATCTCTTCCCTGTGGACTTGTTCTTTTGTCAAATTCCTCCACCCAATACGCTTTAGCCTGTCTGCATATTTTAATTCCTTTGATCTTATTTTCTTTCAACTTGGGCAAGTTTACATTTAACACAACACCATTTGGAAGTCCGTTCTTAAGAACTTTTCTGGTGATTGCCTTTATGAATTTTTTTGTGGGTTCAAAATCGGCATTAAGTGAATAATCTAAAAGTGAAAATCCAATTGCCGGAATTCCTTCTATACCAGCCTCTACTGCTGCGCTCATAGTTCCAGAATAAATCACATTTATAGAAGAATTGGAACCATGATTAATTCCGCTAACGCAAAGATCTGGTTTTCGGTGTAAAATTTCTTGAGTGGCAATTTTCACGCAGTCGGCCGGAGTACCAGAGCAACTATATTCTTTATGAGTAAATTTTTTATTGATCTTCACTTCATCGCAGTATAAGGTGTCTGTAATAGTGATGGCGTGACCCATTGCACTTTGTGGCCTATCTGGAGCTACAACAATTACCTCTCCCAATTCTTTCATTACTTCGATTAAAGTTCGAATTCCAGGGGCTGTAATTCCATCATCATTAGTTACTAAAATAAGTGGTTTATCTTGAGTCATTGTAAAATATTTTAAGGCTGCTAAAATAATAATTCTCAAAGGAAAGCTTATCTTAGTGGTCTAACAAATTATTTTTCAAATGATGACTGTTGGCACAATTTTTAATATATATAGATTGATATTTAATGATGAAATGCATTCGCTTTATGAAAAGGAACTATAAATTTTTGGTGTTGGTGTTATTAATGGCAGCTGCGTCATGCAGTTTTACTACTAAAACCTTCAACGATCCAAATAAAGATAAATTACTAATAGATCTAATTACCTATGTTCTGGAAAGAGGACATTACGATGCTAAGACTATAGATGATGGTTTTTCAAAAGAAGTATATAAGGATTACTTAGATGCCGTGGATCCTTTGAAGCGATTCTTCTATGAAAAAGACATCAAGGAATTTGTTGTTTATCAAGATAAGATAGATGACCAGATTAAGGGAAAGGATCTTACTTTTTTCAATATAACTCATGATAAGTTATTGATGAGAATGAAAGAAGTACGAGGTATTTATAAAGAAATCTTAGATCAACCCTTCGATTTTTCTGAAGTAGAAGATATTAATACTAATTATGAAGAGATAGACAATGTTACCTCAAGAGAAGAGCTTAAGGAGCGTTGGAGAAAGCAACTGAAGTTTAGTACTCTTGGAAATTTTTATGATAAAAAAGAAGAGGAAACAAAAAAACTGGAAAAGGATCCGGAATATAAAGTGAAGAGTGATGTAGAGTTAGAGAAAGAAGCAAGAACTACTACCCTTACTTCTATGGATGAATACTTTGACTTTAGTGAGGAATTAGAACGTAAAGATTATTTCACGGTTTATATTAACGCAATAGTAGAAGAGTTCGATCCTCATACATTCTATTTTGCTCCTCAGGATAAAGATAGGTTCGACATTGCAATGTCCGGTAAATTGGAGGGAATCGGAGCGAGATTGCAAAAAAAAGGTGACAATATCACTATAATGGAAGTAATCTCTGGTGGGCCGGCATGGTTGAGTGACAAGGTAGCCGAAGGAGATATTATTTTGAAGGTGAAGCAAGAAGATGAAGAAGTGCCTGTAAGTATTGTGGGAATGCGTTTAGACGATGCGGTCAATCTTATAAAAGGGCCAAAAGATTCTAAGGTTACCTTAACCGTTAAGAAAAAGGCGATGGGTAATGTTGAAGATGTTACCATTACCAGAGATATTGTAGAATTAGAAGAAACATACGCAAAATCTGCTTTGGTTAAAAAGAATGGTCGTGAGTTTGGGTTGATCAACCTACCTAAATTCTATTTTGATATGGAAAATTATGCAGACAGAAATGCTGCTTCCGATGTTCAAAAGGAAATTATAAGATTAAAAAAGGAAGGAATGGAAGGTCTTGTTTTGGATCTTAGGAATAATGGTGGAGGATCGCTTAAAACAGTGGTGGATATTGCAGGATTGTTCATTGAAAAAGGACCTGTTGTACAAGTGAAAAGCAAGGGTACTGGTCAGGAGATTTTAGAGGATAAAGATCCAAGTATTCTATGGGATGGTCCATTTGTAATATTGGTAAATGAATTATCTGCCTCAGCTTCAGAAATTTTAGCTGCTGCGATGCAGGACTATAAGAGAGCTATTATTATTGGAAGTAAACAAACATATGGTAAAGGAACTGTTCAAAATGTAATAGACCTTAATCAAACCGTTAGAAGTAATGAATATGGCGACCTTGGAGCGTTAAAACTAACAACTCAGAAGTTCTATAGAGTAAATGGAGGTTCTACACAATTAGAAGGTGTTAAAAGCGACGTGGTGGTTCCGGACAGATATAGTTATATTGATATAGGAGAGAAAGATTATGAAAACCCATTACCATGGGATCAAATAAAAGCCGCTAAATATAAAATTTGGGATGGTTATATAGATTTTAAAGATGCTATTAAAAATAGTAATGAGAGAATGTCTAATAATGCACAATTAAATCTTATTGCTGAAAATGCTAAATGGGTAAAGGAAAGAAGAGATGAAGAGACTTATCCTTTAAACTATGAGTCTTATAAAACAAGAAGAGATCTTATAGAAAATGAGGCGAAGAAATTTGATGCTATTTCAGATTATAATTCAAATCTTAGCTATACCTCTTTACCTTATGAATTAGATCTTGTAAAAGGTGATAC
>JAGXIJ010000122.1 GCA_024635675.1 Gillisia sp.
CAAATATGGAATAGATGCAGTGCCACATATCCTTTGTGGAGGTTTTACAAAAGAAGACACCGAAAACTTTCTTATAGATCTAGATTTTTTAGGAATTCACAATGTGATGGCATTAAGGGGCGATGCAGTTAAAAGTGAAACCTATTTTAAACCAGAACTTAAGGGGAACAATTTTGCTTCAGATCTGGTAAATCAGATCTCTGAAATAAATCGTGGGCAATACTTAGATAACCCTCTGGAGAAAAACCATACCACCGATTTCTGCGTAGGTGTTGCAGGATACCCTGAAAAGCATATGGAGGCACCAAGTTTAGATAACGACATAGAAAAGTTGAAAGCAAAAGTTGCTGCCGGTGCAGAATATGTGGTTACACAAATGTTCTTCGATAATTCAAAATTTTTTGAGTTTGTTTCTAAATGCCGAAAAAGCGGAATTACAGTGCCAATAATTCCAGGACTTAAACCCATTGCTACTAAAAAACAACTCACCAATATTCCGCATAGATTTCATTTAAATTTGCCAGAAGAATTAATTAGATCAATTAATAATTGCAAGACAGATCTGGAGGTTCGAGAAGTAGGCGTGGAATGGTGTACTGCCCAAAGTAAAGAACTTATAAATTCTGGTGTAGAAGTGCTACATTATTATTCCATGGGAAAAAGCACTAATATTCATAAAATTGCAGCTTCAGTTTTTTAAAATAATAGATTAGATTTGCCCCCTATGAAAAAAATATTATTCGCCCTGCTTTTGCTTTCTTCTGCAGTTTCCTTGGCTCAAGAAGAGATTAAAAAGTATTATTCTTTTGATGCCAATTACTTTTATGGGACAATTTTAGAGCATAATCCAGATATAGCACATTTAATTACAGGCCATCCCACAGGTGTTATTTTAAGTTTCAATAGGAAAACCTACGGACTGGAAGAGTGGGAACGAAGGTATAATTACCCGGATTTTGGTTACTCTTTTACGTATCAGGATTTGAAAAACAATAATCTGGGAGAGAATTACGCGCTATATGCTCATTTTAATTTCTATTTTTTGAAGAGAAATTTAATGTTTAGGATAGGGCAGGGAATGGCATATGCTACCAATCCTTATAATGCTGAAACCAATTATATAAACAATGCATACGGTTCGCGATTGTTAAGTTCTACCTATTTAATGGGAAACTATCAAAAGCAGAATATCTACAAAGGATTAGGTATTCAGGCAGGAGTTTCAATAATTCATTATTCCAATGCCGATTTTAAATCTCCAAACAATAGTACTAATACATTTACTTTTAATGTAGGCTTGAATTATCATTTAGATTATAAGAATATTCCTGATTATGTAGAAAAAGATCCAAAGGAGAAAAAATATACAGAGCCAATTCATTATAACTTTGCAATTAGAAGCGGCGTTAATACCACCGGAGTAATTGGGTCTAAACAATATCCGTTTTTAACAGTTACAGGATTTGCAGATAAGGTGATCAATAAAAAGAGCACTTTACAGGCAGGAGCAGAGGTTTTCTTTTCTAAAGCCTTAGAAGAATTTATCTATTTCCAGTCGGTTGCATTTCCGGAAGGAAAAACTGTTGGGGATGAAGATGCGAAGAGAGTGGGGGTGTTTATAGGACATCAATTAACTTTCAATAAAATGTCTTTAATTACTCAAGTGGGATATTATGCCTATTATCCATATGATAATTATGTGGAGAGGGTTTATAATAGATTAGGTTTAAGAAGAAAAATTAATGAACATTGGTGGGCATCGGCTACGGTAAGGTCTCATGCGGCGAATGCTGAAGCTGTCGAATTTTCAATAGGATATAGATTGTAGAATATGAAAAAGTTAGTTTTTTTAATACTTTCAACTTTTTTACTAAGTAGTTGTGATGCCGAAGATGCCCCAGGATGTTTCAAAAAAGCAGGGGAGATCGTACAAGATGAGGTTTTAGTAGGTTCCTTTGATGAAATCATCGTGTATGAACAGGTGAAACTTTTTATAAAGCAAGGCCCGGTTCAGGAAGTGGTGATAGAAACCGGAGAAAATTTAAGAAAAGATGTTTCTGTCGAAGTTATTGACAATAGATTAAGCATAAGAAATGGTAATTCCTGTAATTTGGTGAGAGACTACGAACTCACAAAAGTATATGTAACTATACAAGATCTTACCTGGCTTCAGAATAGCAGTGGAAGCGCTATAGAATCTATTGGAACTCTTAAGCTGAATAACCTTTGGCTACGCTCTGTAAATCAAGAAGATGACCTTTCTATCCACACCGATGGGGATTTCATTCTGGATCTGGAAGTGCAGAATTTAAGAATCACTAACGATAATGTTTCTAATTATTTCCTAACCGGAAAAGCGGAAAATTTCAATGTTTTCTTTGCTAATGGTGATAGTAGATTGGATGCACCGGAATTAATTGTGCAGCACTATGATATCTTCCATAGAGGTACCAATAAAATGATCGTATATCCAGTACAATCAATAAGAGGAGAATTACGCAGCAGTGGAAATATAATTTCTAAGAATAGACCTCCCATTGTGGATGTGACTGAATATTATACCGGCCGACTTATTTTTGAGTAGTTAATTCTGAAAATAAAGTTTCAAGATTTTTAGTTTTTCGGTTTAGCTGAAGCGTTTTAAGCCCGTTGTCATGAGCGAAATCGAAAACCAAGGGACGCATATCTTTATTGGTATTAAATTTTAACTCATAATGGAACCCGCCTATGTTTTTTGCAGAGATTAGATCTGGTAATTTATTTAGAGCAATTTCCTCTATTCTATAATCGAATTCTACCTGAATTATTTGTTCTTTTTCGTCCCGAAGTTCCTTCATTTTCAAATCGGCCACGATCACCCCTTTATCAATAATGATCACTCGATCGCAAATTGCTTCCACCTCCTGCATGATATGTGTAGAAAGAAAAACGGTTTTTTCTTTTCCTACTGTTACTATCAAATTCCGTATTTCGGTAAGTTGATTGGGATCTAAGCCGGTTGTAGGTTCATCTAAAATAAGAACATTGGGATCGTGTAAAAGTGCTGCTGCAAGTCCAACCCGTTGTCGAAACCCTTTAGAAAGTTGTTCTATTTTTTTATTGGCTTCAGGTAAAAGCCCGGTCATTTCTATCACCTCCTCAATCCGGGATTTTTTAGTGTTATAAATAGTCGCGTTAAAATCCAGATATTCCCGTACGTACATCTCTGTATATAATGGGTTGTGTTCTGGTAAATACCCAATAGATTTTTGAACAGCTTTAAGATCTTCAGTCAGCAATGTGTTATTTACACTCGCTACTCCTTCCGAAGGGGAAAGAAAACCGGTAAGGATTTTCATTAGTGTAGATTTTCCTGCGCCGTTAGGACCAAGAAACCCTACTATTTCACCTTTTTCGATGCTAAATGAAACCTTATCCAAGGCTTTTTGTTCCCCGTAATATTTAGAAATTTCTTTAACAAAAATGGACATAGTTAAGCTTTTTTCAAAAGTATGGATAAATTTATTTTAAAATGGTTTTCACTAAAACGTTATCGTGAAAAAATATAAAAAAGTATAGGTGATATTAAATTAAATACTACATTAGCAATAGTTAAAAGAACAATGAAGAATATAATTACTTGGACTGCATTCTATTATTTTTATTTCTATTACGGAGATAAGATCGGGAGCGTCATGTAATTAAAATTATAAATTATATAAAGAGGTCCTGATTTAATCTAAATCAGGACCTCTTTTTTTTGAAAAATTTTAAATGGAAAAAATAATAGGAATTCAAGGGGTTCAAGGTTCTTTTCATCATTTGGTTGCCCAAGAATATTTTGGGTCAGATGTTAAGGTGCTGGAATGTATGTCTTTTCATGAGTTGGTACATTCCCTTGTTGCCGGGGAGTCTCAAGAAATAGTAATGGCTATAGAGAATTCTATTGTAGGATCCATTTTACCAAATTATGCGCTTATAGATGAGCACGATCTTAAGGTAGTAGGCGAACATTATATTCCTATTAATATGAATTTAATGGCGCTACCAGGACAAGATATCTCTGGTATTAAAAAGGTGTATTCGCATCCTATGGCTTTACTTCAGTGCAAAGAATTTTTTAAAAAATATCCGCATATAAAATTAATAGAGGATACTGATACAGCTGAAGTAGCCAGAAGAATTTCAGAAAAGCAATCTAAGGGAATTGGAGCCGTGGCTAGTACAATGGCAGCCGAATTATTTGGATTAGAAATTCTTGCTGAATCTATTCACACTAAAAAAAGTAATGCTACCAGATTCTTAATTGTAAGTACCGTAAAAAAAGAGCCTAACGGAATAAAGATAGATAAGGCTTCCTTGAAATTTGAATTAGAAAGCCGAAGAGGAAGCCTAGTATCTGTCTTAAATATTATACGGGATTATAATTTGGACATGACTAAAATACAATCTATGCCAATAATTGAGACCCCTTGGAAATATTCATTTTTTGTGGATGTGATCTTCGAGGATTACTCAGAATTCCAAAAGGCTATGGAAATCATAGAAGTGATGACAGAGCATTTAAAAATATTAGGCACTTACAAAAATAATTTATAATGATCCAAGCAGAACGATTGAACGAGGTTAGGGAATATTATTTTTCTTCAAAATTACGAGAAGTTAGAGCCTTGGAGGCTTCTGGGAAACCCATTATTAACTTGGGGATTGGAAGCCCCGATCTTCCTCCACCTGTAGAAGTAATAGAAGGTTTAAATAATGCCTTATCAAATACGGCAGCTCATCAATACCAACCTTATAAAGGAACGGCAGATTTTAGAAATGCAATAAAAGAATTTTATAGCACTCATTACTCGGTAATGTTAGATGCAGAAAAAGAAATTCTTCCATTAATGGGGAGTAAAGAAGGGATCTTGCATATTTCTATGGCATTTCTAAATGAAGGAGACGAAGTTTTAATTCCTAATCCCGGATATCCTACCTATTCTTCGGTTACGAAATTAGTTGGTGCAAAACCGGTGTATTATGATCTGAATGAAAAAGGCAATTGGTTGCCCGATTTAGAGAGTTTAGAGAAAATGGATCTTACTAAGGTGAAATTGATGTGGGTAAACTACCCTCATATGCCAACCGGGGCTTCAGCTACTAAAAAGGTGTTTCAAGATCTGGTAGCATTTGCTAAGAAGCATCATATCCTTATCGTAAATGATAATCCTTATAGCTTCATTCTTAATGATCATCCTATTAGTATTTTGGAGGCAGAAGGAGCAAAAGATGTAGCACTGGAATTAAATTCGCTTAGTAAAAGCTTTAATATGGCTGGATGGCGAATAGGAATGGTATGCGGAAATGAGGATAATTTGAATTCTATTTTAAAGGTGAAGTCCAATATGGATAGTGGAATGTTCTTCCCTTTGCAAGCAGGAGCAGCCATAGCTTTGCGTTTACCCAAAAAATGGTTTAACGATTTGAATGATGTTTATAGAACACGAAAGAAATTGGTGTTGGAACTAGCTTCAAAATTGAACTGTATTCCAGAAAAGGACCAAACCGGGATGTTTGTATGGGCAAAGGTGCCATTAGACACCACATCTGAATTATTTGTAGATCATTTGTTACATACCTATGATCTATTTGCAACTCCGGGATTCATTTTTGGCGATCAAGGAGAAGGTTATATACGATTCTCCCTTTGCACAACAGAAGAGAATATTAAGAAAGCAATTAATAGAATTAAAATATGAGAGTACATATTATAGGTGTAGGCCTCATAGGCGGATCGTTCGCGGTGGATATTAGAAATGCATTTTCTGAGGTGCAGTTAGTTGGTATAGATAATAATCCAGATCATCTTGAACAAGCATTATCCTTGGGGATCATTGATGAGATAGAAGAATTAAATGATGTTAAATCCTCAGATTTGGTAATTGTGGCTGTGCCGGTAGATGTGAGTATTCCACTAATTAAACAGGTGTTGGATGTCGTAGAAGATCACACCTTGGTTATAGATACGGGTTCTACTAAAGGGAAGCTCTGCGAGGCTTTAAGCACTCATCCAAATCGACGTAATTTCTTGGCTGCGCATCCCATTTCGGGCACAGAGTTTTCTGGACCACAAGCAGCAATAAAGGATCTTTACAGGAATAAAACAAATATTATATGTGAAGTAGAAAAAACTGCATTCAAATTGCAGGAAAGAGCACTGGATCTTTTTCAAAAATTAGGAATGAGAATATGTTACATGGACCCAAAATCTCATGACAGGCATATTGCATATGTTTCGCATTTATCACATATAAGTTCTTTTATGCTTGGCAAAACAGTATTGGAAAAAGAAAAAGACGAACGCAATATTTTTGATCTTGCCGGCAGTGGTTTTGCTTCTACCGTTAGACTCGCCAAAAGTTCTCCTGCCATGTGGTCTCCCATTTTTGAACAAAACAAGGAAAATGTTGTGGAGATTTTAAAGGAATATATTCAGAATCTCAACATGTTTAAAGATTTACTGGAGAACAATGATTTTGAAGGTGTCTTTAACGAAATGGAAAAAACAAATCATATCAAAACAATTTTAAACGGAATCAATTAAAAGAATTAATTAAACAAAAATCAACAATGGAAAATCAAAAAGAATTAAGAACGTGGTTAGATAAATTTAATCTAGATCATCCTTTGGTGATAGCGGGGCCTTGTAGTGCTGAAACGGAGGACCAATTAGTGACGATTGCTAAACAATTAAAGGATAGTGATGTTAGTGTATTACGAGCTGGACTTTGGAAGCCTAGAACTCGACCAGGGAATTTTGAAGGAGTAGGGGCTTTAGGGTTAAAATGGATGCAAACCGCAAAAGAAGAGACAGGTTTACTTACCACGACTGAGGTTGCAAATGCAAATCATGTTGACCTAGCATTAGAAAATGATGTTGATATTTTATGGATTGGAGCCAGAACCACTGTTTCTCCATTTATCGTCCAGGAAATCGCTGAAGCTTTAAAGGGAACAGATAAAACAGTATTGATAAAAAATCCTGTAAATCCAGATCTTTCCTTATGGTTAGGTGCGGTAGAGCGTTTTTATACTGCCGGTGTCAAAAATTTAGGAGTGATCCACCGTGGGTTCTCTAATTATGAAAAGACTAAATACAGGAACAATCCAGAATGGCAAATTCCTATCGATTTGCAAAATAAGTTCCCAGACTTGCCACTTATTCTAGATCCTTCGCATATTGCAGGAAGACGCGATATCATATTTGATCTTTGCCAAACAGCTTTAGACCTTAATTATGACGGATTGATGGTAGAAACTCATCATGATCCGGATAATGCTTGGAGTGATGCGGCACAACAAATTACACCAGCCACATTAATTCAGGTTATGAAAGACCTTAAGATTAGAAAAGAGATCTCAGAAAGTGAAGAGTTTGTGAGTAGCTTGAAGAATTTACGTGCTAAGATTGATATTACAGATCATCAATTATTAGAGATTCTTTCAAAAAGAATGAAAATAGCCGATGAGATTGGAAAAATTAAAAAATCCCAGAATGTGGCAATTCTTCAAACCTCTAGATGGAATGAGATACTAGGAAAAATGATCTTGGAAGGAGAGCAACAAGGCTTGAGTGAAGAGTTTGTATTAAAAATGTTCAAGGCTATTCACCAGGAATCTATAAATCACCAGAAAAAAGTAATTAGCGAATAAGCTTGGGATTTTGCACCTTTGTAGTATGACAGGAATTGTATATAAATCCACGGGAAGTTGGTATCATGTAAAGGCTGAAAATGGAACATTCTTTAGATGTAGAATCAAAGGAAAGTTCAGAATGGCGGGGATTAAAAGTACAAATCCTGTTGCGGTAGGAGATCGTGTTGAATTTGATTTGGAGGAGACTGGAGACGATACTTTTGGGGTTATTAAACATATAGCAGAAAGAGATAATTATATTGTTCGGAAATCGGTAAACCTTTCTAAGCAAACACACATAATTGCTTCTAATATTGATGTTGCTTTCTTGCTGGTCACGCTTAATAATCCGCCAACATTTACCACGTTTATAGATCGATTCCTAATTACTGCGGAAGCCTATCATATTAAAACAGTGCTTCTTTTCAATAAGATAGATACTTATAACGAAGAGGAATTGGGTGAAATAAAATTCCTCGCAGCCTTATATAGGGAAGTGGGTTATGAATGTATTGGGATTTCAGCAAAAACAGGAAAGAATTTAGATAAGGTGAAAGAGATGATGATCGGGAAAACCAGTATGTTCTCCGGGCATAGTGGGACAGGAAAATCAACTTTAATCAATGCTTTAGAACCAAGCTTAGATCTAAAAACTTCTAAAATTAGTGCTCAGCATAAACAAGGGCAGCATACCACCACTTTTGCAGAGATGTACGATCTTAATTTCGATGCTCGAATAATAGATACACCAGGTATTAAAGGATTTGGAGTAGTAGAGATGGAGAAGGAGGAGCTAGGGAATTATTTTCCTGAGTTCTTTGCGGTTAAGCAAGAATGTAAATTCAATAACTGTTTACATATAGAAGAACCACATTGCGCCGTAAAGGATGGTTTAGAGGATGGAGAGATCGCATGGTCCAGATATAAGAGTTATTTGCAAATTATTGCAGGAGAAGATGAGCAACAATATCGAATAGATAACTATCCAGAACAACAATGAGAGTAGTTATTCAAAAGGTTTCGGAGGCATCGGTCACAATAGATAAGGCAATTAAAGGACAAATTGGGCAGGGACTACTTTTGTTGGTTGGGATTGAAGAGGAGGATACAAAAGAAGATATTTCCTGGTTATGTAATAAGATCGTGAAAATGAGAATTTTTAA
>JAGXIJ010000123.1 GCA_024635675.1 Gillisia sp.
TAACTACAGGGTCTTCTACTTCTTTTTTTCCGTGAGCGTGGTGTAGTATTACTTTATTTAATTTCCATTTCCGAATAGCTTCCTCTGCTATAACCTGCATTTCTTTAATGGCCATCTTTTCATAGGTCTCAAAATCAAGAGCTTCAACTTTTTTATTTTGAGTAGTATTACGAACACTTCCTATAAAAACACAAATACCTCCGCTTTCTGGATCAGATAGTTGTTGGTATACCTTTGTGGTATCTATATCGTTTACTATTTGAATATCTATTTTCATAATCATCCTCCGCTTACAGGCGGTATAATTGCGATTTCATCTTCCTCTTGCAGCAATGTTGTATCCTCTGCATAATTACTATTTACAGCAATCGCTAAAGAAGAAAGTGTATTAAATTCAGGGTATTTATTAGAAATGAATTGTTTTAATTCTTTAACTGTTGTGGGGTTTTTCTTTCCATCATTTATTAGTAGAGAGGATGCTCCAACAATATCTTTTGAAATGCCAAACAATAGTATCTTCATTGCTTTTTATATTAGTGCTTAAGTGCTTTTGCAAGCTTACTTGTTTTTAAAAAGTTGTAAAAATATCGGAAATTACCATTATACCAAACTGCAAAAAGAAAACCAATATAGATAATCCAATCTGGTACTAAACGAATATTTCCGTAGGTAGATAATAATAATATAATAAGAGCAAAAATAGAAATACTTAAAGCAATTTTAGATTTTTTAGTATTGTAATTAAAGAATATTAATGCAATAATTACAACTCCTAAAACTGGTTTTCCGTGTAAAAAGAAAGGGATTAATGCTTCATTTTCTACATCAAAAAACATCAGGATGGCACCAGAATAAGCTGCAACGCAAAAAGGGCATTTAGGCAACACAATTATTAAGGCAGTCGATAAAAATGACATTAGCCCACTTTTAAAAGTAGGGGCTTTTTTTAGAACGGCTGTTTCTTGACTGTTGCAACAGGATGTGTTTTCTGATTCCATAATGTCATAATTTATTTCTATAGGATATAAAGGGATATGCCTCTCCTTTTTTAAAAACTTTCTTTTCCTGCGGAAGGATTAAAAATCCATCAGTATTAACAAGATTGATAAAATCTCCTGAGCCATTCCCAAAAATAGGCTGTGCATTTAATGTTCCATTTGGATCACTGCTTATTTTCACTTCTGTGAAAAACACAAGGTCAGGATTGAATATTATGTCTTCGCTAAGAGCAGCATAGGTTGGCTCGTCTTCAATTCGTAAAGACTTTTGAAGCCAAAACCGAATATATGCATATAGACACACAAAT
Source organism: Gillisia sp. (assembly GCA_024635675.1). GTDB lineage: Bacteria > Bacteroidota > Bacteroidia > Flavobacteriales > Flavobacteriaceae > Gillisia. Next base: position 1,307 of record JAGXIJ010000123.1, read on the forward strand.
GAAGACACAGGGTTGCCGGGCAATGCAAAAACGTGTGTGTCTTTACCTTTAGTCCCAAACCAAAATGGTTTACCGGGGCGCTGTTGTATTTTATGAAAATGTTTGACAACACCAAGTTTGGTAAGCACATCTGGTAAGTAGTCAAATTTACCTTTAGAAACTCCACCTGTAATAACTAGCATATCAAAGTCTATAAGAAAGCCGGCAATGATGGTTTCTATTTCTTCCTTATTGTCGGGAAGGTGTTTCAATTCTGCAGGAATACCCCATTCTCTAAAGGTGTTTTTAATACCATATACATTAGACCTTCGTATTTGATGTTCAAGTGGTTTTTCGTGTACATCTACCAATTCGTCTCCAGTAGAAATAATTACCACTTTAGGCATTTTACGAACTAGAACCTTATCCATACCTGTTGCTGCAGCAACATTAATTTCGGCACTGGAAATTTGTTGTCCTGCCTTTTTAATAACAGTGTGTTCTGTTATATCTATCCCTTTAAAATGTACATTTTGTCTTTTAGTAATCGTATCAATAGTTATTCGGGCTAGGTCATCTTTAATATCAAGATCTTCATAACGAATAACGGTATCTGTTTTTTTGGGAAGTATGGCTCCTGTCATTACTTCGATACAATTATTAACATCAGCTAATGTTTTTTGTGCTGTCCCAGCTGGTGCCACTTCCTGAATAGGAAATATGTGTGTGCCATTTTCAAAAGTCCTGTGTCGAATGGCTATGCCATCCATTGTCACTCTGTGGTATGGTGGAAAGTCTCTATCTGCAATTAGATCCTCAGCAAGAAATCCTCCTCCACAATCGTTTATTGGGACAGAAATAGTTGGAAAAGAGGTCTTATTATCTTCCAAAATTTGTAGTGCTTCCTTATATGTTATAAACGTTCTATTCATTTTTTTAACCACCTATAGTACTCATACTTTCTCCACGTACAAGAGATTTTTCTATTCCTTTTTCAGCTACAAAACCATTTTCGGGCTTTAGTTTAATAAGCTCAATAAATTTATTGGCTATTTGTTCATCAGTCACACCAGAGCGTATAAAATCTCTTATACTAAAAGTCCCGCCATCATACAAACACGTTTTTATATCACCTTTAGGTGTAATGCGTAGTCGGTTACAGGTGTTACAGAAAGTACGTGAAAAGGCTGCAATTATTCCAACTTCACCTTTAAAACCATCAATAGTATAATTAGTTGCTGTATCTCCATGCTTTCCTGTTTTAGCTGAAAGGCTTGCATATTTATTTTTTATCGTATCAAAAATATCCGTCGCATTAAATTTGGTGTCATTTTCTTTATAACCACCATTAAATGGCATCTCCTCAATAAATCGAATACTTACAGGATGCTCTTCCGCCAGGGCCACCAATGGAAGGATATCTTCTGTGTTAATTCCGTTCATTACAACAGCATTAATTTTCAAGGTAAAACCTTCGTCTAATAGCGTGTGAAAGGCGTTTATCACTTTACTGAAATCATCTCGTCTGGTAATCTCCTTAAAGCGTTCTGCATCCAAAGTATCGAGACTTAAATTTATAGTGTCAATGCCTAATTCTTTAAGTTTCGGAATGTGTTGGGTCATCAGAGTTCCATTGGTAGTAATACGAATTTCCTTATAATGAGATAATTGGTGAGTCTTCTCTAAAAGTGTTATAAAATCCTTTCGTAAAAAAGGTTCTCCTCCAGTAAACCTAACTTTTTTAAAACCAAGATTTCCTAAAACATCGAGAAGCCTGATAATTTCTTCATAACTCAATAAATCTGCTTTAGGCTCGTAAGGTATCCCTTCTTTAGGCATACAATAAAAACATCTTAAATTACAACGGTCTGTAACTCCAATACGTATATAATCTATTGTTCTATTAAAACTGTCTTTAAGCTGCATTATATTGGTGTTTTGGAATATTCATATATTTTTAAGTAAAGAAGTAAACTACGATAAAATTTATAGTTTTATTGTAGTTTTAATGAAAAAAAACAGAGAGATATCATAATGAAAGAAATAAAATCCATTATAAAATTATATAACTTTTACAGTACTTCTTCAGAGAAATCTGCTATTGCTCAGGTTGTTAGAGTTGAGGAATCCTCCTATCGGAGAGAAGGCGCACGAATGCTTGTTTTTGAATCGGGCATTTTTGAAGGTGGTATTAGTGGTGGATGTCTGGAAGGCGATGCTTTAAAACGATCCCAAATAGCTATCCTTAAAGAGGAACCTTCAATTGTAACATACGACACCTCGAAAGATGATGAAAGCCAAATAGGTGTAGGACTTGGATGTAACGGAATAATTGATGTCTTAATTTCTCCTATCACTTCAAAGAATAATACCATTAGCTTGTTAGAAAAATGTATTTTTTCAAGAAAATCCCATATTCTGGTTACTGTAACAGCAACTAATAAATCTGATGAAAATTTTCCCCTAGGGTATACCTATTATTATGATACAGAGACACAAACTCTGGAAGGATGTAAGCATTCCGAATTAAAAAACATGCTTACAAAAGATATCCTTATGGTTTTGGACACCAAAAAATCCCGAATTTATAATTACAGCATAGGCAAGCTTGAAATAAGTGCTTTTATTGAGCTTATTCCTCCACAATTTCATCTTGTTATCTACGGCGATAACTATGATGTATACCCAATGATTGACCTTGCACAGGTGCTCGATTGGGAAGTGAGTTTAGTAGGTAATCTGCAAAAATTAAAAAAAGACAGACTCGACTCTGTAAAGCATATTTACAGTAAAGATGAAGATAAGCAACCACAAATTGATGATCGGACAGCTGTGATTTTAATGGCTCACGATTATAAAACTGATACCATAAATCTTAAAAAGACATTGCAAAGTCCAGCACCTTACATTGCTAGTTTGGGACCTAAAAAACGGTTTGAAAAAATGAAAACTGATTTTTTAAATTCCGGCACTCCAATTACAGAGGAGCAACTTCAGCGTATTTATGCACCTTGTGGCTTAGAAATAGGAGCTAATACACCTGAAGAAATTGCTACAAGTATTTTTGCAGAAATTTTAGGAGTGTTTTCTAATAAAAACGGAGGAATGTTGAGAGATAAGGAAGAACCTATTCACGACAGATTTTAAATTAGTAAGGATCTTAGATATTTTAAATAATTAAGATTAAGAATCTCTTCGTTCCCAAAGAATATTAGACTTGCGTTGTTTTGCGACTTCATTAGTCACAATATTAATTGTGTTTTTAATATCTTCTGATGAAGTAAAACGCCCCAAGCTAAATCGTAAGCTTGAAAAAGCTAAGGTAGCAGGAATGTCCATCGCTATTAACACGTGCGAAGGGTTTACCTCTGCAGAGTTACAAGCAGATCCATTTGAAACAGCTAAGAATCTACTCAAGCCGCGAAGTAAATTTACACCATCTATATACTTAAAAGATATATTAAGTGTGTTGGGTAATCTATTAACATTCTTGCCATTAACAATAGATTCCTCAATTGCAGACAACCCATCTTGAAGCTGATTTCTCAAATCTTTTAAACGCTTTGTTTCTTTAGTTAAAGATTTTTCTGCCAGCACTATAGCTTTAGAAAGACCAACAATAGCAGGCGTATTATAAGTACCTCCTCTCAATGAGCGTTGTTGCCCGCCTCCGTGAATAAAAGCATCGATGTTATTGGCGTTTTTTTCTTTAATAAAACTAAGACCAATACCTTTAGGACCGTATAGTTTATGTCCGGAAAAACACGCAAAATCTACCTGTTCAAAAAAATCATTCATTTCAATTTTCCCTAAGGCTTGAGTAGCATCTGAAAAGAGAAAACTCCCCTTAGCTTTACATAATCGCGAAATGACATCTAGTGGCTGTATAACACCTGTTTCATTGTTAGCGTAGAGTATAGAAACGACTAAGGTGTTTTTAGAAATTGAATCTTTTAGTTGTTGAATATCAACCAAACCATCCGAAGTAACATCGAGATAGGTTACTAAAGCACCTTCAGATTCAAGAAATTTACAAACATCGAGCACTGCTTTATGTTCAGCTTTTGTGGTGACAATATGATTGCGTTTAGATTTGTTTTTTCTATAAAGACCTTTTAAAATCCCATTGATACTTTCTGTAGCACCAGAAGTGTACACAAACTCTTTTGATGAAACTCCTAATGTTTTAGATATAGCTTCAGTAGCTTCATCTATAGCATCTTTAGCTAACCACCCAAAAGGATGATGACTACTTGAAGCGTTGCCAAAATGCGTGTTAAAATATGGAAACATGACATCAACAACAGCTTGATCGCAAGGTGTTGTAGCATTGTAGTCTAAATATATTTGTGAGTATTGTGATTTCACATTAGTGAAAATATTAAAAATAACTTATTAATTAAAGGTTTATATTGATGTTTTTATAAATAATTTATCATACTTGGTTTTTAAATAAAAAAAAATTAACTTTTAGGTTCATCTTCTTTTGACATTAAGAATATTATATACAAAATAACAATGAAACACGAGCAGCATAGCAAGTTAACAAAACCAGATAAAGGTTTTTATGGGAGAAACGAAATTAGCATCCTTGGAAGTAATTGCAATCGTATCCAAACCTTGGCTTCTAGTATTGGCAAGCAACTTCAGGGTGAATTTTCTGTAGCTTATGTAGATGCCGACCACGCATCACATACCGATAATGAAAAAGAATCTCCTTCTGTTGCTTTTACTAAAAATTTTATAAATAAGATCACCCATCATCAGTTCAATGTATTTAATACAGTTTCAAAGTTCGAGCAGGATACTTTTTTTAATTCCTCACAGCTTATTTTGGTTAATGGAAACCACGAGAAGGCAAATCATCAAATAGTGATGATAGATAAAAAAAAAGAAGCCTCTCTTATTAAAAGAAAAGAAGCATTAACCAATGTAATTGCTCTTGTAAGAACTGATCACGAAGACAAAGAAATTCCTGAATATATTAAAGAGTTGATCCCAAAATATGCAGAACTGCCTGTTTTCTTACTGACAGATGAAAAAATAATAAGTGGCTTTGTGAAAAAACTTGTAGAAAACCGCATCCCAAAGATTCAAGGATTAATTTTAGGTGGAGGAAAAAGCACACGTATGGGAGTCGATAAAGTTTTTATGAAATATCACGGTGTATCACAACATACCTACCTACAAGAGATATTGTCTCCATTTTGTGAGGATGTGTTTGTATCGTGTAGACCAGATCAGGCATCTTTATTTCCAGATGCGATAACCGATTCTTTTTTAGGTTTAGGAGCTTACGGAGGACTCTTGTCTGCTTTTCAGAAAAACCCTGATTCGGCCTGGTTTTCAATAGCTTGTGATATTCCACTACTAAATAAAGAGACTTTAGAGGCATTAGTAAGTAAGCGTAATCCTTCTAAAGTGGCAACTTGTTTTTATAATTCAGAAACCGATTTTCCCGAGCCTCTCATTACTATCTGGGAACCTCGAGCCTATGCTGTCCTATTACACTATTTATCATTAGGCTACTCTTGTCCTCGAAAAGTGCTTATTAATAGTGATGTTGAAATCGTTAAACTCGAGAATGAAGATGTCTTACTTAATGCTAATACATCTAAAGAACGTGATAAGGTATTAGAATTGCTTTCTAAAACAATTTCATAAATACTATGAAAAATATTACAGCAATTGTGCTTGCGGCAGGTTTGTCTTCTAGGATGAAAAAATTTAAATTAGACTTGCCTTTTAAATCACATACCATTATTGAAGAAGTCTTATGGAAACTATCGGGAACTTCTATTGAAGAAACTATTGTGATAACGGGTCATTATAAAGAGCGAATTGAAAATTTACTAGCTAATAATACTACTGTCAAAATTATTCACAATAAAGACTATGCATTGGGAATGACTACATCGATACAGCGCGGTGTTCAAGAAGCCTCAAAAAACACTAAAGGTTATTTAATTTGCTTAGGAGATCTTCCATTTATTTCTACAGAAGAATACAATCAAATTCTTTTAAAAATTGAATCTGTATATAACGGAGATCCTATCATTGTAAGACCGTTTTTTAATGAAACTCCGGCAAACCCGGTATTTTTTAGTTCGCATTTTAAAGAGGATCTTCTAAATTTAGAATATATGGAAGGAGCTAAATCTTTGATTAGTAAAAACATAGAAAAGTTACATAAAATAACACTGAAAACAGATAACGCAATTAAGGACATCGATACTCCAAAAGATTACAATAACTACAGGAAGCACCAGTGATAGACATCATCTAAACTATCAAATAATAAATTTTAAGGAAAATTGTTTTAGAATTACTAACTTTTTAGTGGTAAAAAATACAGATATGCTTTTTTTTTCACTAGATTGTTAGGTATATATATAATTTATAACCTTTTAATTCATTTATTTATATGATACCTTCTAATTTCTCGTATCACAAAGCAACATCTATTAAAGATGCCATTGCTTTGTCTCAAACCCATGGGGAAGAAGCAAAGTATATGTCTGGCGGGCATAGTTTGCTTCCCATGATGAAACTTCGATTCGCTTCTCCAGAACACATTATCGACATCAGTAAAATTGATGGCCTATCTTATATTAAAGAAGAAGGTGATTTCCTGAAATTAGGAGCTCTAACAACACAATCGGAAATGGAATACTCTCCGTTAATCAAACAAAAATATGCGATCTTTTCAGATGCCATTAAGCTAACAGCCGATCCTTCTGTTCGAAATGTCGGTACTATTGGTGGTAATATTGCCCACGGTGATGCTGCAAATGATCAACCTGCGTTAATGTTAGCTATGCGGGCTACAATTATTGCAGAAGGTTTAAATGGCCAAAAATCAATTCCTATTGATGAATTCTTCCACGGGTTTTATATGACCGCTTTAGAGCCTTCAGATATTTTAATCGAAATTCAAGTACCAAAAGCCAAAAACCGAAGTGGTGGCGCCTACCATAAAGTAGAACGAAAAGTAGGTGATTATGCAACAGCAGGAGTTGCTGTGCATGTTGAACTAGATGATAGTGGTATTTGCCAGGAAATAGGTATCGGACTCACCAATGTAAGTGCTGTACCAATGCGCTTAGATAGAGGTGAAGACATATAGAGAGGAAAAAAAATAACTGAAGATTTGATTGTTCAAGTAGGCGCAATAGCAAGCGAAGATTCTGAGCCAACCTCCGATTTAAGAGGCTCTGAAGCCTATAAGAGATCTATAGTAAATACGATCACGCAACGCATGCTTCGCTTAGCACTAGAAAGAGCAAATCACTAAAAAAGTTAAAAACATGAAACATACAATAACTATGACTATAAATGGAGAAAGCGTAACAGCAGAAGTTGATTCGCGCTTACTCCTTGTCCATTTTATAAGAGAAAATTTAGATTTAACAGGAACGCATATCGGTTGTGATACTTCCAACTGCGGTGCTTGTACAATTATGTTGAATGGCCATTCAATTAAATCTTGTACTTATTTGGCAGTTCGAGCAGATGGTGCAGAAATAACTACTATAGAAGGTATCTCACCAGATGGTACAAATCACCCCATGCAACAGGCCTTTCATGATCAACATGGTTTACATTGCGGATTTTGTACTCCAGGAATGGTTATCCGTTCTATAGATTTATTAAAGAACAACCCTAATCCTACTGAAGAAGAAATTCGCTGGGGTATATCAGGAAACCTGTGCAGATGTACAGGATACAATAATATTGTAAAAGCGGTACAACAAGCGGCTAAAGAAATGCAGAAAGAATCTCAATCAGTCTAACCTCTTAAAATAAAAAAATATGTTTAAATGTAAAACATCACCAGAGGTAGGCGGAATGGGTCACTCTGTAAAACGAAAAGAAGATGCACGATTTTTACACGGCAAAGGCACTTATGTTGACGATGTAAAATTACCAGGGCAACTAACAATGGTTATGGTACGTAGCCCATACGCTTATGCTAAGATTAAAAATATTAATAAGGAAAAAGCTCTGGCTATTCCCGGAGTATTGGCTGTAATAACCGGCTATGATTTGGCAGAATACAATTTACATTGGATGCCTACTTTATTATCAGATACCCAAATGGTATTGCCAACAGATACTATAATGCACCAATCACAAGAAGTATGTGCCGTGATTGCAACCGATAGATATATTGCGGTTGATGGAGCAGAAGCTGTTGAAGTTGATTACGAGCCAATGAAAGCACTAGTAGATCCATATAAAGCCTTAGATGAAGGTGCTCCTTTGCTGCGCCCTGACAAAGAAGGTCAAAAAGATAATCAAATCTATCATTGGGAAAAAGGAGATAGAGAGAAAACCGATGAAGTTATTGCAAAAGCAGATGTTGTTGTTAAAGAACGCATCTATTTACCAAGAATACATGTGGCTTCTATTGAAACCTGTGGTTGTGTGGCTTCTTATGATAAAGATACAGAGAAATTAAAAGTCTATTTAACTACTCAAGCACCACATGCAATTAGAACTATTATTGCTTTAGTTGCAGGACACATAGGCTTATCTGAAGAGAAAATCCGAATTATCGCTCCAGATATTGGCGGAGGATTTGGAGGAAAAGTTCCAATGTACCCATCGTATGTAGTGGCAATTGCAGCTAGTTTTTTAATTGGAAAACCTGTAAAATGGATTGAAGACAGATCTGAAAATTTAGTAAATGGTTTTGCACGTGATTATCATATGGATTGCGAATTAGCGGCTACCAAAGATGGAAAAATTCAAGCTTTTAAAGTTTCTACTTTAGCAGATCATGGATATACCGATTCTTCAGCAAACCCTTCAAAATATCCAACAGGCATGTTTTCAATCTGTACAGGCTCGTATGATTACGAGCATGCATTTGCAGAATTAGATGCAGTCTATACAAATAAAGCACCAGGAGGTGTAGCATACAGATGCTCATTTCGTGTAACCGAAGCGGTACATGCCATAGAACGTATGGTAGATAAACTGGCTGCTGAAATTGGTAAAGATCCTGCTCAATTGCGTTTTGAAAACTTTATCAAGAAAGAACAATTTCCTTATGCCTCTCCTTTAGGCTGGAGTTACGATAGTGGCGATTACAAAGCCACGCTTGAAAAGGCGATGGATATGATTGGGTATGATAAGTATAAAAAAGAGCAAGCCGAAAAACGTGCCCAGGGAAAATTGATGGGCATCGGAATTTGCACCTTTACAGAAGTAGTAGGCGCAGGACCATCCAAAGACTTTGATATTTTAGGTATTGCGATGTTCGATAGTGCCGAAATACGAGTACATCCTACCGGAAAAGCATTAGCACGTTTCGGAACCAAGTCGCAAGGCCAGGGACACGAAACGACCTATGCGCAGATACTCGCAGAAGAATTAGGGATCCCCTATACCGATATTGAAGTTGAGGAGGGTGATACCGATACGGCTCCTTACGGATTAGGTACTTATGCAAGTAGAAGTACTCCAACCGCAGGTGCCGCAGCAGCTATGGCAGCACGTAAATTAAAGGCCAAGGGTAAGAAAATCGCAGCCTATCTATTAGAAGTAAGCGAGGAGGATATTGAATGGGAAGTAGGGAAGTATTTTGTTAAAGGTGCTCCTGAAAAATCTAAAACAATTCAAGATGTAGCTTTTGCTGCTTATACGAACTTTCCACCGGGAATGGAACCGGGTTTTGAAGCAACACATTACTATGATCCACCAAATTTAACTTTTCCGAACGGCGCATATATCTGTGTTGTTGAAGTAGAAGAGGAAACTGGTGCTATAGATGTAAAACGTTTTGTGGCCATTGATGATTGTGGTAATATAATTAACCCGATGATTGTAGAAGGTCAGGTCCATGGTGGATTAACTCAAGGAATTGCACCGGCAATGTATGAAGGTATCGTATATGACGATGAAGGAAATGTACTTAATGGTACATTTATGGATTATTTAGTGCCAACAGCGGTAGAATCTCCACATTGGGAAACTGGCCATACTATTACGCCATCACCTCATCACCCATTAGGTGCAAAAGGTGTCGCAGAATCACCAACGGTGGGTGCACCACCAGCAATTGCAAATGCTATTATTGATGCATTGGCACCTCTGGGTATTAAGCATTTGGACATACCAATTACCCCAGCAAAAGTTTGGGAGGCAATTCAAGCTCACAAAAAAAAATAGCTATTAGATTATAAGATTAAAGGCTAAGTAAAAATGTACGTTAAAGGAGTAAAATCGTTTAACGTATATATTAAATGAATCTCCCTTTATAAGGGAAAAATAAAATTGATTTTTAATGAAAACAAATTTAACGAAATCTTTCGAAGTGCCTCAAAGCACTGAGCTGGTCTGGAGTCACTTAATTGACCCAGAAAAAATAATGGACTGTGTACCTGGTGTTTCCATAGATGAAAAAGTAGATGATAATCATTATAAAGGAAAAGTAGGTATGAAATTTGGCCCTATGGGTGTCGAGTATGATGCAGATATTTTTTATAACGAGATAGATGTCGAAAACAAAAAAATTATCCTGTCAGGTAATGGTGTTGATTCTAAAGGTAAAGGAAATGCTGAAATGAAAATGACTATAACTATTACTGAGTTGGATGCTGGTGGTGTAAAATTGGATGCTATTATGGATATTACCATCAATGGTAAAATAGCTCAATTTGGGTCTAGACTTGTAGATACGGTTTCCGAGCAATTATTCAAACAATTTGTTTCTAATTTCTCGAAGAAATTAGCAGCCGCAGAAACTGCTGCATCATAAATTAACATCACAAACTGTAATCAAGATACTATGCTATTTTCTGGCATAGCTATAAAAATTTAAAGCCATTGAATAAGGAAATCAAAGCACTTATAAAAGATTTTTATGAGCATGACTACATCCTAAACGAAGAATTGGCAACTTCCGTTTTTTTACTAAAGAATTTGGAAAAGCCTTTGCTTTTAGAAGGCAACCCCGGAGTAGGTAAAACCATGTTGGCCAAAACTTTAGCTAAACATTTAGGCACTAAGCTTATTCGTTTACAATGCTATGAAGGTTTAGATGTTAGCACTACTATTTACGAGTGGAACTATCAAAAACAATTGCTTCATATAAAACTCTTTGAATCAGAAAAGGATAAGATAGCTTTGGAAAACCAAATTTTCGGAATGGATTATGTGCTTCAAAGACCACTTTTGCAATCGATAAGAGCGGAGAAGCCTGTAGTATTATTGATAGATGAAATAGATCGTGCTGATGAAGAATTTGAAGCTTATTTGTTAGAGCTTTTATCTGACTTTCAAATTAGTATTCCTGAGTTAGGTACAATTAGGGCTACTTCAAAACCTTTAGTCATTTTAACTTCGAATCGAACAAGAGAGCTAAGCGATGCTTTAAGAAGACGCTGTCTGTATCATTGGGTGGATTTCCCCTCAAAAGCTAAAGAGATCGATATTATCACTAAAAAACTCCCTAATATTGATGAGGTACTAGCTACGCAGGTAGTGACATTTATTCACAACCTTCGTAAATCAAGTTTAAATAAACCTCCTGGGATTGCAGAATCATTAGATTGGGCCAAAACACTGCTTCTTTTGAATGTAGATAACATTACTGATGAAATTGTACACAATACTATTGGTAGTGTACTTAAACACAAAGATGACGTGGAATTTGTGCGAAATAAGAGTGTGCAGGAATTTTTGTACCCAATAGATTAATTTAATGCTAGCAGTAGACAAAACTTTTAAAGAACGCCTTATCGATTTTACTATGTATTGTCGAGAGCGTCAGTTTGTTCTGGGCCCACAAGAAACAAGAGATGCATTTGCCATAGCTGAACGTGGTTATGTACTGGATCGTAAACTATTTCAATACAGCTTAAAAGCTATTTATTGCAAACGCAAAGAGCATTTTGATCGATTTGATGAAATGTTTGATCGTTTTTGGAGTCGCTATTACGAAGAGAAATTAGAAGAACGTAAAAAGAAAATTCAACCAATCAAAAAAGAGCCGGAAACTTCAACGGTAATTTTTTTAGGAGCCAAATTCAATGTTCCAAAAAAGGAAAAGGAAATAGAAGCGAAACAGACCAAAGGCGCAAACGAAAGTATTCGCCTTCGGAGGACTGATTTTTCTAAAGTAGATATTGAGGATAAAAAACATCTTGAAGAATTAGCTGAAGAACTCTTTCACCAAATGAGTATGCGTTTTAAACGACGGCTCGAAAATTCAAACAAAGGTAGCGTTGATATCCGTAGAACTATAAGGAACGGTCTAGGTAAAGGAGGCTTACTTTTAGATCTTGCCTACAAGAAAAAACGGAAAGAAAAACGGAAAATCGTGTTTATACTTGATGTCAGTGGCTCTATGGATACTTATAGTTATTACCTGTTACGTTATATTATGGTTTTAAAAAAGTACTTTAAAAGTTTAGAATTTTTTACCTTTAGTACAGACTTAACACATATTACACCGCTTTTACGTGAAAATAGTGAGCAAGAAACAATAAAACATATTGGTAAGAATGTGAATTCCTGGTCTAGTGGAACAAAAATTGGAGAATCACTAACCAAATTTATCTCCGTTTACGGAAACAAATTTTTAAGCCAAAAGCATATTGTAGTCATCCTGAGTGACGGGCTCGAAACAGGAAGTGTTACAGTACTTAAAGAAGCGGTGAGAACTATAAGAAGGAAATGTAAAACATTGGTATGGCTAAATCCTTTGAAAGGCATGAAAGATTACCAACCAATTCAAAAAGGAATGGTAAGTGTAATGCCGCATTTAGATGCGTTTGAGTCAGCACACAATTTAGATAGCCTTCTAAAACTAGAAAAACTATTAATGGATGTTTAACGAATTAGCGATAATAATAGAAGAGCACTTAGCAAAAGGATCAAATTTTGCCATAGCTCAAGTAATAGACCGTATTGCTCCAAGTTCCGGAAAAGTGGGAGATAAAGCCATTATTCTTGAAAACGGAGAACTTATAGGTTGGATAGGTGGTGGATGTGTGAGAGGTATCATTATTAAAGAAGCTATAGATGTTATAAAAAGCAAGCGCTATAAAAGAGTACGCATTTCACCAGAAGGAGGAACCAGAGAAACCGAACATTTTAAAGAATACGTTATGTCCTGTCAAAGTCGTGGTACTGTAGAAGTACTTATAGAACCAGTAGTTGCACAACCAGAATTAATTATTATTGGAAAATCTAATATCGCTCGTAAATTGGCTGTTGTTGCTAGCGCTGCCGATTTTAGAGTGAAAGTTATGGCGGCAGATTGTGATACATTTATGTTTCCTACAGCAAATGAAATAATAAACGAAGTTAATTTTGAAAGCATAAAACAGCTCTCTAATGTTTATGTTATTGTAGCTACACAAGGAGAAGATGATGAGCTTTCCGCAAAAAAAGCTTTAGAAACAAATAGCAGATATGTAGGCTTTGTAGCGAGTGCAAAAAAAGCGGATGATATTAAAATGTACTTAAGCAAAAATGGTATTAGTGAGGAAAGGGTTGCACAATTACATAGCCCGGTAGGACTAGATATAAATGCCAAACTTGCCAGTGAAGTCGCTATCAGCATTTTGGCACAGATAATAGATGATTTTAGGAGCGGAAATGCTTCCGAAGGATTTGATAAGACAGTTATTACTAAAGAAGAAACAGCGCCTTCGTCAAATTCTGAAGCTGATAAATTTTCAGAAGACTATTATATCAATCCCGTGTGTGGTGTACCTATCTCGAAGAAAAATCCAAAATATATTGTAGATTATAAGGGTGAAAAAGTGTATTTCTGTTGTGATGGATGTAAAGTTAGTTTCGATAAGAACCCTGAGAAGTATATGCTTAAAGAATAATCTTTTGTACATAGTTTTTCAACATCTTTCTTTAAACCTTCTAATTGTCTTTTTTCCTATTTATTTCTTTTTTATATAACAAGAGATAAATTAAAACTGAATAGAATAATTTACTTTAGTTCATACATTACTCACAAAATTAATTTGATATATAAATATAACTTTTTAATGGGCAATAATATCTTGAGCTAACACATATCCTCGTGCTTTTTCTTAAGAAACTTTCTCAGTTTTAGAAGTGCACTGGACGTTTTCAACAACTAAGAATATGGCTTTTTCTACTGGGATCAATATTTTCATTATATTCACTCAAATACAACAAAATCAACCAGGAATAACCTAATTATTACCTACAAACCCTATGGCTTTAAGTGTGACAAGCATTCTTCTTTTATGTATCCTTTTTTTTGTAATAGCATCGGTATATTCTTCTGTAGGTTTTGGAGGTGGCTCCAGTTATCTGGCGATCCTGGCTTTGGTTGCGGTTTCCTTTTACACAATGAGATCCCTAGCCTTAGTTTGCAATATTATAGTGGTAAGCGGCAGTACTTATTGGTTTATTAAGAAAGGGCATTTCAAAATCTCGTCATTTCTACCCTTTATAATAACAAGTGTGCCTATGGCATTTATAGGGGCTTCCTTTAAATTGAGTGAGCGGGCATTTTTTGTTTTGCTCGGACTTGTTTTAATAACTGCCGCTGTCTTTCTTGTATGGCAACCAAAACGTCTTTCAAAATTTAATGTTGAAACCACCACCTCCTATCCCCCTATCTTCAATTACATCCTGGGGGCGGTTATTGGTCTTATTTCGGGACTTGTGGGGATAGGTGGTGGAATATTTCTTGCTCCCATCCTACATCATTTAAAATGGGGAACCTCTGTTAAAATTGCTGCTCTGGCTAGTTTTTTTATTCTTGTAAATTCAATATCCGGTTTAAGCGGACTTGTGCTTGCGGGGACATTTGACGCTCCTGTTTGGGCTACGCTCCTCTTAGGCCTTTCTGTTTTTATAGGTGGACAATTAGGGGTTCGGTTAAGTTTGAAAAACCTTTCCCCGAAAAATTTAAAACAATTAACCGCCGCCTTAGTATTTATTGTAGGAGTCAGAGTTCTCCTAGTGAATGGCCTGGATTTATTGTAGCATTATAAAACCTTTATAGCACCCTGTTAAGAAACCATGATGTTTTCATATTCTAACATTTCAACAGTCTTAAAATGACTCCTCGTGAAGAACCCAAATCCTAGGCGATATGTTGGTGATGAGCTTGCAATATAAGGGTGTTTATAAATATAGCTTCTTTTTTTTTAGAGCTTCAACTTAACAATACCTGACAATCCTCATATTATCTAACTCCCTATCTCTTTATTTTTGAAACTCTTAAATAGAAATAATTATGAGTTCAAATTTAATTTCTAAATACAATGTTGCAGAGCCTAGATATACTAGTTATCCTACTGTCCCCTACTGGGATGATAAAAAGTTTTCATTGAAGTCTTGGAAGAAAACTTTAATAAGAGGTTTCAAGGAAAGCAATACTACTGAAGGAATTAGCATATATATCCATCTACCATTTTGTGAGAGCCTCTGTACATTTTGTGGGTGTAATAAACGAATTACTAAAAATCATTCCGTAGAAATTCCTTATCTAAAATCTGTTATTAAAGAGTGGGAAATGTACTGTGATCTTTTGGATGAAAGACCGGTTATAAAAGAGCTTCACCTGGGAGGTGGTACTCCAACCTTTTTTTCGATCGAAAATTTAAGCTTACTATTAGATGGCATTTTTAGAATTGCAACTAAAGCAGAAAATGCAGAATTGAGTTTTGAAGGACATCCCAATAATACCACCAAAGAACACTTAGATTTATTTTCTGAATTAGGTTTTCAAAGAGTTAGTTACGGCGTTCAGGATTATAATGAAAAAGTGCAAAAATCTATTCATAGGATTCAACCTTTTGAAAATGTAAAGAAAGCTACAGAAGAAGCACGGGAAACCGGATTTACTTCTATTGGACATGATATTATTTTCGGTTTGCCTTTTCAAACCACAGAACATATTATTTATACTATAGAACGTACAAAAGAATTAATGCCAGACAGGATTGCATTTTATAGTTACGCCCATGTCCCATGGATTAAAGGTAATGGCCAAAGAGGCTACAAGGACGAAGATCTTCCTACTGCAGAGGAAAAGCGTGAACAATACGAAATTGGTAAAAAGATGCTGTTAGAGGCTGGGTATTTTGAAATTGGAATGGATCATTTTGCACTTAGTACCGATAGTCTTTACAAAGCTATTGAAAACAAAACATTGCACCGAAATTTTATGGGCTACACCACTTCCAAAACCCGAGTAATGATTGGACTTGGAGTTTCGGCCATAAGTGACAGCTGGTACGGTTTTGCTCAAAATGTAAAAGGAGTGGAGGAATATCAGAATTTGATTGAAAATAACATTTCCGCGATATATAGAGGTCATATTCTTACAAAGGAGGATCTGGTAATTAGAAAGCACATCCTTAATCTTATGTGTAACTTTAAAACAACTTGGTTCACAAGGGAAGATTATTTTGAAGATCTACCAGAAGTTATTCATTCTTTAAAAGAGATGTATGACGATGGATTGGTGGAATTCGACACTAATTTTTTAAAAATCACAGAACGCGGAAAACCATTTGTAAGAAATATATGTATGGCTTTTGACAGGCGATTACAAAGAAATAAGCCGGAAACCCAACTATTCTCTATGACAGTTTAGTTTGAATTTAGAAAGTATATAAAAAGCCTGAGAAGGCGTATTAGGTTAATACATATATCATAAA
>JAGXIJ010000124.1 GCA_024635675.1 Gillisia sp.
GCATACTTGTATACTTCATGGTTCTAAGCGGGTTGTTCCCTTCCGGGCTTTATGCTCAGGAAGTGCCAAGTCCATTGCTTGAAGTTGCACAAGACGATTTGGGTGAGGTAAGCGATGCCTTTCAGGAGCATTTTTTTGAAGCGCTAAAGCAAAAAGCTATCGAGAATTATGAAAAAGCTATTACCGCGCTCAAGGAATGTGAAAAACTGCAACCCAATAACGCGGTTGTCTATTCTGAATTAGGCAAGAATTATAAATTGCTTAAGAATTATGAGAATGCGATTGCTAATTTTCAAAAGGCAAATAGTTTAGCGCCCAATAGGGAGTGGATCATAGCCGACTTGTTTGACGCCTATTATTTGAACAAACAATATGAAGAGGCCATATTAATTTCAAAGAATCTGGTTGCCTTTAATAACAAGTATTATGATGAGCTGGCAAAGATCTATTTTGAAATTCAGCAATATGATAAATTGATAAGTTTATTAGATAAATTGGATGTAGAACTGGGAGTTACAGAATATAGAAACAGCCTAAGACAACAGATCTATGCCCTTACCGATAATACTTCAGCTCAAATAAAGACCTTGCAAAAGTCTATTGCATTGAACCCGGAAAATGAGATGAACTACCTTAATCTCATCTTTGTTTACAGTGATGAAGGTTTGGAGAAAGATGCATTTGAAATGGCAGAGAAAATGCGGGAATTGTTCCCGAATTCCAAGGTGGTGCATCTTGCTCTTTATAAATTTTATTTAAATACAAACAGGACTGATGATGCTTTAAGCTCTATGAAACTTGTATTGGGATCTGAAGAGATTGATGCAGCTTCAAAATTCAAGGTTTTAAATGATTTTCTAATGTTTGTAAATAACAATCCGGAATACGAAGAAGAACTTAAACAGGTGGCTGCTTTGTTTTCAGAAAAAGAAAATAGCCCGGAGATCTTTCAGAAATTAGGAGAATATTTTCTTCAGAAAGGTGATAAACAAAAATCGCTGAATTTTTTTGAATTGGGGATCAATAAAAATGTAGATAATTACGAATTATTAAGAAACACGCTATTGCTGCAGCTGGACCTGTTAAAATTTAAAGAAGCTTCAGAATTAAGCAGTTTAGGGTTGGATATCTTTCCTGCTCAACCATTACTTTATCTTATTAAAGGGGCGGCATTAAATAACTTAAAGAAACATAACGAAGCACAAGAAATACTTACTTTTGGTCTGGATTATTTAATAGATGATAAGAATATGGAACGTGATTTTTACGAGCAATTAGCCAACGCGTATATGGGATTAGGAAATACATCTAAAGCCTCGGAATTTAAAGAAAAGGCCAATTCACAAAAATAAAAGAAAATTAAATGATCAAGAATATAGTCACCCTAACACTTATTTCGCTTCTGCTTATTGGTTGTGGAAGTAAAAAGAAAGCATTGGTAATTGAAGATGCAGCCGTTAAAAAGGTTGTTACCATGCACTATAATAACGAGCCTAACTTTAAAACTTTAAATAGTAGGCTTAGATTACAGTATCAGGACGAGGATCGCTCACAATCGGTTACAGTGAGTTTTAGAATGCAAAAAGACAGTGCGATCTGGATGAGCGCACAATTATTGGGATTTCCGCTAGCAAAAGTTTTAATTACTCAAGACAGGGTAAGTTACTACGAGAAAATTGGTAAGACCTATTTTGACGGTGACTATAGTTTAGTTAGCAAATGGCTGGGTACTCCTTTGGATTTTAAAAAACTTCAAAATTTATTGATAGGACAGGCCATTTATGATCTAAGGGAAGATAAATATGTATTATCTGAATCTACACAAGGATATCAATTAGTTCCATCGAACGGGTTAGAACTGGTTAAAAAATTATTTCTGTTGGATTCGAAAAATTACAAGGCGCTGGCACAGCAATTGTCTCAAGAAAAAGAAAATAGAAACGTAACTATTACCTATCCAAAATACCAACGTGTTAATAACCAGAATTTTCCTGAAGAAATAAAAATCGTAGCTAATAGCGAAGGTAAAGGCACTCAGGTAGATATTGCCTATAGATCGGTTACCTTTAATGAGTCGGTAAGTTTTCCTTTTGAGATCCCTTCCGGATACGATGAAATTCGAATAGAATAATGAAGTTAAAAAATTGCCTCCCACATCTATTATTGTTAAGCCTTCTGTTTCTTGGAAGTATTAATTTATATGCTCAAAATTCTCGTGAAAACCTGGAAGAACGAAGAATCGAATTAAGGGAAGAAATAAGAAAGATCAATAGCTTAAGATCCTCCAATAAGATAAAGGAAAAATCAGTCCTTACAGAAGTAGAGGACCTAGACAGACAAATTCGAACTACAGAGAATTTAATTAAAGTTACGAATCAGCAAGCCAATATACTTACACGAGATATAAGTTCCAACACCAATAAAATTCATACCCTAAGAAAGGAACTCGAAAGCTTAAAAGAAGATTATGGGGAAATGATCCAGAAATCCTATAAAAGCAAGTCTCAGCAAAGTAGGATCATGTTTTTGCTCTCTTCAGACAACTTTTTACAGGCCTATAAAAGGCTGCAATACATGAAGCAATATGCAAATTACAGAAAGAAGCAAGGGGACGAAATAAAAATTAAGTCGGAAGAATTACAAGGGCTTAATACTAACTTATTAGAGCAAAAGAAAGTAAAGGAAAAGCTGATAGTGGAGAACAGAGCCACCAGAGCGCAACTGGAGCAGAACCGAAAATCACAACAGGTACTCATAAAAAGCATTCGAAGAAAGGAAGGGGATTTTGCCTCTCAAATAAAGAAAAAACAGCAGGA
Source organism: Gillisia sp. (assembly GCA_024635675.1). Classification (GTDB taxonomy): domain Bacteria; phylum Bacteroidota; class Bacteroidia; order Flavobacteriales; family Flavobacteriaceae; genus Gillisia. Next base: position 2,817 of record JAGXIJ010000124.1, read on the forward strand.
AATAAACGCGATAGATAAACAAATAGACGAAATAATACGTGCTTCTATTGCAAAGGCCAATAAAGAAAGCGGATCTACTTCCAGAGATGTGTATGAACTTACTCCGGAGGCCAGAGCCTTAGCGGCTAATTTTGCAAGTAACAAAGGGAAACTACCTTGGCCTGTTCGATCTGGAGTTGTGACTATGAGATTTGGAACACAAAAGCATCCTATTGTAACATCAACTACTATAGAAAGCAATGGGGTTCGTATAGAAACAGATAAAAGTGCCAAGGCAAGAGCGGTATTTGGCGGAACTGTAAGTGAAGTGCAGGCTGTAAAAGGTGCCAATAAGGCAATTATGATTCGACATGGGGATTATATTACCATATATAATAACCTTTCGAATGTGTATGTTTCTAAGGGCGATGTGGTTTCTATAGGTCAAGATATTGGGGAAGTTGCCACAAGCAGTAGCTCTGGTAAAACAACCTTGCACTTTCTAATTTATAAGAATACAGAAAAGATGGACCCGGCAGACTGGATCTTGAAAATGTAACTCACCCTGTGAGATTTAAAAATCCTATTTGAAGTAATATTCACATTTAGAAAAGTTCTATTCAAACAAAGCCTTCAGTTCAGTTGCTTCTGAAGGTTTTAATTTACCCGCTAAAACTAAGCTCAGTTGTTTTCTACGTAATGCAGCTTCATATCTTTCGCTCTCTAATTTCGTTTCAGGAATTAATTCCGGAACATTTATAGGAGTACCGGTTTCATCTACTGCTACAAAGGTATATATAGCTTCATTGGCCTTAGAGCGTTTTCCGCTTTCACGATCTTCTACCCAAACATCTATAAAGATCTCCATAGAACTCTTAAATGCTCTCGACACAGCTGCTTCCACAGTTACAACGCTTCCCAGAGGAATAGCCTTATTAAAAGCAACGTGATTTACGGAGGCTGTAACCACAATTCTACGACTGTGTCTTCTGGCGGCAATACTTGCAGCTCTGTCCATACGAGCTAAAAGCTCTCCCCCAAAAAGATTATTTAATGGATTAGTTTCACTTGGAAGAACCAAGTCGGTAAGAATAGTTCTGGAATCTTTAGGAGTTTTTGCTTGCATTGTACCAATTTTTGGTCAAAGGTACAGCGCTAAACTAGTCTAAACAAGTTAATAGAATCTTAAAGTTCTTGCACTAATAGCCAGGATCCGGCATTGGTTTTTTGAGCTACATAAAGAGCATTTATAGCCTCTCTTCTTGTTTGGTAGCTACTATAAACAACCTGATGCAAGCCGTATTTGTTCTCTCCAATATATCGTGCTTTGTGACCCTCTGCTTGTAATTCTGAAACTTTATGATGTGCATTTTCTTCAACTCGGAAAGCTCCAGCTACAACGTGAAAATCTCCACTCTGATTGGTTACCGTAAATGTGATTTCCGGTAACGGACTGTCTATAACGAAAGTAGCTTGCTGAATTTTTTGCTGTAACTGAGACTCCGCAGCCTGTTGCTCTGCAATATTATGATTGGTTACCTGATTACTATATAATTTTAATCCTGTAATTCCGGTTAGCCCTATTGCCATAATACCAATAGCGGCATATTTAAAATAAGGAATGCTTTTTCTTCTTTCTGGAGTAAATAATATTGGCGTTTTTTCTTCCAGATCTTCAACTTGTTTTTTAAGCACTTCTCTGGAAACTGAAAGCGCAGGAATTGAAGATAGACCAAAGGCATCAGCTAAAAAGTTAGATGTTGCAAGTGGCTCGAATTGTAATTTTCCTTCCTTGGAAAGTTGAAAAGATCCTATGTTTTTTATTGTGAAATCACGGTCTTTTTCAAGTTGCAAATGTAACTGCTGTGCATACTCTTCAACTTTATACAAAGCCTCTCTATATCCCAGATTCTCTACCTCGGCAATATAGTTAGCTAATAAGCCATCATTTTTCTTTAACTGTGAGTTAAAAGAAAGTTGCTTTTTTGGAGGATAGAAATTTTGCTCTTGTTCATTGAACTCAGCAGAAACCTTTTGAGATAAAAAGGCGCCAAACCCCGGCAAAATTACACACTCATATCGGTAAAGTAAATCGGAAATGTAGGTTGCTATAGTCATCAAAACAAAAATAAGGATTTATGTGATAGCCTAAAAATAGCTAAAGATATCTTATTAACAAATCTTTTTTTGAGTATTTTTAATGAATTATAAAATTGAAATTCAGTGAGTTATACAATAGCTCAGCTTATTATTTCTTAGTGCGACCATTATAAACGAACTATTTGAATTTATATCTATATGGATGATTCGGAATTACTTTCGGTATTGGCACTTCAAAATGCGCCTAATCTTGGTGATAGTTCCGCCAAGAAATTAATCAGGCATTTTGGTTCTGCGGAAGGAATTTTTAAAGAGAAACGCACAAGCCTATTAAAAATAGATGGAATTGGAAAAATTAGATTGGAGGGGCTTTTTGATTCTGAAAGGCTTAAAGCTGCAGAGGAAGAATTAAAATTCATTAAACAGAATAAAATAAACCATCATTATTTTTTAGACCCGAGCTATCCAGAAAAATTAAAACATTGTGAAGATGGACCTATTTTACTTTTTTCAAGAGGTAATATCAGCCTAAATAATAGAAGGATTTTAAGTATTGTAGGGACTAGAAAAATCACATCTTCCGGGATTGCATTTTGTGAGAAACTAATTGAAGATCTGGAAGCTTTCAATCCAGTGATCGTGTCTGGTTTCGCTTATGGTGTTGACATTACCGCACAACGTGCAGCTGTTAAAAACGGATTGCAGACCATTGGTTGTCTGGCCCACGGTTTAAACCAGATCTATCCAAAAACTCATGCCAGGTATATTTCTCAAATTGAAGAAAACGGAGGCTTTTTTACAGATTTTTGGAGCACGGATGCCTTCGATAGAAATAACTTTTTAAAAAGAAATAGGATTATAGCCGGTTTAAGCGAAGCCACGGTGGTTATAGAAAGCGCTGATAGAGGGGGCTCGCTGGTAACTGCCGATATAGCCAACTCTTATGACAGAGAAATATTTGCTGTTCCCGGACGACCTTCAGATGTTCAAAGTGCAGGTTGTTTAAACTTAATAAAATCTCAAAAAGCACACGTCCTTACTTCGGTTGCAGATTTAGTATACATTTTAAATTGGGAGCTAAATTCCGACGGAAAGGAAATTCAAAAACAATTGTTTATAGACCTGGAATCACAGGAACAATTGGTTTACGATTTTCTGCAAGGCAAAGGAAAACAACAATTAGATCATATTGCATTAAATTGTAAGATCCCCACATTTAAAGCTGCGGGAATTTTACTGGAAATGGAATTAAAAGGTGCAATTCGACCTTTGCCTGGTAAACTCTTCGAGGTTATTTAATAGCCTAGTTTAATCCTTACTTTATCCAATACTTTGTTAGCTACTGCTTTTGCTTTAAATGCTCCTTTTTCCAATGCGGCATCAATTTCTGAGGGATTATTCATATAGTAATTATACTTTTCACGCTCTGTTGCAAATCGCTCAATAATAAGTTCGTAAAGTGCCTGTTTTGCATGACCATATCCATAATTTCCACCAAGGTAGTTTTGTCTTAAGGCTTCCACCTGATCTTTTGATCCTAATAATTTATATATCGAAAAAACATTACAAGTGTCAGGATCCTTCGGCTCCTCCATTGGAGTGCTATCGGTCTGGATGGTCATGATCTGTTTTCTTAGCTTTTTGTCAGTCTGAAATAAGTTGATCACATTGTCCTTGGATTTGCTCATTTTAGCTCCATCGGTGCCCGGAATATACATGTTATGTTCCTCCACTTTTGCAGTTGGGATCACAAAGGTTTCTCCCATTTGAGCATGAAATCTCGATGCAACATCCCTCGTCATCTCTATATGTTGTAATTGATCTTTCCCAACCGGTACAATTTCGGCATCATATAATAGGATATCTGCCGCCATAAGCATTGGGTAAGAGAACAAACCAGAATTCACATCTTCCAACCTGTCTGCTTTGTCTTTAAAAGAATGAGCAAGAGTTAGCCTTTGGTAAGGATAAAAACAGCTTAAATACCAGGAAAGTTCAGTTACCTGAGGGATATCACTTTGTCTATAGAAAAC
>JAGXIJ010000019.1 GCA_024635675.1 Gillisia sp.
CGCTTGAAAGGCTTATATTAGCAATAAAGCAATGGGTGCCTTAGCTCAGTTGGTAGAGCAAAGGACTGAAAATCCTTGTGTCCCTGGTTCGATTCCTGGAGGCACCACCTTAAAAACCCCTAGACATTAGTCTTGGGGTTTTTTTATTGAGCTGTGTTTTATTCCTTTTAAAGAAATAGAGCAAATCTACCTACCTCTCTTATAATTTCAACAAATTAATAATATCATTCTTTAAAAAAAGACTGGTGTATACAATAGGAGAAGTCAACAGCCTGATAAAGAAACAATATAATGCTAGGGATTAATTATAAGAATAATTTAATAATATTACGCCCATAGAAAACCATAGTGATGATAAATGATAAAGTAGTTGAGATATTAATGACCAGAATAAATCTCAGGAGAGAAATAATAGACCAATTAAATGTAGAGTTTAAACAAATAGAAAATACCTACTATCTACAAAATGAGGTAAGAGGTCAGAAATTTCTTCCTAATAGATTTGGTCAATGGATAACCATCGAAGGTAAGAAGTGGTATAAAGACTCAAGCCTAAATCATGAGATGTTATTAGAACCCATAAAAGATGTTAAATCCTGATGGGTTAATATCATACAGGGGTATAATAAATTTTACGACCAATGTGAAACAAATAGTATTAATGGGAAAAGAATTGGCTTCACTCTCGGATTATTCAATTTTATAAAAAATAGGAAAACAATTTATTTCTTATGCTTAATCGCTATTTCCTTCAACTTCTCTACGCTTAAAGGTTTACTCAAAAACCCAGACACTTCCTTGTAGGACAAGGCTTTTTCTCTATCTGAAAGAGCAATCGAAGAAGTTACTATATAAACAGCGGTCTCCTTATCGAAATTAGGACGTAGTTTAATTAGACTTTCCAAAAATTGCCATCCGTCCATTTCCGGCATATTAATATCCAGTAGGATGAGCTCCGGTAGCGGAGCTTCAATTGACTTAAATTTCTCAATAGCTTCTATTGCATCATTACAAAAACAAATGGAATCAAATTCATCTGTACGTTCCACCACTTTTCTTATAATAAGTTGATAGACTATATCGTCATCTATAATGCAAATATTCCTTTTCATTTAAAATATACTTTAAAGGTTGTACCAACTCCCACTTTACTTTCAACGGCTACTTCACCTCCCATTGCAATAATCTGATTTTTTGTTATAAATAATCCTACTCCTCGGGCAGTAGCAGACCTCGTAAATGTTTTATAAAGTCCAAATAATTTATCCCCGTGACGCTCTAGATCTATCCCAATACCATTATCCGTGATTATCAAGACCCACTTCCCTTTTTCTTGAACCCCTGTTATGGAAATCCTTAGTGGACGTTCTGGCTCTCTATACCGTAGCGCATTCGTAAGGAAATTTAAGAGAATGCTTTCCAAATATGCAGGATTAAACTCTATTACCATTTCATCTGGTACCTCTCTCTCAATTACAGCCGCTTTTTTATTAATCTGTACTTGAATTAAATCTATCGTTTTATCTAAATACTCATTGATCTTTAATTGCTGTACATTCAAATCTAGGTTTGAACTAATCGAGACCACCTCGTTAAGATCGTCTAGAGTTTGATTTAAAGCCTCTCCCACTTTAGACAGCAAGCCAATATAATCATCCCTGTCCGCAACACTTTCTGTAGTATTATAAAGGCTTAAAATGGCTTGAATATTACTGGAGTGGGACCTAAGATTATGAGAAACAATATAAGAAAAATTGAGAAGTCTCCTGTTTTGTTCCATCACCATCTGGTAGGATTTAGTTAAATTGATCTCTGCCTCCTTCTTTTCACTTACATCTCTAAAGTTTCCAACAATCCCATTAACATTAGGATCTTCCAATAAATTTGTAATGGTATATTCTGCCCAACGCCATTCTCCTGCTTTATTAATCAATCTCACAGGATCACCAAGAATAGGTTGTTTAGGATTTTGAATAGCCGTTTGAAGCTGTTGTTGAAATGCTTTTGTATCATCTGGGTGGACTAACGACCCTAAATTAATAGATTTAATTTCTTTCTCCGAATACCCTGAAAGCTTCTCTCCAGAGGGTGAGGAATAGAGCGTCCAACCTTCTTTAGAAAATATTGTAACTACCTCAGCACCATTTTCCACTAGTGCTCGGTACCTTTTTTCTTTTTGCATTAGCTCTTCTTGAGCCATAACTCTTTCTGTTATATCTTCAATAATCGCAATATGGGTGGTTCCGGACGAATTTTTTTTCCATAGAGGGGATACAGAAAGTTTTATCCATAATATTTTTCCGCTTTTCTGAATTAGGCGTTTCTCTAGACTATACTCACGAAGCTCTCCAATTAAAAGTTGGCTCATCAATTTCTCATTCCCGCTAATTTCAGAAGGATCGGAAATATCCCTAAAACTCATATGGCTTAATTCTGCAGAAGTATACCCACAAAGTTCTCGATATCTTTTATTAGTCTCCAAGAACCTTCCTGTTGTGGTTTCTACTCTAACCATCCCAATTGCAGCTTGATTAAATATGGTTCTAAATTTTAACTCACTGGCAGCCAATTCTCCGGCTTGAGACGTTACGAGTGCACGTAGTCTAATAGGCTGTCTAAACAGGAGAAAGATCATATAACTTAGCCACCCGGCCAATAATACCATAAAAAATGCCATAGGAATTAGCTCGTAATACACCACTTTTGGATTCTTAAGTGCTATATAGAATTTCCAATCTCCATCGGGCAATACTATTGTTTCGGTAATCTGGATTTCCGATTTAATGTTATTCTGAAGAAAAAACTTTTCTTTTTGAGTTTTATAGTCAATTTTAGAGAATTGAAATAGATATTTATCTCCAGCCAGCTTCTCCAACTGAGCTTGTTCTAATAAATTTTCCAATGTTATAATTACCGCTGAAAAACCCCAAAACTCGTCCTTTCTATATACAGGGAGACGGCCCACAACTGCTGTCCCGCCTTGCTTCAATTCAAAGGGCCCAGCAAAATACATCTTTTTGTTTACAATAGCTTTTAATGCCTCAGCTCTTGTTTTTGGATCATTTAAAATATCATAATCAATTACAGCCTCATTTCCTTCGTATGGATATACCTTTGTTATTACGCCATTGGGAACTAACTGTATTACATCAACCACAGAATATCGCTGTAAAAGCAAAGGGGCTTCCTTTTCAAAATCCTCGATTTCACCTTCTTCATTAATGAAAAAAGACATACTAAGCGCAACAGAATAGCTGTCTTTTAGAGAACGATTTAAATTCTGTTGAACTTGAGCCATCACATTAACCATATCACGCTCTTCCGCCTCCCTAATAAGTTGATATCGTTGAAATAGCAAATAGGATCCTATTAATAATAAAAAGACAAATGAAAATATTCCCGCCAGAATTGGTCGAGAAAAAAAATCGGTTTTAAAAATAAAAGAACCTTTCTTGGGGTTCATGAAGGGTGAGGTATAAATATATGGTCTAAATATATGTGGTTAATTAAGTTAAACCTAATTGAATATTAATATTTATTTCTCATAGACTAAGAATCGCTCTTCATGGATTTAAGAAAATATTTAGGATTCACTCCATATTTTTCTTTAAATATCTTAGAGAAATAGCTCCTGTTATTTAACCCAATCGCAATCACGATCTCTGATATGTTTTTTTCGGAATTCATCAGCATATCTTTAGCTGCTTCCAGTTTAATGTTCTGAATATATTTATTGACTGTTAAATCAAACACATATTTAAATCCTTCCTGAAGCTTATTCACATTGGTTCCGGCTTCTTTTGCCAAATTCTCAACCGTTAAATTGGTTCCAAGGTCTCCAGCAATTCGCTTTACAACATAATCTACCTTTAGAATATCAGACTTTCTTAAGATCTTAGGCAATCTATCTTGCGCTTCATCATCTTGATATTGCGATATTTGCACAACCAGCATCTGGTAAGATTTAGCTTCAAGATAAAGTGACTTTAAAAAACCTGAATATTCCTTAGTGTTCATTTGCTCCATGAGATCGGCAGCTTTAATACTATAGTTCCCCTGATAATAGAACTGGTGCTTGGATACCTCATCCTTAAATAAGGTCTTTAAAGTATCGTCCAGATCTTGAAAGTTATAATTAGTTCTATGTGAAAATGTAGATCGAATAATTTCTAAGCTGGAAACATGTGTTTGCACGTTCGCTTTAAAGTATAGAATATGGCCATTATAACCACTACTAGAAACAATAATATTCTGATAGGCCTCGATCTCATGCAGTTTTTCAGCATCTTGAAATGAATGGGAAACCTGCCCTTCAGAACAGAAAATGAATTTTAATGGATGTACACTATTTAAAGTGAAATGAATTTCTACATCTTCATAGAATTTGCAATTGTAAGAGATCATTCCAATCCCAGAATCGAAACTAAAAGCTTGCACCGTTCCCTCTCCCAGTTCTTTTGGAATAGTTAACACTTGCTCTCCTCCATCATTATCCAGAGGCACATTTAAATATTCAGAAATATCTTGAATAATTTCATTTACCGGTAAAGTTTTAACTGCAATTTTCATAAATGGATTTCCTGATGCTTAACCAAATATATTATATAACAACGGTTTTTAAATTTTCTTGCCTTTAAAAAATAATTCAACCCTCAAAATAACACAATCCTAATTACAATATTAATGCCATTACAATTTTGACAATAATTTGCTTCGCCAATCTTATTTTAATATTTTTTTATACTCTTAATTTTTAAATACCTTGTCACACAACATTTAATACAAGGATATAATTTAGGAAATAGCAGTCATGCCGGGCACTCAAGTAAATTAGATTACTTTTTAAGATAACCTGATAGCTATTAGACTAATTATTACTGATTTAAATGAAATTCTAAAATATCAACCAGATTCACACAAACCGTAATTGTTTTAAACACGTAAGTATCGTGAAGCAATTACGATTAAAGTAACATCCTTATAAAATCTAATTATGTCTAAAACCTATTACGACCCAGCCGATTTAAGAAAATTTGGAAATATCACCGAATGGAATGAAGAATTAGGCTCTAAATTTTTCGATTATTATGGAAAAGTTTTTGAGGAAGGTGCGCTTACTGCCCGAGAAAAATCTCTAATTGCCCTAGCAGTTTCTCATGTGGTGCAATGTCCATATTGTATAGACGCCTATACCAAAGACGGATTACAATGCGGGATTGCCAAAGAAGAGATGATGGAAGCAGTGCATGTAGGTGCCGC
>JAGXIJ010000125.1 GCA_024635675.1 Gillisia sp.
ACTTCAACTTCCGATGGAACACTTACTTTAAATTCTGATGGATCTTTTACATATACACCAGATCCTGGATTTTTTGGAGTAGATACATTTACCTATGTGGCAAACGATGGAACCGAAAATTCCAATGTTACTACTGTAACCATTACTGTCAATTCGGTTACTCCACCAAATTCCGCTCCGGTAGCAAATAATGATACTTATAGCACTAATGAAGATGTAACTTTAACCATTCCTGCACCTGGAGTTTTAACCAATGATACCGATGCAGATGGCGATGCGCTTACTGCTATCATTCAAACTTCAACTTCCGATGGAACACTTACTTTAAATTCAGATGGATCATTTACCTATACTCCAAATGCCGGATTTACAGGAGAAGATACTTTTACCTATATAGCGAACGATGGTAGTGAAGATTCGAATGTGGCAGAAGTTACGATCACAGTTACACCAATAACCAATACGGCACCCATAAGTAGAGATGATATTTATTCAACTTTGCAGGATGTTTCCCTAACTGTTTCATCTTCCAATGGAGTTCTTAATAATGATTCCGATGGAGAAGGGGATGCGCTCACAGCAGTTCTTGTTTCCAATGTGTCTTCCGGGACATTAACTCTTAATCAGGATGGGTCTTTTGTTTATGTGCCAAACGCAGGATTTTTTGGAAATGATTCTTTTACTTATTCAGCAAATGATGGAAGTCAGAATTCTGAAGTAGCCACGGCAAGGATCGAAGTTGTAGCTGTTTCGGGTAATACGGTTACCTGTAAAGAATCGGTGACTCTGGAATTAAATGAAAATGGGACCGCCTCATTAAATGCTGAAACCTTATTTGTTACCAGACCTGCCGATCTTCAATTTTCTATAGATCAGGAGAATTTTACTTGCGACGATCTCGGAGAAATTATAATTAGCCTTTCTTACTCCAATGCTGCCATTCAAGGGTCTTGTGAAGTGATTGTGATTGTAAAAGATGTTACTCCTCCTACAGTTAATGTGAAGGATATTACTGTGGCTTTAAATGAATTTCGATCTGCAAGGATTACTCCGGAAATGCTAGACAATGGATCTTCAGATAACTGTGAGAATATAACACTTAGCTTAGATAAACTGAATTTTAGTTGTAAGGAACTAGGTGAAAACATAGTAACATTTACAGCCACAGATTCAAGCGGAAATTCTTCCAGTGCTACTGCAATAGTTACAGTTACCGGAAGCTGTGATTTAGAACCACTCCCCGGAGTAGAATATATATTTATATATCCAAATCCTACAACCGGCCCCTTTCAATTTACAACGCCGGCAGGAGTAACTATCCAACGGGTAGAAGTCTTTGACGCTCGTGGAAGGATGATTATGTTCAAGGAATTTTCAGAAGCAGATCTTCAGTACTCAATGGATCTTAATGGAGTGCAAAATGCAGTTTACATCCTAAAATTATTTACTTCGGATGGATTAGATATTAAGAGGGTGATCATTAATTAAAACTTCCCTTTTTGGAATGTGAAGAGAGTAAAACTATTTGAAGGTCTAAGTATATTTTTCCTGAATTTCAGTTTTAATAAAAGTTTCAATCTCCGAAAAAGGTGTTTTGTAATTGAACCAAGTGGTTTCTTCATTTTTCCGGAACCAGGTTAGTTGTCTTTTAGCGTACCTACGGGTATTCATCTTAATTTTTTCTACCGCTGTTTCAAGATTTATTCTCCCTTCAAAAAAAGAAAATAACTCTTTATAACCTACCGTATTTAATGCATTAAGCCTTCGTTTTGGATATAGAGCTTGTGCTTCTTCCAATAAACCTTCGTCCATCATGTTATCCACTCTAAGATTTATTCGCTCGTAAATTTCCTCGCGAGGGGCAGTAAGACCAATGGAAATTGTTTTAAAATTCCTCACAGGCTTGGGCTGATTTAAAAACGAAGAGAAGGTTTTTCCTGAACCAATACACACTTCTAAAGCCCGAATAACACGATGCGGATTATCTTGATCTATTTTATTGTAATATTCCGGGTCCAATTTCTTTAATTCTGCCTTTAATGGCTCCAGACCTTCATTTTCGAGCCGTTCATTCAACTGTTCTCTTATTTCCTGGTCTAGCTCAGGGAAATTGTCTAATCCTTCAATTAAACTTTTAATATAAAGTCCGCTACCACCTACCAAAATAATGATATCATGTTCCTTAAAAAGTTCATCTAATTTTTCTATCGCCTCTCTTTCAAAATCTCCAACAGAGTAATCGTCCTCTATACCTCTATGATGGATAAAATGATGAGGAGCTGCAGCTAATTCTTCTAAACTTGGAGCAGCTGTGCCTATAGGGATTTCCTTATAGAATTGTCTGGAATCTGCAGATAAGATCTCGGTATTAAATTTTTGAGCAAGTTTAATACTCAAAGCCGTTTTTCCAATAGCGGTTGGTCCTACTATACTAATTAGAAGCTTAGTTTTCATTTAAATTTTTACCGCAAGTATGACAAAATTCAGAAGTTATTTTGTGATCTGGAGCTTTACAATTAGGGCATAAAAAAGGTTTATTTAGATCTGGTTTGTTCATGTCCCTAGCGATCTCTGAACCTACAATTCCTGTAGGCACTGCAATTACGCCATATCCCACAATCATAATAAATGATGCGATTATACGCCCCAAAGGAGTAACTGGATGAATATCTCCAAAACCCACCGTAGTAAGAGTAACAATACTCCAATAAATACTCAGCGGAATATTTGTAAAACCATTTTCCGGCCCTTCCACCAAATACATTATCGTGCCCGTGATTATACAAACTATCAAAACCGCAAAAAGAAAAATACTAATTTTAGCTCGACTATTTTTTAAGGCATTTATTAGTTTTTGAGATTCCCCCATATATCTGGTAACTTTCAAAATTCTAAAAACTCTGAGTAGCCTTAATGCTCTAATTGCAAGGAACATATTAGATCCTCCTACAAAAAAGATAATATAAGTTGGGATTGTAGAAAGTAAATCTATCAAGCCATAAAAACTAAAAATGTATTTTCGGGGCTTATCTATTGTTATAACTCGTAATATATACTCTACACTAAAAAAGAAGGTAATAATCCACTCTGCAATATGAAATTCATCGTAGTATTTAATGTATAAACTAGCAATGCTCTCCAGCATTATTAGCACGATGCTTAATATTATTAAAACCAATAAGCCTATATCAAACATTTTCCCCAATGGAGTGTCGGCTCCATAAATAACGTGATAAAGCTTAATTTTCCACGGCGCGTGGTCCTTACTGAAGGCTGGTTTTTCCAAAAAGTTGAGGTTTAATAAGCGTTAAAGTTAGCCATTTTCTTTAATTAAAAACAAAATTCTATAATTGATAATTCCCTGATAGCTGAAGGGGATTAAAAATTATATTTTGGTTTCCTGAACTGCGAATTGGATAATCTTTAATTTATTATTTTTTCTTAGGTAACTCTGGATTATATGTCGAGCATCTTTATCATTAGCCATGGGAGTAATAACGGAACGCACAATATCCAAATTATTCATTTGATGGTTTAAATTGAAAAATCCTATTCCCTTAAATTCTCCTTCCTCTACCAATAATGCACTTTTTTCGTCTATTTCACGGCCTCTATCTATTACCAGCATGTTTTGGTTCTGGAAACTATGTAGTTCTATTACCTCCGTTATTCTGGAATTATATTCCTCCGGAGTTTCCACTTTTATACAGGCTCCTTTACAAGATTTTATGGTGTAGCTGAAGCAATTTTCATCACCTTTATGCAACCCTGTGAGCCGTTGACATAATTGATGTTTTTCTACAATGTTGTGTAAAACAGATTTGGCTTGCTGCAAATTGGTAAAAGTGGTAATGTTCTGTTTGCGAGCATCAGATCTACTTATCTTTAGATTTATATAACCGTTCTCATCTATAAACTGATATAAAGCATAACTAAAATTAGACTTTTTTAGAGCTCTATTATATTTCGGTTTATTTTGCTTGATCTCTTCATTTTCCTTCAGAAGAGCTATTAACTCATTTCCTGTAGCTTCAAAACTTACCGATGCTACTTCTCTCTGAACTTCTTTAGCTTTTATATTATCGTTGGTAAAATGCTGATTAATGCGTTTTCTTATATTCTTGCTTATTCCAATATATATAATCTCACCTTCGTCATCATGAAGGTAATAAACCCCTGTGATCGATGGTAATTCATCTATTATTTGAATGAGCTTTGTATCTATTTGGCGGGAAGGTTCATTTCTAACGGAGGCTTTAAGGATCACTTTTTCCAGATCTTTTGCCATTAGCATTTTAAACAACTTTACAGTTGCCTGCGCATCTCCATTTGCCCTGTGCCTGTCGCTTAAAGGAATACCTAATGCCTTTACTAATTTTCCTAAACTATAAGAAGTTTGTCCCGGAATGAGCTTTTTGGATAGTTCTACCGTACAAAGGGTTTTTCGTTCAAAATCGAAACCAAGTCGGCGAAATTCCAACCTTAGAATTCGGTGATCGAATTTGGAATTATGTGCTACTATTATACAACCTGTAGTAATCTCAACAATTCTTTTTGCTACTTCGAAAAATTTTGGAGCGTTGCGAAGCATATCATTATTGATACCCGTAAGTCTCACCACAAAGGGTTGAATGGGTTGTTCCGGATTAACAAGACTTATAAATTGATCTACTACTTTTATGCCATCAAACTTATAAATGGCTATTTCTGTAATTCCCTCTTCATTATACTTACCCCCAGTGGTCTCTATGTCTAATATTGCGTACAAAAATTCTTTTCTTCTTAATTATAATTTCGTTCTCCAAATATAGCACTTCCTATTCGTACCATATTACTTCCACACGTTAAAGCTATTTTATAATCTCCACTCATTCCCATAGAAAGCACTTCGAATTCTGGATGGCCTTTTTTAAGATCGTCGTAAACAGATTTTAAATAATCGAATTCTCCTTTAACTTTAGCTTCATCGTCAGAATATGTAGCCATTCCCATTAACCCTTTAACTTGAATATGCTTCAAACTCTTAAATTCATCTGAAGCTAAGAGCTCCTTTAACTCTTCGGCTTCAACCCCGAATTTAGATTCTTCCTCTGCTATTTTAACTTGTAATAAGCATGAGATTACTCTCTCGTTCTTCTCAGCTTCCTTATTTATTTCTTTTAATAACTTCAAACTATCTACCGCATGAATTAAACTCACAAAGGGTGCCATGTATTTTACCTTATTTCGTTGTACATGACCAACCATATGCCATTGAATATCTTTTGGAAGAGCTTCCCATTTCTCTGTCATTTCCTGGATCTTGTTCTCTCCAAATACACGTTGTCCTACCTCATATGCTTCCATAAGGTCACTCGCAGGTTTTGTTTTTGAAATTGCAACCAGGGTTACATTTTCTCCAAGCTCCTTCTTATATCTCTTTATGCTTTCAGAAATTTCCATTCTCTAATTTAATTAATTAATAATGGGCACAGATTTAATTCGTCTAAAATTCGTAAATCGTTAGGCCACTTCTTAATTTTGGTTCTATATAGGTGCTTTTTGGAGGCATTGTTAAGCCTTCATCTGCAACCTTTTTAATCTCATCGATGATAAGAGGTAACATTCCAAAACCCACCGTAAAATTGCCGCTATCTACCTGAGACTTAATCTCTATCAAATCGTTTCTTCCATGTATGTATGCAATCCTATCATCATTTCTTAGATCCTGAATATTCAAAATAGGCTTCAATACTTTTTGATATAGGATATAAGTGTCTAAACTACTAAGAGAATCTTTGAATTCGTAATTGGTTTTCCGTAAGTATAAAGAATAGAATTCTCCATCTAAATACATATTAAAATGATGCTTTTTGTTAGGTGCATACACTTCCAGACCACGTCTTTCTATTCTAAACCAAAGATCCAATTGCATTAAAAACTCCTCTTTGCTTAAACCATTAAGGTCTTTTATTAATCTACTGAATTCGTATATCTGAAGTTTACTTTCAGAAATAAGAAAGCTCATAAAATAATTATAAGGCTCGTCTCCCCGATGATTTGGATTTGCTTCTTTAGATTCCTTAGCAAGTAAAAATGAAGAGGCACACCTATGGTGCCCATCGGCAATATAAAGTGAAGGCATAGCCTCGAATTCAGATTTTATTTGATCTATAACAGCTGGTTCTTCAATCTTCCACAAAAAATGTGTTTCCTTATTGTAAGTGGAAAACTCATATTCGGGTTTTTCCTTCATCACATTTGTCATAAGATTATCAATAACTTCGGAATCTGGATAGGTGAGGAGTACCGGCTCTGTATTAAACCCTACTATTTTTAGATAATCCTTGAAAAGGTTTTCACGGTAGGCTAAAGTGTCTTCGTGCCTTTTTATTACATTGTTCTCATAATCTTGGACACTCGCTGCAGCAATAATCCCACAGAACATATTGGTTCTTGTAACTATCTTATAGAAGTAATAACAAGGAGTTTTATCCTGAATAAAAATCTCTTCCTCTTTAAATTCCAGGTATCTATTCTTTACCAGTTGAAACCTTTTCGCTCCGGTTATTTCATGCTGAAATTTATAGCCGGGATTTATAATGTGTAAAAATGAAAAAGGGTTGTATTCCAGCTGCGCTTTTATTTCCCCTTCGCTATAATCTTCGTAAGGTCTGGAGGCAACCATCCCTGCCTTATCCTTGGTGGGTCTTACTGCTTTGAAAGGAACTATTTTTGCCAATGAATTTTTGTTTCAGAATTAAAGTGAATTGTATTTAGAAATAGCCCTAAGACCTTACTCAGTAAAGATTTTAACTGAATTGTTCTGAAACTTTTTCAGCTCTTCTGTTTTCTGAATAATCATAAAAGCCTTCCCCAGATTTCACTCCAAGTTTCCCTGCCCGTACCATATTGGTTAATAAAGGACAGGCTGCATATTTAGGGTTTTTGAAGCCTTTGTACATCACCTCAAGTATAGAATGACAAACATCTAGACCAATAAAATCTGCTAATTGCAATGGGCCCATTGGGTGAGCCATTCCTAGTTTCATTACTGTGTCTATTTCGTAAACTCCTGCAACTCCGTTGTAAAGTGTTTCTATAGCCTCATTAATCATTGGCATAAGAATTCTATTTGCTACAAATCCTGGATAATCATTTACTTCCACAGGAATTTTACCAAGTTTCTCAGAAAGATCCATTATGGTTTTGGTCACCTTATCACTGGTATTATATCCTCTAATGATCTCTACCAATTTCATAACAGGAACAGGATTCATAAAATGCATTCCGATCACCCGAGATGGATTAGAGATCTTAGACGCGATTTGTGTGATGGATATGGAGGAAGTGTTAGTAGCAAGTATAGTGTCTTCATCACAATTAGAATCTAATTGTTCAAAAATTTTAAGTTTTAGATCCTCATTTTCTGTCGCAGCTTCTACAACTAAAGAAGCATTTTTTACACCAGAAGGGATATCTATAAATGTCTTGATGTTCTTTAAAGTCGAAACCTTATCTGCCTCAGTGATTTTTTCTTTGGCAACCATTCTGTCCAGATTCTTAGAGATGGTATCTACACCTTTTTGGAGACTTTCTTTAGAGATGTCTATTAAATTTACTTTGAATCCGCTTTGGGCAAAGGTATGGGCAATTCCATTCCCCATAGTTCCTGCTCCTATAACTGCTATATTTTTCATTTTATATTGTTTAATCGGGATTGGTATGTGCTAGCCAATTCCATTAATGATTTATTTTTTGATCTTAAAACTTCTATTTTCCAAAACTTTCAATTACCATATTAGCAACCTTTAATGCTTCAGCCCCTTGCTCTAAATTCACCACTGGTTCTGTGTTATTATTTATTGCTTGCGCAAAAGATTCCAACTCATCTAAAATAGCATTATTAACATCTATTTTTGGATTCTCGAAATAGATCTGTTTTTTTACACCTTCAGCATTCTGAAGGATCATGGCAAAATCATCAGGATCTTTGGGAGCATCCTTCATTTTTACTACCTCACATTTACGCTCAAGAAAGTCTACAGATATATAGGCGTCACGTTGGAAGAAACGTGCTTTTCTCATATTTTTAAGGGAAATACGACTGGCGGTTAAGTTGGCAACACACCCATTTTCAAACTGAATTCTGGCATTTGCGATATCCGGTGTTTCACTAATAACAGAAACCCCACTGGCAGAAACATTTTTCACTTTAGATTTCACCACACTCAGGATCACATCTATATCATGGATCATTAAGTCTAAAACCACAGGAACATCTGTCCCCCGAGGATTGAACTCTGCTAATCTATGAGCTTCAATAAACATTGGTTGTCCAATTTTATCTTTAACAGCCGTAAATGCAGGATTAAAACGTTCTACATGCCCAACCTGACCTTTAACCTGGTGTTTTTTGGCTAATCTTATCAGCTCTTCAGCCTCTTTGTAGGTAGAGGTGATCGGTTTTTCTATAAATAGGTGTTTTCCGGCAGTGATTGCTTTTTTAGCGGTCTCGAAATGGGTAATTGTAGGAGTTACTACATCTATAACATCTACTGCCTCTATTAAGGCTTCAGCTGATTCAAAACTTTTATACCCAAATTCATCCTCTATCTCTTTGGCTCTTTGGGTATCTCCGTCGTAAAATCCTATTAATTCATATTCCGAAGATTGTTGGAGCAGTTTTAAATGGATCTTTCCCAAATGTCCTGCACCAAATACACCAGCTTTTAGCATGTTTTTACGTTTTGAACAAAAATACCATTTCTTGAGATAAAGCCAATATTATTTGGGTTGTAAATGAATTAGTACAAGCGTTAAATAATAATTAAAACTTACTTTGAAGGCTAGTGTTAGATTGTTTAATTTTATGCCGTAAAAGGAAGTTAGAAGTTGAAGGATACATTTAGACATAAAGGTAAAAGACAACAATTGGCAGCAATTGTAGAGGCGAAGGGGGTGAAGGATAAAAAGGTTTTGGCCGCGATTAACAAGATCCCAAGACATCTTTTTATGGATAGTAGTTTTGAAGATCATGCCTATCAAGACAAAGCATTTCCTATCGCGGCAGATCAAACTATTTCTCAACCTTATACCGTTGCTTTTCAAACCGAATTATTGGAAATTAAAAAGGGCGATACAGTCCTGGAAATTGGTACGGGAAGTGGTTATCAAACCGCTGTTTTGTGCGAACTTGGAGCCAAGGTTTACAGTATAGAACGCCAACGAGAATTGTACAAGAAAACTAAAGTATTCTTATCTCAAATAGGCTACAGACCCAAATATTTGAGTTTTGGAGATGGTTATAAAGGTCTAAAAGAATATGCTCCTTACGATAAAATAATCGTTACTGCAGGTGCACCGTTTGTTCCAAACCCCTTGCTTGCCCAACTAAAAGTAGGAGGAAGGCTTGTTATTCCGGTAGGAGAAAATGTACAGGTAATGACCCTTTTTATTAGAAAATCCAATAAGGAATTCGAGAAAAAGGAATTTGGAGATTTTAGGTTTGTTCCTCTCTTAGAGGATAAAAATTAAATCTCTTAATTGAGGGTTTTAATCTCAGAGATTTTTGATTCTTTTACAAGTTTTTATGCCAAGCTAAATCATAATTATCGTCATGCTGAACTTGTTTCAGCATCCCAATAACTACAGAGAAGACCCTGAAACAAGTTCAGGGTGACGGAATGAGATAGTAAAGTATTTTCTGGGTAAAAAATGGTTTTATATAAAAATCTAAAACTTACCTACTCAAAAAACCCTAAAAATTTAAGTCCGAAGATAAAGGCTCCATCTGTCTTTCCTTGATAATTAGAGACTACATAATCCAGTCTCAATAATCTATATTTTCCGAATCCTAAATTGTCTATTCCAACAGAAAACTCTGTGTAGGGTTTGTTATTTTCTATTGAAAGGGCGTGTGCTCCAAGGATTAAATTATAATTCAGTTTATTAATTAAAGGTATTTTTCCAAGGATCCATCCTTGAAAATCCTGTTCGGCATGCAGTTCCAAGTAGTTGTTTTTTGTACTTAGCTCATAGTATGGTAATAAGTTGAATTTGTTGAGGTAACTACCATTTCCAATTCTAGTCTGATTGCCGGTGAAGTGCTGATAATCCAAAAATGAGATCTCCTTATCGTTCAAAAAAGCACCTCCTTTTACCGTGTATCCAAAATTACCTTTGTTACCTAGTTGTATTGTTTGAATTAGCGCTACCCGAATCTGGTCGAAATTATATTCTTTAATATTCCCTCCAAAACCTTTCTCGTAGGTAAGCCATAGGGTTGGGAATTTGTTGGAAGAGAGATTTACTTTATTATCAGGATAGCTTAGGTATTTCTGCCCAAAATCTATTCTTCCCGAAATATTCATTTTAAAGATATGGTGATTTTCGAATGGGGCACTCTCAAAATTTTCTGGCTGCAGTGGGTCATTGGAAGTATAAGTGACATTGTCTCTATTTACCCATGAATTATTACTAGAATTAAATAATGCATTTCGTTGCTGATAACTAATATCTGAAAAAAGTCTAAGTCCATTAAACAACTCTTGTTGGTAAGAGATCTCTGCAAACTGCCTTTCGTATAATTTCAAATAATTTCGTTCGAAGAACAGGCTTGTAATATCATTTATTCTTTCTGAAATTGGAAGCGTTGGGTTTATTTGAGCGGTTTCTACTCCAATCTCCACATTTAATATGGGTTTTGAAATATTGTTGAATTTCTTCTGAAAACCTGCTTTTATTCGGAAACGATCATCATTAAACCCATAATTCATCTTGGAGTAAATCCTCCAGTATTTCCCAAAATTATCATCAAGATTCTTTCTGAAAGAAACATCTAAAGATGTGTTATATCCCTGAACCGTATTAAAATGAGTTCCAAATAAAGGCGAAGAAATGCTAAACCTTTGTTTTTTATAGGAGTTGCTATGGCTGTACCCAAAAAGTATATTAGAGACTGAAAATTTATTCTTTTTGGTATCTATAGAATCCAAATACTTTTTAGAGTTTTTTAATTCCTGAATACTGTCTTTTTTTAAATAATCGGTTAGCTCTTCGGTAGTAAGTGGCACGGGTCTTATGCTATTCCAGTATAAAGAATCTTTTTTGTTGGCCTGGTCTGCAAAGCTTAAAACCTCTCTGGTAAAGGTTCTCTTTTCAAATTGAGGCTCGAAATTATAATTGCTATAAACAGCGGTAAATCTCCCGTCTCCACCTATACCAAACATGGAAAAACTAAAATCTACAGCCTGACTTATCTTGATCCAAAACTTATTCTCTTCAGAATACTTAAAGTTTTGGGTAAAGGTTAGTTCTTCAATTGGAGGCACCTGGATGGCCTGTCCGGTAGTTTTAAGTTCTGTTCCATAAATTTGCCAGGAATCTTCCACTATATAAATAAATCCACTAAAAACACGATCTTTTGGGCGTTTAGGATTTACCATGATCTTATTTATAAGGTGTCCTTCATCATCATAAAAAATGCCTTCTAACTTATATTCGTAATAATTGAACGCATAATCGGAAATGGGAGAAACGATCTCGGCATTGATGTTTATAGTGTTTTTATAAAAGGAAAATTCTGATTCTTCCGCAGAATTTAAGCTGAAACCATTGTCGTCACCACTTACTTTGGAAGCGATTATTTTTTCTTTAAAATCATCTGGAGCTCGAAAAGTGATTTCAGAAATAGTTTCACTTAGGTAAATTACCCCACTTCGGGTAGAATCTAAACCTCCACCAAGATCACCAAGCTCTTGCCCCAAGATCTTTTCTGGTGCATTCTTAATTCTCCATAATCCACGGGAGTAATAATTGGCTGTGTACTGCTCTAATTTTGCGAGATTTTGCTTTCTGGTCGCAATAGCATTTCTAATGATCCTATTGGCAGGATTATCTTTAGAATTCACGATTATCTCATCCAGAGTGGTTGTTTCTGAAGTTAACTGTACATCCAGTTGAAACGGGAACTTATCTACAACTATCTTTTTCCTCAGCGTTTGATAACCCAGATATTGAAAAACTAAATTATACGATCCAGGTTTCGGTAAGCGGAGTTCGAAAACCCCCTCTTCGTTTGTGGTCGTCCCATGAGAGCCATCTTCAGTATAAATATTAACATAGGGAAGTAGGTTGTTATGGTCACTAACAGTTCCGGTAACTTGTGCGAATGTAAACTGTGATATGAATAAAAAAAATAGAAGTGATTTTATGCGTCTACCCATAAACTGAAGTTCTTCTCTTACAAGGTTTATAAATATAAGTAAAGAGACTGTTACTTAATTAAAGTCTTTTTTAATTCTGTCTAAACTACGTTTGTTATCTCTGTCCTTTAGAGTTTCCCGCTTGTCATATAGTTTTTTACCCTTTGCTAAAGTGATCTTTAATTTAGCTAAACCCCTGTCGTTAATAAAAAGATTGATAGGGATTATAGTAAGTCCAGTATTTTTAACCTCCTTCTCTAATTTTTTCAATTCCCCTTTTTTTAGGAGCAATTTACGCTCACTCTTTGGGTTGTGATTAAAATGGGTGGCGTGAGAATACTCTTCTACATGCATGTTAATTACAAAAAGCTCGTGATTCTGAAATTCACAAAAACTTTCGGTAATAGCTGCTTTCCCCATACGAATAGCTTTGATCTCTGTTCCGGCAAGTTTTATCCCTGCAACATAGGTGTCCAGAAATTCATATTCAAATTTCGCTTTTCGGTTTTTAATATTTATGGTATTCTTCTTCATAGAGGCACAAAAATAGGAAGGTTTCTTTAGAAATGCCTATAATGATTTTGTAAAGTTTTAAATCTATAATTCACTAAGTTTCAGTGCAACATTTTATCAAGTGTAAGGATATAAGAATATTGTAGTCTTAAAAGGTTAATGATAAAGATTATAAAATTTCTATTCTCTTAATTTTTTTATCTTTACGCCTATTTTAATAGAACTATGAGATACCTTATAATATTTGCGTCATTAGTATTTTTTACTGCATGTCAAGATGAAAAAGAACAAATTTCAGCTGACGAAATTATTAATAAAGCCATTGAAAAAGCAGGGGGCGAAAACTATAGAAATGCTACGATCGACTTTAAATTTCGTGAGAATGAATATAAAAGTGTAAGAAATGGTGGGGAATTTATTTTAGAGCGTAAAATTAAAGACTCCTTGAATACAATCCTGGATGTGGTTAGTAATACAGGATACAAGCGATTTTTAAACGATAGTTTAGTTACTGTTCCAGATAGTATGGCAGTGAAATACACGGGAAGTATCAATTCTGTACATTATTTTGCGCATTTACCTTATGGCTTAAATGATAAAGCCGTTAACAAAAAGTTGGTGGGAGATGCAGAAATCAATGGTATGCCTTATTACCAATTAAAAGTCACTTTTAGCCAGAATGATGGAGGTACAGATCATCATGATGAGTTTTTATATTGGATTAATAAAGAAACTTTCACAATAGATTACCTGGCTTATAAATTTCATATAAATGAAGGCGGACTTCGTTTTAGAGAGGCCTATAATCCACGCATTATTGAAGGAATTCGTTTTGTAGATTATAAAAACTATACTCAGGAGGATTTCAATACAGATCTATGCCAGCTAGACGAATTGTTTGAAGAAGGGAAACTAAAGTTGTTATCTACCATAGAGACCGAAAATGTCAAGGTGATGTTGAATAGATCTATGTAATAAATTTTTAGAAGGAATGATTCTCAAGTTTTTTTCTGAAGTTAACTTGTCTTGATATATCCGTTGTTTTCCAGGTCTATTGGATCTAAGATCTCTATTTTATGTCCATCTTTCAAAAGAAAATTAGTATTGGTGACGTCTAAAACATCACGGTAATAATGATCTGTTACAATTATACCTTTAGTTTTGTTAAGGTTGCGTAAAAGCTCTTTAAGTAGTTCCTTATAAAGTGGCTCCAACATTGAGAATGGCTCGTCTAGCATAATAAAAGGATGATCCAAAGAACCTACCAGCAATATTTCCAGATATCGTAATTGCCCCATGGAAAGCTTCCCGATTTTTGTATTGTCGAATTTAGAAACCCCGGGGGCATAAAAAACCTTATTCTGCTTTTCTTCATCATTGTAAAAAAGAGGGATTATATCCCTAACCTTAGTTCCCTTTGGCAAAAAACTGTCTTGTGGTAAATATCCAATGAGTTGGCGAGGGATTATTTCGTTGACTTCAATTATTTCCGAATCAAACTTTATCTGGATATGATCAGCAGGCAAGGTTCCAAACATCATTTTTAAGAGGCTGGATTTTCCGCTTCCATTTCTTCCGAAGATGCCTAGAATATCACCAGTCTTTAAATTAAAAGCAATGTTCTCTAAAATTCTTTTTTTACCGAAAGATTTATAGGCTCCGCTTATCTCTAAAAGATGACTCATAATTTATATAGATAAAGCGATTATTAGTAATGGAAGTGCCACAATTAAATTAAGTACCCAAACCATTTTTAGCAATTTCAACTTATTAAAACCAAGATTGAAATATAGGTTGTATTCGTTATTTTTAAAATGTTGGAAGGCGAATCGGCCCACAAAGATGCCGAGGGAACAAAACATAAAAATGCCCCAATACCTATTGAATAAATACATGATGAATAAGGAAAAGATTAAATTCACGATATTAATATCGATATAATAACTCCAAATTGCTCTTACATTCATTTTCTAAAAAATAAAATAGGTGATGAAGTTAACATTTTTGTGAACACAAATTCTAATCAGTAGCTATCTCATTTTGGACCTTAGGAAATTTAATTCTAAAATAGAATGGTACAGGAAGCTTAATGGCCCTAGAGATCTCTCCTAAAATCGGGAGGACAATTGAACGCGATGTCATTCTGAACGCAGGGAAGAATCTCAATGGAGCAGGACCCTTCTACTAAGAGATCCCTCATTCGTCGGGATGGCAATCTTAGGCCGGTTTTATCTCATTTTGCATATTTGAAACTCTAAAGATAAAGTAAAGCGCTACCATAAGGGTAGTTATTCCTGAGATCCAAAACGCCACTGAAGATCCATAATAATACCATATTAATCCGGTCCATCCACTGGCTAAAAGTGCGCAAATACTCTGAAATCCGGAATATGTTCCAATTGCAGTGGCGGTATCTTCAGTAGCTACGATGTTACTAATCCAGGCTTTCGAAATACCCTCGGTTGCTGCAGCAAATATCCCGTAAAGAAAGAAGAGGATGAAAAGATTATAGAGGTCTAACTTTTGTGACATCCCAAAATAAACAGCGGAAAACAATATAAGGCCAAATATAAAAATTAGGCGAAGTCCAATTTTGTCGGCAATAACTCCTAAAGGAAAAGCAAAAATGGCGTAGATGAGATTATAAAAAATATATAATCCAATGATCAAAGGGTCTTCAATACCTATTTCCTTTACTTTTAATAAAAGAAACACATCTGAACTATTTACTAAAGCAAAAACAAGTAGTCCAAATACTACCTTTCTATAATTGCCGGGACTGGTTTTCCAATAGCTTAGAAATGAAAAAAAGGAGGGTGTGGCTATTTTTGCTTTTTGCCTTGATGCATTGTCCTTCAGATAAAAAGTAGCAACAATAGCAAGAACGCCGGGAATGGCTGCAAGATAAAATAAGCTTATATAGTTTTCAGGATAATAATAAAGATAGATAAGTGCTAAGCCGGGACCCAAAACAGCACCTAGGGTATCCATGGACCTGTGAAATCCAAACACCTTACCTTTTGTAAGTGGAGTAGCTTCTTCAGAAAGGATGGCATCCCTGGCTCCTGTTCGTATGCCTTTCCCTAACCTATCTATAGAGCGAAGTAGAAAGATCCAAACCGGCAATATAAAAATTGCCATTAGCGGCTTGGAAAGTGCACTAAAAGCATATCCTATTTGTACAAATGGTACTCGTTTCCCCGACTTATCCGATAATTTTCCGAAATATCCTTTGCTAAGGCCTGCCATTGCTTCGGCAAAGCCTTCTAAAATTCCAATTAATACAATTGAGAATCCTATAGATTTTAAATAGATAGGAAGTATAGGATATAGCATTTCACTGGCCATATCGGTAAATAGACTTACTACCGATAGTATCCAGATGGTTCTGCTTATATATTTCAAAATTTATGGAATGCTATCATAGGTCTATTAGGTATTTTCAAACTAAATTAAAACTGGTTCATCTGTTTATTCTTGCGAATGTATCCCTACTTTATTTCCTTCGGTATCTTCAATAAAAGCGATAAATCCGTGTTCTCCAATAGACATTTTGGGCACTAATATTTTTCCACCAGCATTTTCTACTCTTGCCAAAACAGGATCCAGATTTGGATTTGCGTTTAAATAAATAATAGAACCTTCATTTGATGGTTTATGCATATCGCTTTCTACCAATGCACCGGTAGCTTTACCGGAACTAGAATCGCCTGGAAAAAATGCCATTAGTGCATTAGGCATTTCGCTTAATGGCATTTCGATAGAAAAGATCTCCTCGTAGAACTTCTTACTTCTTTTAATATCCGAAGCCGGAATTTCGAACCAATTTAATGCGTTTGTTGAATTGTTCATATCTCGCTATTTAAGGATTATTACTTCAGTTTAAAAAGAGGAGCAAAACAATCTTGAACCAATATGATTATGGATTTATCCCATATCCACCTAAAACATCAATTTCCTTCCCTATTTCAGGTGGAGTAGCAAGTAGATGCATAGCTTGAGATATAAGCTCTTTTACGCCTATTATCGATAAGGAATTATCATGATCTTCTTTAGAATCCCATATTTCGGTAGTCCATACCGTATTTGAATCTTCACGATCTAAACTCACTAGGTATAATTGACAGCCGTTTGCTGTTGAAACCAATTCTGAAGCTTTTAATAAAATAGATGCGAGTTTCTCTCCATTGTTTTCAGTGCATTTGAATTTTACGCTAAGTCCGTATTTATACATAGTTTGAATTTTGTAGGGTATTAATAAATGTTAAGACTATAAATTTAGAACTTTATTTTGAAATATGTTAATATGGGGTTTTGAGTTTATAAAATTCAATTTTAATTAGCTTTCACTTATAAAAAGAAACAAAATTATCTTTTAAACTTAGATTCATATATCGTGATCCATTCTTCATTAGTCATCTTCGAGGCTAGTTCGCCAATTAACTCAAAAGGGATTTGTTCCGGTTTCTTGAAACGAATACAGCTTTTTCCCATATCGAGTTTCATATTACTATGCTTCGGGAATTCAGTTACAAACCAATCCAGTAAATTTTTATCGGCATAAATTCCCATGTGATATACTGCAATAAAATTTTTCTGGGAGGCAATATTCATAAAGGGTAGCGGAAGTTCCGGGGTGCAATGATACCCGGCAGGATATATACTATGAGGAACTACATAACCAATCATCCCATAACTCATGGTTTCCTGAAATCCTGCAGGCAAATTTTCTTTGATAACCAATCGTAATTTTGACATTGCCTTTTGGCGATCTTCTTTATATACTCATCTGGTGATGCTGCTTGTATTTGCATAATAAAATTGATTTAATGAACTAATTCATTTTTCCATTTCTCAAATTAATACCTGTATATAAATATGCCTTCAGGGAACAAAGGAAATCTGTCCATCCTTGAGTTTGTTGCATGACTTTCTTTATTCCCTCATCATCAGATTCAAAAGAATCTTCGGTAATAACCACCTTAGTTTTATTTTCTCCTTCAGAAGAAAAAGACATAGATACTTGCGATTTATTTCCACTTGCTTCCCAGTCAAAAGTGATCTGTTCGTTTTCAATCAGTTTTAGAACCTCCACATTTATTTTTGCGTTATAATCCTTAAATTCCCAGATAATCTTTTTTCCTTCAGCAAGACTTTCACTGGTATCAGACACAAAATACCTGGTAATTTGCGTAGGGTCTTCAATAGCATTAAATACTTTTCTAATGGTCTAAAAATAGTATCTGAGACCTTTACCTGAATGCTCATAAATTATAATAGTTAGAAGATTAAATTTAGTAGAATTATATGTTTTTTAATTCCGAATTTACTCAATTGAATCAGATTGAAAATCACCAAATTTAGAATAGCCTTATCTTCATTTTTTTATATTGATTAAGATCCAATACATCCCCCATTAAAAATTTCCCGGTCACCTTTAAGTAGGGTTTAGTTACCTTAATTGGCAGTTCGAAGATCAAAGTAGTGGTTTCTTCAGATTTAGGATGCGTGTGATATTCTTTTTCCCATCCAAAGGGCTCTCTATCATTTAGTTTAATTTGAAGATCTTTATTGTTGTTATAGATGTTACCCTTAGAATCTACCACATAGGCAATAGAATTGTTCCAAGTATGTTCCACAACTTCGGCATTATTAATTACCTTAAATTTAACTCTATACCTTTTAGTATATTCGTCAATGGGCAAAATCTCGAAATCGGTTACTAAATATTCAAAATCATCATGCTGGATACTTTCATTTAGTCCAAGCTCAAGATTTTCTGAATCATTCTTACAGGAAATCGATAATGCCAGTATTAATAGCAAACAAAATAGGGGTGTCTTAAATCTTTTCATATGGAAAGTATATACTTTTAATGTTTTGTTTATAATTAGAAGTTATCTATAAATTTTTGATAGTGAAATTAGTACTTCCATTGCTTTTTCAGAGTCTTTTGTATCTACAAAAATATGGTCATGATAGTATCCAGCAATAACATTACAACTTATATTATTTTTTGCTAATTCAGTTGAAAAAATAGCAGTCAAACCAACAGCTTCTAAAGAGGAGTGAACTTGTAAGGTAATCCAGGAAGAAACATATTCATATCCAAGATTTAATTCGTCTGCCTTTTTTCGTTCCAAAACAATAGTAATTCCTTCCTTTTCCTGAAACTCACAAATAGTGTCTTTTCTATCAATTTTATCAATATCTCTAACAGTTGAAAACACGAATTCCCCCTCATGTAGTTGTGGAGTCATTCTTTTAATTAATTCAGATAAATTTGTTTCTCCTGCCATATATTTTAGTGTAAATTTATTTTTATAATTAATTGTAAAAATAAAACATATTAATTTTGAAATATTGGATAGTAAGAGATGAAAACTTTTAAGTATTTAACATCCCTTTCAATCTGGCATCTTTGTTTCTTAAACCCAAACCTCCTTCATAAACCGATTTTAAATTTACCAGATAAAAAGCCCAACCGGAGTCACACCCTAAACGAACATTCTTTTTAGAATTTTCATCTGTAGGAATGTTCTTTTGGGTAAGTTCTACAATAGTAAATTCATCTTGTTGGGTTAGCTGTACATCTACTAAACAATCTCCTGCAAAAGTAAATTGTAAATGGTCTTTTCCGTTAGCCTTTGTGATTGTGCCTATTTCTAATGCATCATATAGGTACCAAGACCACTCAAAGAACTACCTTCTTTAACAGCTGTTTGTTTCTTTAAAGTCTTTCCGTCTGTAGTGTAATACTTTGTTTTACTTAAAAACCATTTATCAATTTCAGAAGGAATTGTCCAGGCGGCGTATATTTTATCAAGATTTGCCTTGATCGCAATTTTTTTTAAAAACTGAGTCCAATCAAAATTTTTCATAGTATATTGTTAAATGTCAGATAGTTAGCTATTGTGAGTGATATAAATTTACGAAAAATAAAAATAAATTTCAGGAATGGATATTTCGTAATATTTAGATTCCTATTATAATTTATTTACATTATTTTTGCGAAAATTTAACAATCAAATAATTTCTACCTAAAATTAAAATTTTACAAATGAAACGCAATTTACTCTTATGTATATCAGCTGTTTTACTGTCCTTATCTGGTTTTTCTCAGGTAACCACAGCAGAAATTAGCGGTATTGTTTATGAAGACCAAAATCTTTTGCTCCCTGGAGCCAATGTTACAGCTATTCATACACCCACAGGTACTACTTATGGTGCGGTTACGAATTTTGACGGACGTTTTAACTTACTAAACCTTAGAGTTGGTGGGCCTTACACAATTACTGTAAGTTACGTAGGATTTAAAAACTACATTATTAATGACGTTAACTTAAGCCTTGGGCAAACTGTTAACTTAAATATTGCTATGATTTCTGACGCTGCAATGTTAGATGCGGTAGTGATCTCCGGTTCTAAGAACAATGTTATGAACAGTGATCGTACTGGTGCAGAAACAAGTATTGGAAGCAGAGAATTAAAAACGTTGCCATCTATTACAAGATCTGCAGCAGATTTTTACAGATTAGAGCCAACAGCTTCCAGCAATGGATCTTTTGGAGGTAGAAATGACCAATTCAACAACTTTAGTTTGGATGGTTCTATTTTCAACAATCCGTTTGGATTGGATGCAGCAACCCCGGGTGGGCAAACCAATGCTCAGCCAGTATCCTTAGATGCAATAGACCAGATTCAGGTTTCTACTGCACCCTATGATGTTACTCAGGCCGGATTTACAGGAGCCTCTGTAAATGCTGTTACTAAGAGTGGATCTAATACAATTAAAGGAACGGTATACGGTTTCTACCGTAATCAAGATATGACTGGTGGTAAAGTTGCCGGCGATGAAATTCTTGTTCCAGACTTAAAACAAGTTCAATATGGAGCTAGTATTGGTGGACCAATTGTTAAAAACAAATTATTCTACTTCGCTAACTTTGAGATTGATGATAGAGAAGACCTAGGATCTAACTTCCTAGCTTCAAGATCGGGATTAACCGGATCTAACGTATCTCGTGTTTCTGCAGAAGATCTTGACTACGTTTCTACAGAATTAGGAAAACTAGGATATGATACTGGAGCTTACGAAGGCTTTACACATAAAACAGAATCTACAAAAGGGATCTTTAAATTAGATTGGAATGCAAGTGATAATCACAGAGTAGCATTTATTTATAACTTTCTTAGGGCATCCAGAGACGTTCCTGCTAACCGTGAAGCAATTGGACGTAGAGGCCCGGATTTAACTACGCTGCAATTCCAGAATTCCGGATATAGAATCAATAACAATATCGACTCTTTCTTAGTTGAATTGAACTCTAACTTCGGAAATAACATCTCTAACAAGTTTCAGGCTGGATATACTTACTTTGACGATAGTCGTGATCCATTCTCAGCGCCGGCACCAGCTATCAGTATTCAAAAAGATGGTGTTCGTTACATCGTTGCGGGACATGAGCCATTCTCTATAAATAATAAATTAGAGCAAAACGTTTATCAAATCACTAACAACCTGAACATAGTGTCTGGAAGCCATAAATTTACTTTAGGTGCTAGTTTTGAGCGTTTCGAATTTGATAATTCTTTTAATTTAGGAGCATATACTTATGGTAATGCAAATGGTGTAGTTGGTGTTTTTGGACCAGATTTCAGTAGCGTTTACGAAGATTCATCTATTCCAGGTCTTAGTTTTCAAGAAGCAGCTGAAAACGGTCTTCTAGGTGAAGCTTTGGCTAATGCGAAAAACGTATATGACTCTAATAATGCAAATAATTCCTGGGCACTTGCTGAAACGAATGTTGGTCAGTTATCATTTTACGGTCAAGACAGATGGAAAGTAACCGTTAAGTTTACTTTTACCTATGGGCTTAGAGTAGATCAACCATTATACTTTGATACTCAGGATAAAATAAAAGAGAATATTGAAAGAGGTGCTGGAGGAACATTCCCTGACGGAAATTATCAGCCAGATATCACTTACTACGATGAGAACGGGAACCCAACTAAACTTAACAGTTTAGAATTACCTTCTAAGAAATTATTGTTCTCTCCTAGATTAGGATTTAATTACGATGTAAGAGGAGATAAAACATTCCAAGTACGCGGTGGAACTGGAGTATTTACAGGTCGTTTACCATTCGTATGGATTGGGAATCAGGTTGCTAATCCTAACTTCTTTTTCTACACAACTTCTGCACCGGACTTTAAATATCCACAAGTATGGAGAAACAGTTTAGGTTTAGATTATAAATTTGAAAATGGAATTCTTGCAACAACGGATGTTATTTACACAAAGGATCTAAATGCTCAAATAGTAAGAAACTACGGTTTAGCTACACCAACAGGAACTTTAAATGGTGTTGATGGAAGAGTTGTTTATACAGATGCAGACAGATCTAAACATGAATTTGGGGGAGTAACAAATGCATATGTATTCTCTAATACAGATGTTGGATATTCTTTCAACTGGTCTACTAAATTGCAAAAGACTTTTACTAATGGTTTGTTTGCAAGTATTGCTTACAATTATTTGAAAGCTGAAGATGCTAGTTCTCTAGATGCAGAGATCTCTAGTGATGCTTACGACAGAAACCCTGCTTTAGGAAACGTGAACGTAGCAAGAAGCAGTACTTCAAGATACGGTGACAAGCATAGAATTGTTGGACAATTAAATAAGTCTTTCAGTTATGGTGCAAATAAGCAATGGAGAACTTCTTTTGGTGCATTCTATGAATATGCTCAAGGAGGAAGATTCTCTTATACCTATTCAGGAGATATCAATAACGATGGTTCTGGATTGAACGATTTAATTTACGTTCCTACACTGTCTGATTTGGACTCTTACCAATTCTCAGGAGACGCAACTCAACAATCAACACAACGTGCTGCTTTAGATACTTATATCGCTCAGGATGATTACTTAAGTGGTCGAAGAGGTGAGTATGCTGAAAAATACGCGGGCATTAGCCCATGGAAAGGTCGTTGGGATGTTAAGGTTTTACAGGATTACGATCTTAAAGTAGGAGAAACTAAAACGAATACTATACAGTTAAGTTTAGACATCTTAAACTTTGGAAACTTATTGAATTCAGATTGGGGAGTAATCCAACTTCCAATTAACGATCAGCCAATTGGTGTAAGTGTAGACGAAACTAATACTCCGGTATATAGTTTTGATCCATCACAGAAAAACACTTTTGCTAATGACTTTAGCTTAGATTCAAGATGGCAAATGCAAGTAGGTTTACGTTATATATTTTAATATAACCAGATCTATATAAAATTTAAAACTGCCCCATGTGGGCAGTTTTTTTTGTTTATACCTAGTGGTATTTAGACGGAGAGAATCTAGTAAAGGAATTTCTAAACAGCATTAGATACCAACCTTCCATTTCCTTTTGGAAGCTGTGATTATTCAATGGTTTTAAAAAGAATATTGTAAAGTTTTGGGCTTTTCTGAATAACGAAAAGGAAGTTCCTAATTGGTAGTGGGTATAGGATCTGCATTTATCATATATTCTTTCTTTTCCATAAGGTCGGCAAGATAAGCTGCGTCCTTCTTAACCCCACCTAGTGTTGCAGAACCTCTAGTATGTAACCAGGGAAGGCCAATAAAGAAAAGACCTTTTATTGCACTTACTCCTCTTTGATTTTTAGGATAGCCTTTCTTATCTAATTCTAAGCCTTGAATCCAATTGAAATTGGGGCGGTACCCAGTGGCCCAAACTATATTTTTAATAGTGGAAACTTCATCATTTTCAAATGTGATGTCTTTTCCATCAGCACTTAAGGCTCTACCAACAGGGATCACATTCTTCCTGTTTAATATTTCCTTGATATCAAGACCTATAATTGGCTGGGGTCTGTTTTCAATCATTTTACCAATCCATGAATGTTTGCTGGAACTAAGAAATCCGGATATGGTGAACCACCACCATAAAGTTTTTCCTAAGATCTCTTGGGGTAATGTTTTAACATCTGAAGGACCTGCGAAATAAGTTTTTTTGCCATGCTTAGAAACTTCATCCAGGATTTGAAAGCCTGAATCCCCACCACCTACTACCAAGGCATCACCTTCTTGTAGTTGCTCAAGATTCTTATAATAATTACTATGTATTTGGGTAACCTTCTTATTGATCTTTATTGAAAATGGGGGAGTATAAGGGGTATGAAAAGGCCCTGTAGCGATAATAACATTCTGGCATTTAAACTCACCATGCTCATGCTTCAATGTAAATATCCCTTTCTTCTTTTCTATTGAAGAGATAAGTGTGTTGAATTGAATTGGGATCTCGAATTTTTGAACATAAGATTCAAAATAGGCTGCCACTTCATATTTATTGGGATAGTGACCTTTGGGAGCCGGGAATTCCATTCCTTCCAAATGATTGAATTCTGTAGGAGTAAAAAGTGTAAGGGAATCCCATCTGCTTAACCAGGATTCTCCAATTTTATCTTCCTTATCTACAACGAGAAAAGATTTCCCCAGTTGCTTTAAATGATAAGCCATACTTAGGCCAGCTTGTGCGCTGCCTACAATAATAAAATCCAACATTTTTTCGGGTTTAATGCAAAGATAATAGACTTAAGTGGTCTAAAATAACTTTGGTCAAGCTTTAAAATAGTTATAAGTAGTATATGTTATGATTCTATCAACAAAAAAATCCGCATTCAATATTTAATTGAATGCGGATTATATAAACTTTTATTGTGTTCTAGAATTTGAAAGCAATATTGGTAAATATTCTTGTACCATCAATTCCAAATTGAGTGGTTTGCCAAGGGTATTTAAATCTCCCTACAAAATCTAAGTTTCTGTCATTAGGGACACCTCCATTAGCGCTATACGCGTCGGCGAAGGTATCTGGATACACATTGAATAAATTATTAGCTCCAGCGGTTAAAGTGATTTTCTCTGTGAAAGCATAACTAAAGCTAATGTTAGTTAATAACTTACCACCATAGGTTGCATCATCTGCCGGGTTACTTGAATGTCTATAAGTAACTTTTCCGTAGTGCATCATGGATAAGTTCGTAGAGAATTTATCTAGGCTGTAATTTACAGAACCTATAATCTTAGATCTAGGTCTCCATGATTCTACACGAGATACATCTTCTCTAGAGAACAAGGCATCTCCTAAATTGTTATCCTCAATGAATTTTGGAAACTGAGTGCTTTGAACTTCTGTTTTATTAAAGTTGGCAGCAATACTACCACTCAAAAAGCCTTTTCCAAGTTCGAGATTGTCATAACTAAATACAATATCAATTCCCTTAGTACGTGTATCAATAGCATTTAAAAAGAATCCTGCTGCTCCTACATTCACACTAGATAAGGTTTGATCTATTGGACTGCTAGGATCTCCGGTTGGAGTTACCTGACCAGAAAGTACAATTCTATCATCTACATCTATTTGATACACATCCATTGTAATTCCAATTTTTCTGGTAAAACGGTATGTTAAACCCGCTCCAATATTAAAGGAAGTTTCAGCATCTAGTTCTGGAATCCCTAAGGCGCGTAATGCAGGATTTGCATTGTTCAAAATTCCATTTTGTTGTATCCCATTTTCTGTAAGGGTGGTAGTAGTTGCCGTATAATAAATTTGGTGTAAGGCTGGTGCTCTAAAGCCAGTACTTATAGAACCTCTAATGGCTAATTTGTCATCTAAGGTTTTATATCTGGTGTTTGCTTTCCAGCTTACATTAGATCCAAAGTCAGAATAATTCTCAAAACGTAAAGCACCTCCCAGTAGGAAGTCTTCCGTTATATCTGCTGTAACATCTGTATAAAGTCCTAAATTACTTCTGTAATCATTGGAAGCGTTTTCGGGGCTAAATCCACCAAAAGATTCAGATCCAGTTCTATCATCTGGATTATCTGGGCTTCCATCTCCATAAGAAGCAAATTCTCCTGCTTCTGTAACAAAACGTTCTGTACGATGCTCTGCACCAAATCCTATAGTTAATGAATTTATTCCGGTATCTTCAAATGATCTTACGATATCAAGATTATTTACTACATGGCTAAATTGATGAGCCCCATTGTAAAAGTCCGATGGGCTACTTGCTCCAAAAGATTGATTAAAGGAATTTTCAATATAATAATCTATTCGGTTCTGTCCCATGGTAGAACTTAAATCGAAGTCCCACTTATTAAATGTAGTTCTTAAACCTAAAGCAAGTGTGTAATCGTTAATTCTAGGTGCCATTTCTGCTAAGAAAAAATCTGTGCCCGGATAAATTTGTTCAAAACCAGGAACCCAGTAAGGTACTCTCGCAAATTGAGGAGAAGATCCCGTTCTATTAGCTAAGGTACCAAATGAATAAATTTCGGTATTAGTTTCTTCATCTAAGGTATAACCTGTATTGTAAGCGAAATTGGTGATGGTTATATCTGGTGATCCCACTTGGAATCCGGCACTCGGATTACGTTGTAAGAATGATTGTAAATCTGATGTTGAAAAATCTGTATCATCTGTAACTCCCCAATAGTTAGCTTCATCTTCCAAGCTGGTTATTGTTCCTGCTCGTTGAGTTCTTTTCTGGTCGAAATAACTAAAAGTGAAGTTAGCAAAGCCTTTATCGGCTATTTTAACTCCAAATCCAGTTTCTATTTGATACTGTTCTCCATCCCCTTCGGTAGTTACACTATAGCTGGTGTTTATAAATGGGTCCGAATTTTCTTTAAGTACCAGATTGACTACTCCGGCAACGGCATCAGAACCATATTGGGCGGCAGCTCCATCTCGAAGTATCTCTACTCGTTCTAAAGCAGCAGAAGGTATTGCTTTCATATCTACACCCACTTCACCACGACCAGGAGTTACATAACTATAAACTAATGCACTTAAGTTCTTTCTTTTACCATTTACCAATACCAAAGTTCTACTAGGAAATAAACCCCTAAGACCAGCAGGACTAAAATGTGCTGCTGCATCAGATACCGGTTGTTCTGTAGAATTATAGGATGGCACTTTAGCCATTAATTGTTGATCCAGAACTCCTTTTCCGGTTTGTTTTAATTCTGCGGTTGAGATATTATCAACCGGTACCGGAGAATCGAAAGATGTTCTTGGTTTTCCGCGACTTCCAATAATTACAACATCGTCTAATCTTGCGGCATCATCTTCTAATATAATATTAATTATAGTTTGTTCTGCAACAACAATTTCAACTGTTTTAAAACCAATATAGCTTATTACAAGAATAGATTCTTCTTCAACATCAATACTAAAATTACCATCAAAATCTGTGGATGTTCCTCTTGATGTGCCTTTAATAAACACATTAACTCCAGGCAATGGCATACCATTATTATTAGTTATCGTACCTGATATCTGTTTTTGTTGATTATTTTTAATAAATATATCGGACTTTTCGTTAATTACAATTGAATTGTTTTCTAAAACTTCAAAATTGTAATTGCTAACTGAAAAACATTTCTTCAACAATTTATTAAGTTTAATAGTTCCTTTAGTTATTTGAACCTCAGGTAAACCGTTAAATAAATCGGTTTGATAAATAAATTTATAATCCGTTTGATTACTAATTATTTTGAAAACTTCATCAATTGTTACCGTTCTATCTTGGT
This sequence comes from Gillisia sp., assembly GCA_024635675.1. Taxonomy (GTDB): domain Bacteria; phylum Bacteroidota; class Bacteroidia; order Flavobacteriales; family Flavobacteriaceae; genus Gillisia. The sequence goes on from JAGXIJ010000125.1 coordinate 27,301, forward strand.
TTATTTTCACTTTAACATTTTGAGATAAAACATTATTTGGAGTGAAGCTGAAAACTACAGAGCAGAAAAAGAATATTAAAGTTTTCATGATGTTTGTTAGAAGTTTTTTTCTAGAAAAAAGCAAAACTTTAGTTGGTTTAATTTCCATAAATTTGCGTGTGTAAATTGGTTAAAATTAATTGATTAATTACATAAGGGGGAGTAAATGTTTAGCGGTGAAATGTTAATACTTCCAACCCTTTTTTATTTTAATATGATAGTATTACTATTTATTTCATAAGCATTAATAATTTTGGTTTGTTTAATTAAATCTAGTATATCTTCTATTTTTTGGTCTCGACTAAGCGCTCCATTAAATTCTGTGATTTCAAAAGATTTATTTTGAAAAATTATGTTAATATCATACCATCTAGAAAGAACTTTCATAATTTCTTTTAGCGGTTTTTTGTGAAAGATGAATTCTCCATGGATCCAACTAATTTCACTATTAATATCAATTTCTTGAACCTTTATGTCATTGGTATTGATGTCAATAACTGACTGCTGTTTAGGTTTTAAAATTTTAGTTTTATTATTGTTTTTAACTAAAACTTTTCCCTCTACCAATGTTGTGTAAATAATATTCTCATCTTGATAGGCTTTTACATTAAACTCAGTTCCTAAGACTTCAATTTCTTGAACATCAGTAAGTATTTTAAATTTTGAACCTTTATGTTTTGTACTTGGTGATACATCAAAATACGCTTCGCCATAAATAAGTTCAACTTGGCGTAGTTCTCCATCAATAAAACTTATTGGATACTTAAGTTGAGATTCAGAATTTAACCATACTTGGGTTCCGTCAGAGAGTTTGACGAAAAATTGACCTCCTCTCGGAATGGTGAGATAATTATAAGCGATTTTAGAAGTTGTTTTATTTTTAGTGGTACCATAAACTATTTCCTCTCCGTTACTTTTAGCGTTTTTAGATTTAAAAGACCCTCCTTTCTCTAATAATACTACCGAGCCGTCGCTTAGTGTTAGTGATGCTTTATTAGTTCCTGCTTCTATATCATTCACGACTACTGGAACACTTTCTACACGACTAATAAATATATCATCTCTGAAAAGGTAGGTTGAAGCAAACATTCCAATAATTACAGCTGCGGCAACGTATTTTAATATGTTATTGATCTGATATTTTTCTTTTCGAATACTACGAACAATATTTTTTTTGGCTATTTTGATATCATACTTACTGATTGCCATATTCGAAAACGTATTGATCTTGATATATTCAAGAAACAGTATTTCATTCTTTGGGTTGCTTATCCATAGTTCCAATTGTCTAAGTTCATCGACATTTGATTCTTTGCTAAGAAACTTTATAATTAATATTTCTATATTTTTATCCATTTATATTATAACATCTATACTTCTATAACGAAACTAAAACTACTATACCCCCCCTCTTTGTTAAAAAAAAATTAAATTTGTTTTGATTTAATTTCATACTACCTAATTGCGCTACGTATTTTCCAGTCAAAAAAAACTTATCAAACACCTTAAAAAAGGTGACACTCTTGCATACTCTTATATAGTAGATTTGTATTATAAAAAGCTATGTGATTATGCTAGTAACCTAGCCAGAGATAACTATAAATCGGAAGATATTGTTCAAAATGTTATTACTAGAATGTGGCAACATCGCAAAAAGTTAGATGCTAATATTTCTATTAAGAATTACCTTTATAAATCAGTTTATAACGAATTTATAGATCAATACAGAAAGGAAAAAGCTGTTACCGTACTAGAGAAAAAGTATATAGAAGGTTTAGATAATTTTGTTGAATTAATAGATGAAAAAGAAGCCAATAGGCTATTGACTCTCGTACAACATGAAATAGAGAAATTGCCTCCTAAATGCAAAGAAACATTCTTATTGAGTAAGCAGGATGGCCTAACTTACGTTGAAATTGCTGAATATCAAAATGTGTCTGTGAACACCGTTGAAAAGCAAATGGTTAAGGCTTTTTCAATTCTTAGAAAAAAAATGAAAGAAAAGGTAATGTCAATTATATTTTTATTGTTTGATACTCAAAAAACCTAGTTAATGATGCGAATCAAGGGTTAAAAAATTAAAGGAGAATGAAGGCCGCGGCCAATTTTTCTAAAAACATGTACCAACAAACCTTTCGTTTACCTGACCTTGCTAGCCCTTTGAAAATCTGTTTTTTTCCATCAACCCATTGAAAAATGATACTATTGGTTGGCGCACGGCAGATACCGACCTCGAATACAGGTTATTGGCGGCCCTGTTAAACTTCTTTTTGTTTGCAGAGGGCATACACGTTTATAGTAACTTATCTTAAACATTTCCTCAGGATCATTTAGACGTGCTATTTATGGAAGAAAATAGCTTAGTGCAAATTAGCTAATAGAAAATGATAAGATTCTAATTCACCGAAATCAATTTCACCTCAAAAATCAATACGGAGCCACCGGGAATACCGCTATAATCATTGTTTCCATAACCCAAATGTGCAGGGACCAATAATAACCCAGAACCACCTTCTTTGAAATAAGTAATTCCTTCTGTCCATCCTTTTATTACTTGTTGTAAATTAAATGATATTCCATTGGCATTACTTTGGTCGAAGACAGATCCATTTATAAATGACCCTTTATAAGCTACTGTTACATTAGAATTTGAATTTGGTTGATCTCCCGTTCCTTCTTCATTAATAACATAGTATAAACCTGAATCACTCTTTTCAGCGTTTAAATCATGCCCTTCAATATATGTGGTAATTTCCAGTTCATTTTTGGCCATGACATCTACATTATCATTTGAAGTGTCTTTACTATCACAGGCTAAGAAAAGTGTAAGGATTACTGCTAAAAGTGGATATTTCATAATGTTAATTTTTAGAGCGCAAATATAGGAAATGTAAGTTGGTCTTAGGTTTTTATATAGATGAGATGTTTTTAAAAATAAAGCTAATTTTGGATAACAAATTTCCTCTCTTAAAAGATAATGAAGGTATTAAAAGGAGATTCTTTACTATTCTAAATCTAAGAATTCTTGAAATACTTCTAAAAATTTTGCAACATGAAAACCATCCATTAAACCATGATGAGCATTAATTGCAACGGGTAGTTTTAACTGGCTGTTTTGTTCGTACATCTTCCCAAAAGTAATTTTTGGGACGCTATCACTGGTTTTAAAATCTCTGGAATGGGTGAGCCCGGTTAGCTTGTGCCACGGGAATGAAGAATAATGGATGGCATCCAATCTTTGAGTATTCTCACTTAAACGTAATCCTGTAGAGTTTTGAACTTCGTTAATCTCTTTATTCAATGCGGTTTGAAAAACATCAAAATCGGGATGGAATTCCGCAAAAGAAAAAGCGAAGGTGCCATCCTTACGAGCAATGGTTGCGGCAGCATGTACTATATCACAAACAACAACCTCTTTAGCTAATATTCTGTATTTAAATTCAGGGATTTCATTAATTGCGGTTAGTGATTTATGTAAATAATGAGCAAAGAAGGATCGATCATTATTTTTGGAGAATTTATATGCTTTAGTGCAATCTACTTCAGAAACTATCCCAAAAAAAGGTTCGTCAAAATTTGAAAAAAATTCAAAATGTTCTTTTCTATTCCAGCCTTGTAGATCCAGTTTTTGCATATTTCAAAGGTCATCAAAAATCTGGAAAACATGGGTGCAATTAAGGACAGAAATTTTAAAATTCGATAGCCGAGATCACTTCCAGAATTATTGGTTGACCAATTTTTTCTTCTATTTGTTCTTTTATTTTCCCCATTTCTTCTGAATCTATCGCTTCCGGACTTACAAGTTTAAGGGAAACCATAAGTGGTGTTCCAGTTCTTACTTTCACATCCCGGAGATAGATTCTATCAAAGTTGGTTCCCTCTAGTTTTGAAGTAATACTTGCTTCGCGCTTTATCCTATAAAGGAAAGTGAAAGTGGTATCATTACGATGCTAATGATTATCAGCGTATAAACCAATCCCAATCTGGCACGTTTAAAGGGAGCAAAACCCAGTAATAAGAATGTGATCCCGGCAAACATGATGATTCCGGCAAGATTGGTTAGATAAAGTAGGAAGGCTCCTGAAAAAACATCCCAATCCCACCAGCCAATTCCAATTCCCGCCACTGCTAGCGGAGGAACTAGCGCAACTGCAATTGCAACCCCCGCAAGACTTTTTGCAATTCCTTCCTTGGCATGAGCGTATGCAGCCGCTATTCCCGAGGCAACTGCAATTCCCATATCCAGAAGAGTAGGGGTAAGTCTGGCATCTATTTCGCCTGTTATTACTTTTAAAGGAATTATGAGACTAACCCCAGCAGCAAATATTAAAGCCACCACAGTTCCAATAAGTATGGTAACAATTCCGGTTTTAAGCATGTTGGTATCATATCTCACCATCCCCATGGAAAAGGAGACAATTGGGGCAATGATGGGCGCAAGGATCATCGCTCCAATAATTACAGGAGAGGAGTCACCAAAAAGCCCAAAAGTAGCAATCAGCGTAGCCAGGATCATCATTACTAGGAAGGAGGATTTTAATTTTGCATTCTCTCTTAAAACTGTAAATAAATCCTGAAATTCCTCTGCGGTGGCTCTTGGTAAAATGGGTAATTTCCTCTTTATTAATTCTTCTCTGCGCTCTCCGGTAGGAAGACTGTCTATTTTAAGGCTTTTCTTGTCATCTGTCCCATTATTTTCAGAGGCATAAATACTTTTTTGATGAAGGTTTAAATGCTCTTTTCCCGCTTTTAGCGTTATTACTTTATTGCTAAATTTTTCTCCATCTATAGTGAATTCAAATGGAGAGTCATTTTCAATTATAAGATTAGAGGTTATTATTTGCCCAATAAAATTAGGTAATTGTCGTATAGCTTTGGGATTTGGAATGAGGCTTCTAAAGAGGAATACCAGAAGTTGAAACAAATTTTGAGGCGCTAAAATAAGTGCGTGAAATTTACCGTCATTCATTGCAGAATCCGAAATTAATCTCTTTGAAATTATAGAGCCCGAAGCATGTTCTACCGCAACAATTCCTAAGGCAGAGGTTTGGATGATCTTTTCCCCATCGGCACTTATAAGAAAAGGAGGATGGGAAAGTTCTGGCAACTTTCTTATATTTTTCAAAAAGCTAAAAACTTCAGAAAGAAACCCAGTTTGAGTCCTTTCTTTAGAAAAAACAAAGACATCTCCAATAATAACCGATTGAAACACTGGAATATCGTTACACTTAAGAATATCCAATTTGCAAAATTCATCAACTAAAAGAATTTCCTGAATAACATCTTCTAATTTTTCTGAAAGCCCAAATCCTTTAATAGCTTTTTTAGCATTCGGGTGAGGTAAAATGCCTATTGGCCAGTTTTTAGCTGAGCTAATGAGCAAAATTTTTTTTAAAGCTGTGTCGTCTAAATAAATAATTATTATGGAATTTTCTTCAGGAATAAAATCTGAAGAAATAGGAACAGATAAAAGGGAGAAATCTATTTTTTCAAAATAGGGAACCAGTTCATCTGCAACAATCTCAAGTTCTTGCGGATCATGTAAAATATAGATCATAGATCGATTTCAGCAATTGTATACTGCAAGGTATCAATTTTTAGAATTGTCTATTTTTTATTTAACCAAATGTTGGCAAAGCTTTATTCTCCTACCAATGAGATTATTTTGTGTTGATTAATCTGTAAATTAATATGGCGGTACGCTTTGTTAAATTTTCTATAGAATATAGGTTTACCGTTTCTTGAGGTGTATGGGCATTGGAACCCATGGTGCCCAAACCGTCTAGTGCATCTACATACGAGGCAATAAATGAGATATCGGCTGCTCCTCGTTTACTTGGATCGTAAGCTTCTACTTTACCTTGATTAAGATCTATACTCACCTCGCTTAAGAGATCTAGTAATTTTTGATTTCCCTCTGTAGGTGCCATAGCAGGATAGCTATCTGTAAATTTTATTTGAGCACTGGTTTGAGGTAAATTTTTGGATACTATTTCTCTCATTTTAGATCTAGCATTTTCTTTTTGTTCTTCCGAAATAAATCTTAATCCACCTTTCACAAGAGCTTTTTGAGCTACTACATTGGTCTTGCCAAACACATTCCCTTTACTGGTCATGTCATCAATTTCCCCAAAGGTTCCACCAACCAGCACTCCCGGATTGAAGGTTAAATATTCTTCTCCTCTCACCTCATTATAAAAGTCATTAAGAATTCTTGACATTTCGAATATAGCACCTGCACCTGTATCTTCATTAAATATCCCAGAAGAATGTGCTCTTTTACCGGTTACTTCTACTTCCCAATCTGAAGATCCTCTTCTAGCTATCGTGGCATTGTTGTAGCCTGTTGCGGTTTCAAAACCAAGAGCAATGTCACTTTTTTTAGCAGCTTCAATTAGATCTTTTCTGCTAATAGTAAGGGGTTTTCCTGTGCTTTCTTCGTCCCCTGTAAAAGCAGCAATTATTTGTGCGTCTTTGAGAAGTCCATTTTCATGTAAAGCTTTAAGTGCAAAAAGAATTATTACATCTCCACCCTTCATGTCATTTCCACCGGGAGCATGCGCTATGCTATCATTTATCTTCTCGAATTTTTGAAATGGACTGTCCTCTTCAAAAACCGTATCGAAATGGCCTATAAGTAATAGTTTTTTTCCTTTATTGCCTGATGTTTCAGCAAAAAGATGTCCTCCTCTGTTCATTTCTAACGGCATTTCTATCCATCGAGTCTTAAAATCTATATTATTAAAAGCCTCTTGAAATACCAACCCAACTTCTTTTACTCCTTTAGAATTTAAAGACCCACTATTTATATTCACTACTTTTTCCAGAAAAGTAATAGCATCAGAATTGTTGCCTTCTACGCTAGCGAGGATTTTTTTTTCTGTTTTAGTTAGATTTTGAGCATTTAAGCTATAGAAACCAAAACTAATTAGAAGACCTAGAAGAACTGTTTTTAATTGCATAATTAATAAGTTTAGAACTTGTAAGGTAATAGAATACTATTTAACTATAATTCGTTCCTTCGAAAAATTAGACCTATAGAATAATGTAATGACTAAAGGTTTATGGATAAATCAAGAACCTCGGGTTAAACCCTCAATGAGGGATTTAAAAAAATAGAGTTTTTCAGGCAAAGTTATATAGATGATTAAATATCTATTTCAATTTGATTGTGAATTAGATCTTCAAAAACCTCTCTTTTTCTTATTAAATGCGCTTTTCCATTCATCCAAAGAACTTCTGCGGGTCTATATCTGGAATTGTAATTACTGGCCATAGTAAAGCAATAGGCGCCGGCATTGCTAAAACTAAGTAAGTCTCCTTCTTTTATTTCAGAAATTCTCTTATTGGTGGCGAACGTATCTGTTTCACATATATATCCCACAACCGAGTAGAATCGCTCTTTTCCATCAGGATGAGAAATATTGCTTATTTCATGTTGAGAGCCATAAAGCATAGGTCTTATAAGGTGATTAAATCCAGAATCTATTCCGGCAAAAACAGTAGAGGTGGTTTGTTTGATTACGTTTACTTTTGCAATAAATTTCCCTGCCTCGCTCACCAAAAACTTCCCTGGCTCGAACGCAAGAGTTAGCTCTCGGCCATATTCTTCACAAAAACCAAGAAACTTTTCGCTCAACTTTTCGCCTAATTCTTCAATATTGGTTTCGATGTCGCCTGTTTTATAAGGGACCTTAAAGCCGCTTCCAAAATCTATAAAATCCAGATCGGGGAAATGTTTTGCGGTTTCAAATAATATTTCAGAAGCATATAAAAACACTTCAATATCCAGAATATCACTTCCCGTGTGCATATGAATTCCGTTTATATGCATTCCGGTATTTTCTACGATTCGCAATAAATGAGGGATCTGATGAATAGAGATCCCAAATTTGGAATCGATGTGGCCTACAGAAATGTTGCTGTTCCCGCCTGCCATTACATGCGGATTAATTCTTATGCATACTGGTGTCTTAGGATGCCTGGTCCCAAATTGTTCCAGAATAGATAGGTTGTCGATATTAATTTGAACCCCAAGAGTAGTCACCTCTTCAATCTCTTCCAAGGAAACCCCATTTGGAGTATATATAATTTTAGAGGGTTCAAACCCAGCCTTCAAGCCTAATTTAACTTCCTGAATAGAAACTGTATCTAGACCAGAACCTAAAGAATTAAACAATTTAAGGATCGAAAGATTAGAAAGGGCCTTAGCAGCATAATTTATTCGAACATTTTCGATCTTATTAAAAGCTGAGGTAAGTCTATTATATTGAAACTGAATTTTTTCAGCATCGTATACATAAATTGGGCTCCCAAATTCAGAGGCAATGTTTATGAGGTCTTGATTATTCATTAAAGTTGGATTTTAAATTGCAAAAATAACCGACATTTTTAATAAGATATGAGGAATGTCAAAATAATACACATTAATTATATCTGTATAATGTATAACACAATGCCAATATTAAGGATTATGTCTAAGCCTCTGTGAGGATTGGCAATCTTTCTTGATTTCTTTTTCTTAGTAATATAACTCCAAAAGCGATTAAAACACCACTACCAGCCATCGCAGCACCAACTAAAGTTGCGGAGGTTAAACCGTATCCCATCGCAATTGGTAAACCCGCCAAATATGCTCCGGAGGCATTCCCCATGTTAAAGGCGCTCTGATTTAAAGAAGAACCTAACATTTCAGATCCTTTAGACGAGTTTATTACCGCCATTTGAATGGGAGTTGCTATACAGAAAGCGACCATACCTATTAGAAAGGTCATAATTAGTATTAAAACTGGATCATGTGCCAAGTATGTATTGGCAACTAAAAGAATTACCATCGTAATTAAAGTAAAGATTACGGCATATATAGGGCTAAACTTTTCTGTTAGTTTCGCTCCTAAAAAATTCCCAACAACCATTCCCACACCGGCAAGAATCATAGCATAACTCACCACACTTTCATCGTGTCCTGCAACATTTGTGATTAAAGGAGCTATATAACTATACCAGGCGAAAAAACCTCCTGTTCCAACGGTTGTAAGTAAGATTACCATCCAAAGTTCAGGTTTTTTGAGCACTTTCAAATCTTTTTTAAATCCATCGGGCGAAGCTTTATCTAAAGCAGGCATCCAGAATTTAATTCCCAGCATAGCCAGAATTCCAATTATCCCCACCATTAAAAATGAAATACCCCAACTATAATGATGTCCCAAATAGGTGCCTAGAGGCACACCCAATACGTTTGCTAAGGTTAAACCGGTAAACATAGTTGCGATAGCCTTTGCAGATTCTCCGGGTTTTGCCAGTTTTCCTGCTACCACGGCTCCAATTCCAAAAAAAGCACCATGTGGTAAACCTGATAAAAATCTGGCTGCGAGTAACATTTCATAACTTTCGGAAAATGCAGAAAGTGTGTTGAAAACTGTGAACCACAGCATTAATAATAGCAAGATTTTATGTGCTGGCCATTTTCCTCCAATAGCTGTAATTAAAGGAGCACCAACAACAACACCCAACGCATAGGCAGAAATAAAATGTCCTGCTTTTGGAATGCTAATATCCAAGGAGGTGGCAACATCTGGTAAAATACCCATAATTACAAACTCAGTCATTCCAATCCCAAATCCTCCTATTGCTAATGCTAATAATCCTTTATTCATCTAGAAAAAATTAAACCGCAAAAATAAGGTAGAATTCCTATTTGGCGTAATATTATTAAGGGAAAACACTACAACGATTTAGTGAATTGGAGGTTTAAATCATCGATATTATAAATACTTTTTAAAGCTTTTGAAGAGAAGAGAGTTATTACCCAAAAAAGATTGGTACAGTACTTATACATTTGTTACTTTTGCGTTCCGTAATTAATACTGAAGAAAAGCAGATTATGAACATACACGAATATCAAGGAAAAGAAATTTTGAACAGCTTTGGCGTACGCATTCAGCGTGGTATTGTTGCTCATAACGCGAAAGAAGCAGTAGATGCTGCAAAAGAACTTACCGAGCTAACCGGGACTGGATGGCACGTTATTAAAGCTCAGGTTCATGCCGGAGGACGTGGTAAAGGTGGTGGAGTTAAACTTGCTAAAAACCTAAAAGAGGTAGAAGAAATTGCAGGACAAATAATCGGGATGAATCTGGTTACGCCTCAAACTTCCGCTGAAGGTAAAAAAGTTCACCAAGTATTAGTTACAGAAGATGTTTATTATCCTGGGGATAGTGAGCCGGAAGAGTACTATATGTCTGTTCTTTTAAATAGAACTACAGGGCGTAATATGATCATGTATTCTACTGAAGGTGGAATGGATATAGAAACTGTTGCTGAAGAAACTCCGCATTTAATCTTTACTGAAGAAGTAGATCCTTCTGTTGGATTAATGGGATTTCAGGCTAGAAGAATTGCATTTAACCTTGGGTTAAGTGGAACTGCATTTAAAGAAATGACGAAATTCGTTATGGCTCTTTATACTGCATATGTAGAATCTGATTCTGCTTTATTTGAGATCAACCCTGTTCTTAAAACAAGTGATGATAAGATCATGGCAGTAGATGCAAAAGTAACAATAGATGACAATGCATTATATAGACATAAGGATTATGCAGAGATGCGTGATATTCGTGAAGAGAATCCTGTAGAAGTTGAAGCAAGAAAAGTTGGACTTAACTATGTAGATCTAGACGGAAACGTTGGATGTATGGTGAACGGAGCAGGACTTGCAATGGCAACTATGGATCTTATTAAACAAGCAGGAGGGGAACCAGCTAACTTCTTGGATGTTGGTGGAACTGCAGATGCAAAAAGAGTAGAAGAAGCATTTAGATTGATTTTAAAAGATGAGAACGTAAAAGCGATCCTTGTAAATATCTTTGGTGGTATTGTAAGATGTGATCGTGTTGCTCAAGGAATTGTAGATGCATATAAGAACATGGGGAACATTACTGTGCCTATTATCGTTCGTCTACAAGGAACCAATGCAGATATCGCAAAAGAAATTATAGATAATAGCGGATTGGATGTGCAGAGTGCTATAGAATTCCAGGAAGCTGCAGATAAAGTTCAAGCGGTTTTAGCTTAAACTTTTTAGCATATAAATAAAAAATCCCGAGCAATTGCTTGGGATTTTTTGTTTTTTAAAGTTTGGAGTTAATAAAGCATCAAGATTTTTTTATGAATTAGATTACTAATTGTCAATTAGTTAAAATCAAGTCTATGTTCTCATATCTAGCAGCGAAGCGTTCTCTGATCTTAACCGGAGAATACTAATAATAAAAATATTACTTACCTAATGCTCGTTAGATCTAAAATCTGGATAGGCATCCATTCCATGTTCATGCTTGTCTAATCCTTCTAATTCCTCTATTTCAGAAACTCTTATCCCTGCCACAGATTTAATAATTGCAAGTATGATAAAGGAGCTTATTACACAAAATGCTCCCACGATTCCAACTCCCGTTAATTGAATTAGGAATTGATCTATCCCTGCCATAGATCCAAATATCCCTACTGCCAAGGTACCCCATATTCCACAGATTAGATGTACCGCAACTGCGCCCACTGGATCATCCAATTTCAATTTATCTATAAGTGCTACGCCCATTACTATTATACCACCTGCAATCAGGCCAATTATTACAGCTTCGTTAGGAGACATTAAATCGGCGCCGGCAGTAATACCTACGAGTCCTCCTAAAATTCCATTAAGAAACATGGTGAGGTCATAATTCTTATACATTAAGGTTGACACTAAAAATGCTGAAATTCCACCTGCTGCTGCTGCCAAAGATGTTGTTACAAGTACCAAGGAGGTAATTGCCGGGTCGGCAGATAGTACAGATCCTCCGTTAAAGCCAAACCATCCTAACCATAAAATTAATACTCCTGCAACCGCAAAAGGAATATTGTGGCCGGGGATAGGTTGAGGTTTGTTATATTCATTGAATTTACCAATACGGGGTCCTAATAGAAATATCGCTACTAATGCGGCCCAACCACCAACAGAGTGTACCAAAGTAGATCCCGCAAAGTCATAAAATCCCATGCTGTCAAGGAATCCGCCACCCCATTTCCATGAACCAACTATTGGATAGATTAGTCCTACATAAATAACAACAAATATCATAAATCCTCCAATCTTGATACGTTCTGCGACGGCTCCTGAGACAATAGTGGCTGCAGTTGCAGCAAACATTCCCTGAAAAAGGAAATCTGTCCACCAAGTGTATCCTCCACTGGCATATTCGGGGAGCATTCCATTTTCTGGAGCTGAAATTCCGAAGCCCGCAAATTTCAAGATCCCTGCAGAACCTTCCTCAAATCCCGGATACATCAAATTGAAACCTCCTATATAGTACATAAGTAAACCCGCACAAATAATAAATAGATTTTTGAAGAGGATGTTTATGGTATTCTTTTGTCTGGTAAGTCCAATCTCGAGCAATGAAAAACCGAGGTGCATAAAAAATACCAACCCGGTACATATCATCATCCATATATTGTTTGCTGTAAATAATCCTGAGTCCATATAATTAACATTTTATTCTTTAATAATTAGTTTAGAGTTTCTTTTCCTTTCTCACCGGTGCGAATTCTATAGGCTTCATTGATATCTGAGACAAATATTTTCCCATCACCAACTTCTCCCGTCCGTCCCGCAGTGAGAATGGCATCGATAGTGGCTTGTTCAAAAGAATCATTCACAACTATCGATAAATATCTTCGCTGAATATCACTAGTGCTATAGGAAACTCCCCGATATACACTTCCTAGTTTTTCGTTTCCCAAACCGGTTACATCCCAATAGGAAAAGAAGTTGATGCCTATTTGATGTAAGGCTTTTTTAACTGCAGAAAATTTTGATTTTCTGATGATGGCTTCTATTTTTTTCATGATTTATATATTTAGATTAAAATTTATATACAGCTGCAAGAAGAAGAGATGCTAAGCTGCCTTGTGTTCCGTCTAGGTCTGTATTTGTAAATACGTCCTGATCAGCTGAATCCAGGCGGACCTCTGGGATCAACATAAGATCACCTAATGCGATATTCCCTGATACGGTTACAGCAAAAACTCCGGCATCACCCTCTGCATCATAAACACCTAAAGCTCCTGCGCCGCCATTAAATTCTTTAAAATATTCGCCTCTTGTGCCTAGGGCAAAACTGTCACTTAGGCTATACTGTAGATAAATTGCTGCACCATAAAATCCAAAATTATCCTCATCAACATCTCGTATTCCGGTATCGGTAAAAGCTTCCCCGGTAGCGGTAGTATTGTAGGTGGTGTTGAAGCCTAAGTAAAATTCATCTGATACATCTACACCGGCAGTTAGGTCTACCTGAAAAGTAGAGCCAGCAGAAACATCTCCGCCATTATTGCCATTTCCATCAAGTTTCCCATCTTGATCTCCGTAGAGGAAATTCAGATACGCACTTCCGGCATCCTTTGCATATCCAAGCTGTGCACCAAGAGTATAGCTGCCTGCAGGATTGAACTCCGCATAATCTGTAGGATTCATTACTGCGACCATCGCGCTAAACTCATCATTTAGAGCAAAATCTGCTTTTATCCCCGTATGTGAAAATGGTCCATAAGAGAACATATAGGAAGTAGAATAATTAAAATTTGCTGTGGGTGAGATAACCTCATACCCCAAATACGTGTTCCAGTTACCCAGAGTTAAGGTTACTTTATCACTCACATTCCAGTATGCATAAAGCTGATTTACGATATTGGAACTTCCTACGGAATTAAAAACGGCATCTTCTCCTCGAGGTCCAAATACGAGATCTGCTACTGCTCCTACATTTCCCATTTCGTAACTCATAATTACGTTAGCCATTCCTATTGCAAAACCGGGATCGTTAGCGAAAGATGTTGCGGGAGCCGGCGCAACTAGTTCCTCATAATTTCGATTGAAGGAATTTAAATTGAAGCGTGCATATACATCAGCAGAACCTGATATGTTGAAACTTTTTGTTGGAGCCTCTTCTTCTTGCGCATAAGAATTGAGAGCAAAAAGAAGAACGAGAGGTAAATAGATTTTTTTCATAATGATATACAGTTTAGTTGATCGCTAATCTATATATATTTTGGATAAAACTTTAAAAAAATAGGGGGTACCTCTTGAAATTTATGTTATTATTAATTAACACCCCCTAAAATTTAGGGGGTGTTAATTAATTAATATAAAAAAACCTTCAAATTATCATTTTCCTGATTAGATTCTACTCGTTTTTGTGTTTTTGACTATAAAAACACCTTCAAAAGTTGATGAAAACGTCAGATTCTGATTTTCAATCTCTTATAGATGATTGTAAAAAGTTAGTTTTTTGGAAATGAGCCAAAAAAATTATTGCGGATATGATAAAAAGCAGCTTTTCAATCACGAATTCCATATTAAAAAATAGATATTTTGAGAAATGATTAAATGTAAAAATCATTTTATTGATTATATGGTAATCAATTTATTATTATTTAGATTTATCGATATTAAGTCGAAAAAAAGGATGAGTCATGAAGGAAAAGCAAGGATTATATTCACCCGAATTTGAACATGAAAATTGCGGTGCGGGGTTTATTTGTAGTTTAAAAGGAAAGAAGTCTAATGACATTATACATTTGGCACTGGAAATATTACAAAAATTGGAACACAGAGGTGCCGTAAGCAGCGATGGAAAAACCGGCGATGGCGCAGGTATACTAATAGACATTCCTCACGATTTTTTTGTGGAGAACTGTGACTTTGATTTACCTGCCGAAAGAGAGTATGCTATGGGAAATGTATTTCTTCCCAGAAAGGAAAATCAACGAGCCTATTGCAAAAAGATTTTTGAAGATCAAATAAATGAAAAGGGTCTAAAAGTTTTGGGTTGGAGAAAGGTTCCAATAGATGCTAGTCATTTAGGAGTTATTGCTGCCGATGTGGAGCCTGTAATAGAACAGATTTTTATAGGTAAACCTGAAAATGGTTTGGAAGACAAACTGTTTCAAATTAAATTATATAGCGCAAGAAAAATTACGGAACACAGCATTCTAAATTCCAAATTATCTGAGCGGGCTTACTTTTACCTTCCAAGCTTATCAACCAAAACCTTAATATTTAAAGGACTTCTCATGCCTGAGGATATTAAGTTCTACTACCAGGATCTTTTAGATCCAAAAGTTGTTACTCGATTGGCCTTGGTGCATCAGCGGTTTTCAACAAATACTTTTCCAACTTGGGATCTGGCTCAGCCATTTCGTTATATGTGCCACAACGGTGAGATTAACACCCTAAGAGGAAATATTGCCAGAATGCGTAGTAGAGAAGAGTTGCTAAAAAGCGAACTTTTTGATGAGGATCTAAAAGCGCTTTTTCCTATAATCTTAAGTGGAAAATCTGATTCTGCCTCTATGGATATGGTAGTAGAACTTCTATTAATGTCTGGTAGATCTTTGCCGGAAATAATGATGATGTTAGTACCCGAAGCATGGGAGAAGCATCAGGAGATGAGTGAGTCTAAAAAAGCTTTTTACGAATTCAATAGTTGTATCATGGAGCCATGGGATGGACCGGCTTCCGTGCCATTTACCGATGGCGATTATATTGGTGCTGTATTAGATAGGAATGGGTTAAGGCCTTCCCGATATTCAGTTACTAAAGATGATTATGTAATTATGTCTTCAGAAACAGGCGTCCTTGATATTAAACCGGAAAATATAGCATTTCATGGGAGGTTACAACCGGGAAGAATGTTTCTGGTAGATATGAATGAAGGACGAATAATCAATGATGCGGAGATAAAAGAAAGGATAGCAACTTGTAAACCATATGAGAAATGGTTAGATAAAAACAGAATTCATCTAAAAGATATTCCATATAGAAATGAATCCTTGGAAGTAGATCTAACATCAATACAACTACGTAAAAATGCCTTTGGTTACACTCAAGAAGATGTAAACACAATTATACTTCCCATGGCTGGAAGTTCAAAAGAACCAATTGGTTCTATGGGTACAGATACACCATTGGCGGTGCTTTCAGAACGACCACAGCTTATATATAACTACTTCAAACAACTATTTGCACAAGTTACCAATCCGCCACTGGATGGCATCAGGGAGGAACTTATTACCGATCTAAGTTTAACTCTGGGGGGGGATACCAATTTAATGGAGATCACTCCAGATTATTGTAAAAAGATTCGAATGCAAAATCCGGTGATCTCTAAAGAAGATTTGGATAAGATCAAGAATTTTGACCATCCAGATTTTCAATCCACAAGTATTCCAATTCTATATAAAATTGATCAGGGACTAAACGGTTTGGAAGCAGCTTTGGAGGAAATGCTAAAAACCGCAGCCAAGGTTATAGAGCAAGGTAAAACTATACTTATACTTTCCGATAGGGGTGTGGATGAAACTATGGCTCCAATCCCAGCATTGTTGGCATGTTCTTATTTAAATAGTGGCTTGTTTAAACTAGGGAAACGTTCCAAAATGAGCTTTATAATAGAATCTGCCGAGCCTAGGGAAGTACATCATTTTGCACTGTTATTTGGATTTGGAGCAAGTGCCATAAATCCTTATCTGGTGAATGAGATCATTGAGGAACAAATAGATGAAGGAAATTTAAATGGTGTAGACTTTAAAGAAGCAGTGAAAAATTATAATAAGGCTGTAGGGAATGGGGTAATAAAAGTGATGAATAAGATTGGGATCTCCACTCTTAACTCTTATCGTGGGTCTCAGTTATTTGAAGCCTTAGGCCTAAATTCTCAGCTTATAAACAAATATTTTCCAAACACTCCTAGCAGAATAGAGGGAATTGGCCTTTATGAAGTAGAAAAGGAAGTTGCAAAAAGACATAAACGTACTTTTAATGCTAAGAATATCTCCGGGGATCTGGATATGGAAATAGGCGGAGAATACAGATGGAGACGGAACGGTGAAAAACACATGTTCAACCCATTAACCATTGCAAAACTTCAGGAATCAGTTAGAAATAATGACCCGGCGACTTATAAGGAATATGCAGCTTTAGTAAATGAGCAGTCTAAACAACTTATGACAATTCGTGGCTTGTTTGAGTTCTCCAATTACGATCCCATTCCTTTAGATGAGGTAGAGCCTTGGACAGAAATTGTAAAGCGTTTTAAAACCGGAGCAATGTCTTATGGTTCCATAAGTAAGGAAGCGCATGAGAATTTAGCGATCGCTATGAACCGGATTGGAGGGAAAAGTAATAGTGGGGAAGGAGGGGAAGATGCAGATAGATTTTATAAAAATGCGAATGGAGATTGGCGTAATAGCGCTATAAAGCAAGTAGCTTCTGGTCGTTTTGGAGTAACAAGTAACTATCTAACCAATGCTTCCGAGATTCAGATAAAAATGGCGCAGGGGGCTAAACCTGGAGAAGGAGGCCATTTACCAGGGCCAAAAGTGAATAAACAAATAGCAAAAACTCGAAACAGCACTCCGTATGTAGGGCTTATTTCTCCGCCTCCACACCACGACATTTATTCTATAGAAGATTTAGCGCAGTTAATCTATGATCTTAAATCTGCCAACCGCGAAGCCTTGATCAATGTGAAACTTGTTTCTGAAGTGGGAGTAGGAACAATTGCTGCGGGTGTGGCAAAAGCGAAAGCAGATGTTATCCTTATTTCTGGCTATGATGGGGGTACAGGGGCATCGCCTCTTACTTCACTTCGTCATGCCGGGTTACCATGGGAATTGGGCATTGCTGAGGCCCAGCAAACATTGGTACTTAACGATCTTAGAAGCAGGATTAAATTAGAATGTGATGGGCAGTTGAAAACCGGTCGGGATGTGGCGGTTGCTTGTCTTTTAGGAGCAGAGGAATTCGGTTTTGCAACCGCACCACTAGTGGCTTCGGGATGTATCATGATGAGGGTTTGTCATTTAAATACTTGCCCGGTTGGAATTGCAACTCAAAATCCGGACTTGAGGAAGAAATTTGAAGGGAAGCCGGAGCATGTGGTAAATTACATGTATTTCATAGCTGAAGAACTCAGGGAAATCATGGCGCAATTGGGCTTTAGAACTGTAGATAAAATGGTTGGGCAAGTTCATAAATTAGACCGGCAAAAAGCCGTTGACCACTTTAAGTCTGCCGGAGTAGATCTTAGTCCAATTCTGCATAAAATAGATGTTCCTGCAAATGTTTCAGTATATAATTCCGAAAAGCAGGATCATCATTTAGAAAGATCAATAGATTTTGAAATTATAGAATTGGCCCATCCTGCCTTATTCAGAAAAGAAAAAATGGTGTTGGATCTTGAAATCCATAACACCGATAGAGCAGTGGGAGCTATTTTAAGTAATGAAATATCTAAGATATATGGGGAGCAGGGCCTTCCAGACAATACCTTGAAGATCAATTTTAAAGGTTCAGCAGGTCAAAGTTTTGGGGCTTTTGCAACTAAAGGACTCAGTCTTAAAGTTGATGGAAATGCAAATGATTATGTGGGGAAAGGTCTTTCCGGAGCCCGACTAATTGTAAAGATCCCTGAGGAGTCTACTCTGAAGGCAGAAGATAATATTATTATTGGAAACGTTGCTTTATATGGAGCTGTTAGTGGCGAGGCTTATTTTAATGGTGTTGCAGGAGAGCGTTTTTGCGTAAGAAATAGTGGCGCTCTCGCCGTTTCCGAAGGTATTGGAGATCATGGATGTGAATATATGACCGGAGGAGTGGCTGTGATTTTAGGAGAGACAGGTAGGAATTTTGGAGCCGGAATGAGTGGAGGTTTGGCTTTTGTTTTTGATGAAAAAAATTCATTCAGAAAGAATTGTCTGGCTAAAGATTTGAACTTGGAAGAAGTGAAGGAGGAGGAAGATAAGTTGCTGCTTAAAAAGTTGATCACCAACCATTACAATTACACACAAAGTAGATTAGCACAAAGGATCCTTGAAAACTGGGAGCCATGTCTGCCAAACTTCATCAAGATATTGCCAGAAGAATATCGTTTGGCATTGATAAGGTTAGAAGAAGAAGAAAAATTAATCGATTTAACAGAATAGGGAACATGGGAAAGCCAACTGGATTTTTAGAATATGAAAGAAAGGTAGAAGCCTATGCTCCTGCTCAGGAGCGAGTGAAAGAATTCAAGGAATTTACTATTCCTCTTGAAGAAAAGGAACTAAAAGATCAGGGCGCACGCTGTATGGATTGCGGAGTTCCATTTTGCCATAGCGGCTGTCCATTGGGTAATTTGATTCCCGATTTTAATGATGCAGTTTACAAAGGCAAATGGCAGAGTGCTGCTAAAATATTGCACAGCACTAACAATTTTCCCGAGTTTACTGGGAGATTGTGTCCGGCACCTTGTGAGGAAGCTTGTGTCTTAAACATCAATGAAGATCCTGTAACTATCGAAAATATTGAAAAGAATATTGCAGAGCAGGCTTTTGAGAATGGTTGGATACAACCACAAATTCCGGAGAGCAGAACTGGTAAAAAAGTGGCTGTAATTGGATCGGGTCCTGCCGGTCTTGCGGCAGCACAACAACTAAACCGCGCGGGACATTATGTTTGCGTTTATGAAAGGGATGAAAAAGCAGGAGGCCTGCTAAGGTATGGTATCCCGGATTTTAAGATGGAAAAATCTGTTATAGATAGGCGTTTGGAAGTTTTAGAAGAAGAAGGTATAAAATTTATTACTGGAGCTCATGTTGGTAAAAATATAGCTGTTGAAGAAATAAAATCTGACCACGACGCAATTGTACTCTGCGGTGGAGCAACTGTGAGCCGAGAATTACCAATTAAAGGGGCAGATTTAAAAGGAGTGGTTCAGGCGATGGATTTCTTAGCTCAAAACAATAGGAGAGTGGATAATTTACCGTTTTCGGGAGAAGAAATTTCAGCACAAAACAAGAAAGTAGTAGTTATTGGAGGGGGAGATACGGGAAGTGATTGTATAGGAACTTCATTCAGACAAGGAGCTATTAGTGTAACTAACTTTGAGATTATGGGAAAGGCAGGCTTGGATAGACCTAAAAATCAGCCATGGCCATATTGGCCTATGAGGCTAAGTACCACCTCCTCGCATAAAGAAGGAGCAGAAAGGCAATGGAGCATTTCTACAAAAGAGTTTTTGGGAGATAAAGAAGGGAACTTAACTGGTTTAATCACAACACAAGTAGAGTGGACGCATAAATTAGGTGAGCGTCCTCAATTATCTGAAATTCCTGGAACTGAACAAAAATGGGATTGCGAGCTGGTATTATTAGCAATGGGTTTTACAGGAAGTGAAACAAGTTTACCTGAGCAACTAGGTTTAGAAATGGACCCAAGGAGTAATATTAAAGCCTCGATAGAAAATTATATGAGCAATGTTCCCGGAATCTTTGTTGCGGGTGATACAAGAAGAGGTCAATCCCTAATAGTATGGGCGATTTCTGAAGGTAGGGAAGCTGCACACTATGTAGATAAATATTTAATGGGAGTTTCTAGCTTACCGCTTAAAGGAGATGGTGATCTTCCAAGAGTATAGTTTGGTAAAAAATGAAGAGGTACAGAAAAGCCGAAATCCTATCCAGATTTCGGCTTTTTATTGATTATAGCAATACTACTATTCCTCGCTTTTCTTTTCTGATGGTTTCTTTTTAGGCATTGGGCCACGCATATGTATCACCAATCCATTCAGGAAGTTTCTTAAAAATTGATCTCCACATTCTACATATTTAGGGTGATCTTCATTTCTAAAGATGGCGCCAAGCTCACTTTTGGTAACTTTAAAATCTACCAGTGCACAAATTTGTACTATATCGTCATCACGAAGTTTAAGTGCAACTCGTAATTTTTTAAATGTATCATTGTTAGTTAATCCCATAGTCGCAAAAATAAGGATTTAAAAGAGAAGTCGGAAATATTCCGTTTTATAAAAATTGGGTTAACATTTAAATAAATCTCAAGTGATTAAATGCTTTGATTTAAGGATTTGATCAATAACGGAAGTGAACATCGCCATTCCTGTCGGGATAATTTCTTCAGGAAAATCGTAATCCGGATTGTGCAGGGCAGGGGAGTTCTCTCCAGAGCCGATACCAAACATAGCCGATTTGTAATATTTAGAAAACCAACCAAAATCTTCACCGAATTTATACGGGTATGGTTTTTCATGTATTCTTAAATTATTAATTTCTGCAGCTTTTCCAATCAACTCATTACAAAAAGGATCATTTGTGGAAGTCGGAAAATAATCGAACCAACCAGTTTCTAATCCGAGATTATATTGACTGCATATTTTGGTAAGGAGTTCCTTTATTGCCGATTTTAACCTCTCCATGTGCGCTTCATCCCGGGTTCTTAAAGTATAATGTAATTCTCCTGAACCGGCTGAAACTCCATAGGCTATCTGCCCCATTTTTATATGTACCGGGGTTAATAGGGTAAAATTTGATTTTTCAGGCTCTAATATATTTAACAAATTAAATTGATTTACTAATTCTGCAATCGCAAGGGCAGGATTTACTCCATTTTCCGGTTCTGAGGCATGAGATTCTTTTCCTTTAAGCAAGATCCCCAGACTTTGTACAGAGGAAGAAAAATTGTTTTGTACCCTAATAATGGTATTTAATGATTCCCCGGGAATATTGTGTAATGCAAAAACATAATCTGGTTTGAATTCTTTGAACTTATCATCTTCGATTACTGCCTTTGCTCCTTTGCCTGTTTCCTCTGCAGGCTGAAAGAGCAAAATAATTTTCCCTTTCTTATAAGTTTGTTCTTTTATCCAATAGCTCAAACCGGCAACGATTGCCATATGCCCGTCGTGTCCGCATTTATGCGAAACTCCATTGATGCCTGAACGATATTCGAACAAGTTTGATTCTTGTATTGGTAAGGCATCCAACTCACAACGAATTAGTATTACAGGCCCTTCCTCTCCAAATGAATAGATCGCTGCAAGGCCATGCCCTCCAATGCCCTCAATTAATTCTGAAGGCGGATTATGCGACAGGAAATTTTTAATACGATGTGCCGTTTCAATCTCCTCTCCAGATAATTCAGGATGTTGATGAAGTACTTTTCTTAGTGCGGTAATCTTTTCCAACATGGTATTGTAGATTTTTGTTTAAATCAAAAGGCTTGCTAAAATACAGTTTTTATGACAGATTTCTTGTCTAAGAACAACTGGTATCTATTAGTTATTTATCTTGATTTTGAGCAATTTGCTAGTAAATAAAATAAAACTCATTTAGGCTAATGCATAATTTTCTAAGGGGTTAACATTAAGTATATTCGTGAGAATCATTTCATTAAAATACAATATTACCCTAAAACATGAGAAATATATTAATACTCGGTGCCGGAAAATCTACCTCGGTACTCATATCATACTTATTAGAGATATCTGTAAAAGAGAATATACAACTCACTATTGCAGACCTTGATATACAATTAGCCTTAAAAATGTATGGTACTCACAAGAATTGCACTGTGATCTCTTTAGATATTACAGATCAAATTAGTAGAGAGAAAGCTATTGAGCAGTCGGACATTGTTATATCCATGCTGCCTGCCAGGTTCAATATAGAAGTTGCTAAAGATTGTATTTCATTGAAGAAATCCTTGATATCTGCATCTTACGTAACCAAAGAAATGATGGCTTTGGATAAAGAGGTAAAAGAAAATGGTCTAGTTTTTATGAATGAAATGGGTTTAGATCCTGGTATTGACCATATGAGTGCGATGCAAGTGATAGATAGAATTCGCGATCAGGGAGGTAAATTGTTGTTATTCGAATCTTTCTGTGGAGGATTAGTAGCCCCGGAAAGTGATACCAACCTTTGGAACTATAAGTTCACCTGGGAGCCTAGAAATGTGGTTCTTTCTGGTCAATTTGGAGAGGCTCTATTTATTCAGGAAGGAAAATATAAATCTATTCCTTATAATAAACTTTTCAAGAGAACAGAAT